>JBGPIK010000099.1:0-17770 GCA_041484845.1 Binatia bacterium | reverse complement strand
GCTTAACGTCTTCGTCCACGAGAGCAATCCACCTCCGGGCACCATGGTGACACAAGTGCTTACTCAGCCACACCACATCGTCAAGTTAACGCGTATCGAGCTACCCATCACTTTTGTCTTTCAGTAAGAGGGGTGCCTATGAAATCGACAACTCCGATTCTCGTTTGTGTTTTGGGGTTTCTGCTCCTTGCAGCTGCGAGAACCCCGGCGGCCGACGCTCCCGACGAGCCCATAATCACCCGCACGGCTGACGGGCAAGTTATATCGCGTTCGCGGCGTCCGGGCGGCGGCGTAGCAGATTTTCTTCCTTATGCGCCCGATGAGCTTCTGGTGCGCTTCAAAGACAATGTCCCTCCCGCCGCGAAGTCTGCTGTTCATGGCCGGCACAAGGCCACCCCGATCAAAAGGTTCCGGCACACACGGAACTTGGAGCTGGTCAAACTTCCTCAAGGCACATCTGTTCCGGCGGTGATGAAGGCGTACCGAGGCAATCCTGACGTTCTCTACGCGGAACCCAATTATGTTATTGAGCATCTCGGTGCTCCGAACGATCCGTCCTTTCCGTTGCAATGGAACCTTCAAGACACACTTCCAGGAGACATCAAGGCGGTTCCTGCGTGGGATATTACGACCGGTAATAGGAACGTTGTTGTCGCGGTCATAGATTCCGGGATCGATTATACGCACCCGGATCTCACCGCGAATATGTGGCGCAACGAAGCCGACTGCAATAATAACGGCATCGATGATGACGGTAACGGCTACATCGATGACTGCTACGGGATTGACACATTCAATGACGATTCCGATCCAATGGATGATAACAATCATGGAACGCACGTCGCCGGGATAATTGGTGCTGTGGGAAATAACTCGCTCGGCGTCACCGGTATTGCATGGAACGTCCGGATCATGGCTTGCAAATTCATGGGCGCTGATGGCTTCGGAACAGTAGCGGACGCGATAGATTGTTTAGAATACGTTCAAACGATGAAAGACCGGGGTGTAAATATCGTCGCCACTAATAACAGCTGGGGGTCGTACGGTTACTCTCAGGCGCTGTTTGACGCGGTTAATGCCCATTTACAGCGCGGTATACTTTTCATTACTGCGGCGGGCAACGGCTGGGGTAGTGACGACATTGTGCAAGCGTATCCCGCCACGCTTTATCTCCCAAATGTTATTTCTGTGGCTGCCACGGGCCGCGGAGGTTGTAAATCGAATGAATCAAGATGGGGCAAGCGAACTGTTCATATTGGCGCTCCGGGTGAGAACATTCTGAGCACAACGATTGGGAATACGTACTCGACTTACAGCGGAACCTCCATGGCGGCAGCTCATGTAACGGGTGTTGCTGCTCTTATCGCAGCCCATGATCCAGCTAAGGACTGGAAAGCTATCAAGAATCTTATTCTTGCTGGCGGAGATAATTATAAATGTCAAGCCGGAGGCGGCGACGATTTGTTTATCACTTCAAAGAGGCTCAATGCCTATGGCTCTTTGACTTGCTCGAATTCTGTTGTCTTCGCTCGTTTACGACCGTACGGCATCGATGACTTTCTGAAAGAGTCGCCCGTTCGCTGGGGGTCGGCAAGACCGTTGGTCATTTCGGCACTGCACATCAATTGTGAGAAACCAAATGGCGATATAAACGTAATCATCGACCCTGGCGGCCAGGTAATCACACTTCGCGATGATGGTCTGGGCGCCGATCAGGCAGCCGGAGATGGAATTTATTCTGCTGAATGGAGCCCAACAACGGGAGGACTTTATACTCTTTCATTCCCGAGTGGCGACGTTGTGACAGTCGAAATTGATCCACATCTTAAGTTGGGCTTCCCGGTCAAGACGTTGCATTTACCCGGCAGTTATTTCGTAGGTCCAAAAATTCATACGTTGGTGGGGAATATAACGGGAGAACCGAATCCAGAGATTATTGTCTCAGGGATAAGTAGCGGACCGCTCTACGCTTGGAAATACGACGGAACTCTCGTTCCAGGTTGGCCAGTGACAGACATACTCAGTGTTGCCTATCCGGCATTGGGCGAGTTGTCCAGGGATTACGGCGGTTACGAAGTCGTCGCTGGCTTTATGCCAGACAATTTTCCTCTAATCTCCAAGATTAATGCCTACACTGGCGATGGCAATACGCTTCCAGGATGGCCGCGAAATAGCGCCAATTACACCGACTACCCGCCTTCCCTTGGCGATATTGACGGGGACGGCGTTGATGAAATCTTTATTCAGGAGGAAGACGGTGGGCTTCATGCTTATCGAGCCGATGGTACTCAGCTTCCGGGTTGGCCCGCATGGGGCTGGCCACAAAGACTAAACACTTCGGCAATTGCAGACCTGGACGGCGATGGGTATCCAGAATTGGTAACTGCGTCCGAAAGTAGTTGTAGCGGGGTGTGCGGGTCTAATCTGTACGCTTTCCGTCGCGACGCCACACCATTGAGTGGCTTTCCTGTTACGTTTGGTGGCGCTCCGGATAACTATCTCGCGATAGGTGATGTCGATGGCGATGGGTCACCAGAAATTATTGCGTACGGCTCGTTGGGTACGTACGGCTCGTTGAGTACTCCTAATGGCATTTATATTTTTTCAAATCACGGAAATCTCAAGAGAACCATTCCAATCGAAGGCTCTGCGGACTATATGACTGCTCCCGCACTTGCGGATTTAGACGGTGACGGCATTCCGGAGATTATTGTGCAAACGGATGGCTTCCTTACTGCAGTTCGCGGAGACGGTTCAATTTTCCCGGGCTGGCCCGTCCCGACAGGCGGATGGAAAGGGAACTCGTCTCCCGTTGTAGGCGACGTCGACGGCGATGGGCTTCCTGACATCGTAATTACGAGTCACACCTACGGTGAAAGTGTGATGGGCGAAGTTCAAGCATATAACCGAAATGGTACTCTTCTTTCTGGGTTTCCGAAAAAACTTCCGATTGGGGATGGAGCTGTACCTGCTATCGCCGACCTCGATTTAAATGGGCGCAACGACATCATAGTCACTGGCGACATGTGGAACGGTTTTGCGGGAGAATTTGAGAAGGTTTGGGTCTACGAAATAGATGGTCCACCGCATGGAGCCATCCAGTGGGGCCAGTTCATGGAGGGACCGAAGCACCATGGATTTTACCGAGGTGGATTTTTCGTTCCCAAGCGCTACGTTCTCAACGTTAAGAAAGACGGCTCAGGAAAAGGGGCCGTGGTGAGTTCCTCTCCGGCCATTGATTGCGGTGGAGACTGCGCCGAAACCTTTAATAGCGTCACATCAGTCACCCTTGAAGCGACCGCGGGGTCTGATTCGGTATTTATCGGATGGAGCGGCGGAGGTTGCAGCGGTACTGGCTCATGTAACGTCTCGGTTACGGGTGACACCATCATCAAAGCGACATTTGATCTTAGACCTGTGACACTTCATATTAATAAGTCGGGAAAAGGTAACGGCACTGTTTTCACCTTTCAACCAGGACTTAACTGTGGCAATGATTGTGAGGAAACATATCCTCTCGGAACGTTCGTACAAGTTTGGGCCTTGCCCGAGCCGGGATCCGTATTTGCTGGATGGAGCGGAGCCGGTTGTGTTGGTACTGCCGGCTGCTGGATGACCCTGACGTCGGATACGACACTGACTGCACGGTTCAACCTGCCCACCCTTTCTGTGGGAAGTACCGTTCTCCCTTCTCCGGAAGTCCGTGCAAACTATAACGCTTCAATGGAAATTGACGGCGGGGTTCCTCCGTACATATCAAGTGTGACTCTGGGCTCACTTCCTGCTGGGCTCAAAATTTCCGGTCTAAACATTGTTGGAACGCCCACAAGGGTCGGAAAAAGCCAGTTTACAGTTCATACAGCGGACGACCATGGTGCGTGGATAGATCAACAATATGCACTGACTACTTATCCTCCTGTTAAAATTAGGACTAACGGTCTAAAAAATCCCCGAGTTGGACGAATTTATTCAGTGACACTTGGGGCCACTGGCGGCAAGTCGCCGTATTCGTGGTCGATCCTGTCGGGCAGTTTGCCGCCTGGGCTCCATCTTAATCCCTCCACCGGGGAGATTGCCGGTGTTCCTACGAGCTCGGGAAGTTTCAATCTAGTCTTCCAAGTGACCGATCCGCTCGGCGGGCAGGCGCAGAGGACACTGACGCTGACTATCAAATAGCCCCTGTCGTCAACTCTCTGGCCCGGGCAATCACTACGACGGAGCCGTCGCGAGTTTCTCGCAGCGGCGGTTTCCGGTCTGAAATTTGCCCGAACCGTTTCGATTCATTTTTGGAAATGAATATTCCAAGCGCGGCATGCCTGTGGTACGATACATTCGACTCGCACATCCTGAACCGTGGAAGATCTCATCCAACAATACGCCGACCATCTCCGCAACGAGCGCAACGTTTCACCGCACACGCTGAGAAATTATTTAAGCGACCTGGCGCAGTTCCGGCGGTTTCTGATTGACCGGGAGCTGTGTTTGGCCGAGAAGAAGAGCGTGGATGTCCGCAAGGTCGATATCCATGCTGTCCGGGCCTATTTGGCGGCGCTAACCAAAGACCGAAAGAAAAGCTCCATTGGCCGAAAGTTGGCCGCATTGAAAGGTTTCTTCCGTTATCTGGTAAGCGCGCACCAACTTGAAAAAAATCCGTTGCTGCTGATCAACTCGCCCAAACAGGAGAAACCGCTGCCGAAGTTTTTGTCGGTTGACGATGTGTTCCAGCTCTTGGGCGGGATCAAGATCCATACTGCGCTGGACATCCGGGATCGCGCGATCCTGGAGGTCTTCTATTCCACGGGTATTCGGGTGAGCGAACTGGTGGGGCTTAACTGGAGCGATGTGGACTTTGAGCTGGGCATCGTTCGCGTGTTAGGGAAAGGCTCAAAAGAACGGATCGTGCCCATCGGCAAGATGGCACTCGACGCGCTCCGGGACTATAGTGTAGAGGTAAGGAAGAAGTGGAATCTGCCGTGCAAAGGCGAAAACCCGGTTTTTTTGAACAATCGCGGCGGGCGAATGACGACTCGGAGCGTGGCGCGGCTGCTGGAGAAGCATCTTAAGGAGGTCGGGATACAGGTCAGGATCAGTCCCCATGGTTTGCGCCACACGTTTGCGACGCATCTGCTCAACAGCGGCGCCGATCTGCGCGTGATTCAGGAGATGCTTGGCCATGCGAGCCTCTCGACGACCCAGCGCTACACCCATTTGAATTTGGACCAGTTGACCGCGGTTTACGATAAGGCGCATCCGCGCGCATGAACAGAGGTAACAGGCGTCGGGTACAACTCGAACTATTTAAACGACTTGAACGTTTTGGACAAAGCGCGCCGCTGGTTTAAGCCGTTCAAGCTGTTCCAGACGTTCAAAACGTTACCCAGACTTGGAAATTGATTATGTTTGAAGCTACAACCATACTGGCGGTACGCCACGGCGGCAAAGTCGTCGTTGTCGGGGACGGGCAGGTAAGCTTGGGCCAAACCGTGATGAAGCGCAGTGCCCGCAAGGTGCGGAAACTTCATCACGACCGCGTCATCGCGGGTTTTGCCGGCGCGACCGCGGACGCTTTTACCCTGTTCGAAAAATTTGAGGCCAAACTCGAGCAATATAATGGCAACCTCAAGCGCGCGGCGGTGGAGCTGGCCAAAGACTGGCGCACGGATCGCATTTTGCGACGGCTCGAAGCGCTGCTGATTATTGCCGATGTTCAGGATCTGTTGGTGATCTCGGGTAGCGGCGATGTCGTCGAACCCGATGACGGCATTATCGCCATCGGCTCGGGCGGAAACTATGCCTTGGCCGCAGCCCGCGTGTTGGTCAAACATACGCAGTTGGATGCCCGGACAATCGCAGAGGAGGCCATGCGCGTAGCCGCGGGGATTTGCGTCTATACAAACGATCAATTTACGTTTGAAGAATTGCCATAGCCGGTAAACAAAGGTTCAAACAGTTCAAAATGTTCAAGTCGCGCTCGTGTCTGCCGCACGTTGCATTTCCTGGGGAAATTGTTAGGAGTTAGCTATTCCCATGAATGAAAGTGGAAAAGTTGCGTTGTTGGAGTCCAATGACTCGCCGGCGCCGGTCATGACGCCGAGGGAAATCGTATCCGAACTCGATCGTTACATCGTTGGCCAGCGCGACGCCAAACGTGCCGTGGCGATAGCTTTGCGCAACCGCTGGCGGCGTCAACTTGTGCCGGACGATCTGCGCGAGGAGATCGCGCCGAAAAATATTATCATGATCGGTCCTACCGGCGTGGGCAAGACGGAAATTTCGCGGCGTCTCGCCAAGCTCGCTCAGGCGCCCTTTATTAAAGTCGAGGCTTCCAAGTTCACCGAAGTCGGTTACGTGGGACGCGACGTCGAATCGATCGTTCGCGATCTGACCGACCTCGCCGTCAATATGGTGAAGGAGGAGGAGAAGCAGAAGGTCGAGATCAAAGCCAGGGAAATCGCCGAGGAGCGCATTTTGGATCTGCTCTTGCCGGGGGGTGCATCCGCAACCGTGGATGGCGAATCGATAGACGCCGCCCGTGTTCAAGGCACGCGCGAAAAGTTAAAGAAAATGCTCCGCGAAGGCAAGATGGACGAGCGCTTCGTCGATATCGAAATGACCCAGACGGCGATGCCCATGATCGAAGTGCTCACGCCCCAGGGAATGGAAGGCATGGAATTCAACCTCAAGGAAATGTTTTCCAATCTCATGCCCAAAAAAACGAAGAAAAAAACGGTCAAAATCCCCGAGGCCATGGAAATCCTTACCCAAGAGGAGGCAAGCAGGCTCGTCGATATGGACAAAGTTATCGCCGAAGCCGTGCGCCGGGTGGAACAATCGGGCATCGTTTTTTTAGATGAGATCGACAAGATCGCGGGACGCGAGTCGATGCACGGACCCGACGTGTCGCGGGAAGGGGTGCAGCGTGATCTCTTGCCGATCGTTGAAGGCTGCACCGTGAACACCAAGTACGGCATGGTCAAGACCGACCACATTCTGTTTGTTGCTTCCGGTGCCTTTCACAGCACCAAGCCTTCGGACCTGATCCCCGAGTTTCAAGGTCGCTTTCCGATCCGCGTGGAACTCAGTTCTCTCGGCAAAGAGGATTTTGTCCGAATCCTCACCGAACCGAAGAACGCCCTGATCAAGCAGTACGCCGCGTTACTGGAAACCGAGAACGTCCATCTTCACTTTGGCGAGGATGCCATTGAAGAGATCGCTTTGATCGCATCCGATGTAAACGAGCGCATGGAGAATATTGGCGCCCGGCGGCTGCACACGGTTTTGGAGCGTTTGCTGGATGAGATTTCGTTCAGCGCGCCGGAGATGCAGGGCAAAGAAGTCGCCATCGATGCCCAATATGTCCGCGAACGGCTCACTCCCATCTTGAAGAATGAGGACCTCTCGCGCTATATCCTCTAGCGGGCTGCTGAAGAAGACTCCTATGCTTCGTTGCGCGTCAACGTACTGCAACGTGAACCGTTCAAAGGTTCAAAACGTTCAATTCGTTCAAATTTTGCGCGCCTCGCAGCGGAGATTTTTTTGAGCAGCCTGTGATCAAGGTTTTTCAGAGCCTGCTGGGCTGAGGACATTACAGATGGAGCGTTTCATCAACAAAGCGGAAGTGTTGATGGAGGCATTGCCCTATTTTCGACGCTTTTACGGCAAGACCTTCGTCATCAAATACGGCGGCCATGCCATGGAGAACGAGGAGCTGAAGGCGAGCTTCGCTCAAGATATCGTCCTCCTCAAGTATCTCGGGATCAATCCCGTGGTCGTGCATGGTGGCGGTCCGCAGATCGACATAACATTGGAAAAGATGGGGATCACCAGCCGCTACGTCCGCGGCATGCGCGTGACCGATCAGGAGACCCTGGATATCGTCGAGATGGTCCTGGTGGGGAAGGTCAATAAAGAGATCGTCACACTCATCAATCAGCACGGCGGTATGGCGGTCGGTCTTAGCGGCAAAGACGGCGGCCTCATCCTGGCGCGCAAGATGAATGTCACGGTTTCGAATAACGGCGAGTCGCCGGAAATTATCGACATCGGGATGGTCGGCGAGATTGTCGGCATCAACCCGCTGGTCATCGATTCGCTGGACGAAAACAAGTTCATACCCGTGATTGCGCCGGTGGGCGCCGGCGAAAACGGCGAGACCTACAACATTAATGCGGATTTGGTTGCGGGCGAGATAGCTGAGGCCTTGCATGCGGAAAAGCTCATCCTCATGACCGACATCGAAGGAGTGAAGGACAAAAAGGGCGAGTTCATGAGCACCCTGAAGGTCAATCAAGCGCGCAAAATGATTCAGGAAGGTATCGTCGGGGCCGGGATGATTCCGAAAGTCGAATGCTGCATAGAGGCGCTCAAAGGCGGCGTCGGCAAGACCCATATTCTCGATGGCCGCGTCAAGCATGCCGTGCTTTTGGAAATTTTTACGAAAGAAGGCGTGGGGACCGAGGTGGTGAGGAAATAATCGATGAACAATCACGATGTCGCCAAGCTCACCGACAAATATGTCGCACACACGTACGCACGTTATCCGATCGCGCTGGTGCGCGGCAAAGGGACGCGGGTGTGGGATGCCGACGGCAAAGAATACCTCGATTTCTTAGCCGGGATCGCCGTCAACAGCCTGGGACACTGCCATCCCGCCGTGGTGCGCGCGATCCAAAAGCAGTCCCGTAAACTGCTGCACGTTTCCAATCTCTACCACATTCAACCGCAGTCCGAATTGGCGCGGGAGTTGTGCCGCCACTCTTTTGCCGACCGCGTTTTTTTTTGCAATAGCGGCGCGGAAGCTAACGAGGCGGCGATCAAGCTGGCGCGGCGCTACGGCGGCGAGCATGGCGGCGGAAAATACGAGATCCTCACGGCACACAACTCATTTCACGGCCGTACCCTCGCAACTTTAACCGCCACCGGTCAGGAAAAGGTCCGCGCCGGTTACGATCCTTTGCCCGAAGGTTTCCGGTACATCCCTTACAACGATCTCAGGGCCGCCGAGGAGGCGGTCGACGAGCACAAGACGGTCGGGATTCTGGTCGAACCCATACAAGGCGAGGGAGGGGTCAACGTTCCCGATGAAAATTATCTCCAGGGTCTTAGAGAACTCTGCGATCGCCGCGGCTTATTGCTGATCTTCGATGAAGTCCAGACCGGCATGGGACGAACCGGAAAGCTCTTCGGTTACGAACATTTCGGGATGCAACCCGACATCATGACCTTAGCCAAAGCGTTGGGTGGCGGACTGCCGTTCGGAGCCATGCTGGCGCGAGAAGAGGTAGCGAAGAGTTTTATCCCCGGAAGTCACGCCTCAACATTTGGCGGAAACCCGCTCGCTTGCAGCGTCGGTTTGGCAGTGATGAACACCCTACTGAAAGGCGGCGTGCTCAAGAACTGTGTCAAAATGGGAAAACTGTTCGTTCAGGGGCTGGAAAAATTGCAGCAGCGGTTCTCTTTTGTGCGCAGCATTCGCGGTAAGGGCCTCATCCTTGGGCTGGAGCTGGAGATGGAAGGCGCCAAGATCGTCGAGGCCTGTATGGCGGAGGGGCTCCTGCTCAATTGCACCGCATATAAGGTTCTACGCTTTGTGCCGCCGTTAACGATCACGCCCAAGGAAATCGAGCGGGGACTGTCCATCCTTGAAAATATTCTCGCGCGCCAATAACAACACGAACGGGATCAATCATGAGCAAGCGAGACCTGTTGAGTTTTGAAGACTGGAGTCGCGAGGAGATCCTGGCGATCTTACGGCTGGCCGGTGAGCTCAAACGCAAACAAAAGAGCGGCCGGGACCACCGCCTGCTGGCGGGCAAAGGGCTCGCCATGCTGTTCGAAAAGCCGAGCCTGCGGACCCGCGTAACATTCGAGATCGGCATGCTCCAGCTCGGCGGTCACGTGGTTTTTCTCGCCCCGACGGAGGTTCAGCTGGGGGTGCGTGAAACGCCCGCCGATTGCGCGCGCAGCTTGAGCCGATGGGTGGACCTGATTGTCGTGCGTACTTTCGCCCAGGCAACATTGGACGAAATGGCGCGCTACGCTTCTGTCCCGGTTATCAATGCGCTCACCGACCTTTACCACCCGTGCCAAGTGTTGGCCGATTGCCTGACGCTGTTGGAGCACAAAGGAAAACTGGAGGGGCTCAAAATTACCTTCGTCGGCGACGGCAACAATATGGTCCATTCATGGATGGAAGCCGCTGAAAAGATCCCGTTTTCTTTTGTCGTCGCGTGTCCCAAAGGTTATGAGCCCAACAGGGAAATTGAAGCTCGGGCCAGGAAGAACGGCGCGCGGCTCAACGTGACCCATTCGGTTGAAGAGGCTGTGCACGGCGCTGACGTGATCTACACGGATGTCTGGGCGAGTATGGGACAGGAATGGGACGCCACGGCGCGCATGAAAGCGTTCAAGAATTATCAAGTCAACGAGGGTATCGTCTCGTTGGCAAAGGACGACGTAGCGGTCATGCATTGTTTACCGGCACATCGCGGACAGGAAATCACCGAAGAAGTGATGGAAGGGCCGCACTGCATAGCCTTCGACCAAGCGGAAAATCGCCTCCATGTGCAGAAGGCGATCATGGTCTGGTTGCTCACGGCGGTTAAGGGTTCAAAGGTTCAAGCGTTCAAAAGTTCAACGAATAAAAAAATAGATCGGGGCGGAAACAGGGGTTTGAGAAAGGTACGATGAAAGTCAACAAGGTCGTTCTGGCATATTCGGGAGGATTGGATACTTCGGTCATTCTGCGCTGGCTGATAGAGGAGTATGGCTGTGCGGTCATCGCGTTCTGCGCGGATCTGGGGCAAGGAGAAGATCTCCAGGCGATCAAGCGCAAAGCGATTAAGACCGGCGCGAGCAAAGTGATCGTCGGCGATCTCAGAGAAGAGTTCGTGAAAAATTATGTCTTTCCAATGCTGCGCGCCAACGCCGTCTACGAGGGCGCTTACCTGTTGGGAACGTCCATCGCCCGGCCGCTGATTGCCAAAGGGCAGATCGACGTCGCCGTCAAAGAACGCGCGGACGCGGTTTCGCACGGCGCCACCGGTAAGGGAAATGATCAAGTCCGCTTCGAGCTTACCTATTACGCGTTAAAGCCGAACGTCAAAGTAATTGCACCCTGGCGCATTTGGAATCTCAACGCGCGCTCGAGCTTGATCGCCTACGCCCGCAAGCACGGCATTCCCGTTCCGGTCACCAAGGCACGGCCTTACAGCACCGATCGGAATCTTTTTCACATCAGTTACGAAGGCGGCATTCTCGAAGATCCCTGGAAGGAGCCGCCGGCGGACATGTTTGTTTGGACGCGCCCGGTGGAGAAGGCGCCCAATCGCCCGGAGTACATCGAGCTCGATTACCGACGCGGTGATCCGGTGGCGCTCAACGGGCGCAAGTTGTCGCCGGCGAACTTGCTCGCGCGCCTGAACGACCTTGGCGCCAAGCATGGCATCGGCCGCGCGGACGTGGTTGAGAACCGTTATGTCGGCATGAAATCCCGCGGGGTCTACGAAACCCCGGGCGGCACGTTGCTTCACGCCGCGCACCGCGGCTTGGAATCAATTACGATGGATCGCGAAGTCATGCGCCTGCGTGATTCGTTGATGCCGCGCTACGCCGAGATGATCTATTACGGCTACTGGTTCTCTCCGGAACGGGAAGTTCTGCAAAAAGCCATCAACGCGGCGCAAGCCGACGTGAGCGGCCGTGTCCGCCTCAAGCTGTTTAAAGGCAATGTCGCGGTTGCCGGACGGAAATCGGACGGTTCGCTTTATGATCCGGACGTGGCGACATTCGAAGCGGACGAGGTTTACCATCAAGGCGACGCCGAGGGTTTCATCCGGCTCAATGCGTTGCGACTTAGGCTGCGGCGACTCAAGCAGGGGTAAGGGTTCGAGATTGAAGGGCTCAAAGGAGAACAAAGCCAAGCTCTGGGGCGGGAGGTTCGCTTCCGCCACGGCGGACTCGGTGATTGCGTTCACGGCGTCGGTCGACGTCGATGCGCGCCTTTACCAGCACGATATCGCCGGCAGCATTGCCCATGCCAAGATGCTGGCGCGCCAGCGCATCATTTCGGCGCGGGATGCGCAAAAGATCGTGCGCGGGCTAAAGGCCGTGCAGCGCGAGATTGAAGCGGGCCAATTTGTTTTTTCCGCGGCAGATGAAGATGTTCACATGAACATCGAGCGCCGGCTGACGGAGAAAATCGGCGCCGTCGGCGGCAAACTCCATACGGCGCGCAGCCGCAACGACCAGGTGGCGCTCGACATGCGCCTTTACTTGCGCGAAGAAGTGGCGCTAATCATTGAAAATTTGAAAGCACTGCAGCGCGAATTCGGGCGCGCGGCAAAGAGGCACATCGATGTAATCATGCCTGGCTACACCCACCTGCAACGGGCGCAGCCGGTGTTGTTTTCCCATCATCTGCTGGCTTACTACGACATGTTCGATCGCGATCGCGAGCGGTTTGCCGATTGCCTTGAACGCGTCAACGTGCTGCCGTTGGGCGCCGGCGCGTTGGCCGGGACTACGTTTCCGATCGACCGTGATTATGTCGCCCGGTTGCTGAATTTTCCCGCGGTATCGAAAAACAGCATCGATACCGTCGGCGATCGTGATTTCATTCTTGAATTTCTCTCCGCGTCGGCAATATTATTCGTCCATTTGAGTCGCCTGGCGGAGGAGTTGGTGTTGTGGTCGAGTCAGGAATTCGCGTTTGTCGAGCTGCCCGATCGCTATTGCACAGGCAGCTCGATGATGCCGCAAAAAAAGAATCCCGATGTGCCGGAACTGATCCGCGGCAAGACCGGCCGAGTCTTTGGCCATCTGAATGCCATGCTGACGATCATGAAAGGATTGCCGCTAGCTTACAACCGCGATCTTCAGGAAGACAAAATACCCCTGTTTGACACGGTGGACACGGTTAGAGCAAGTTTGGCCATGGTTCGCGAGCTCATTGGCGGTATAAAGGCGAGAAAGGATAAAATGCTGGCGGCGGCGCAAGACGGCTTCATGAATGCCACGGATCTGGCGGATTATCTCGTCGGACGAGGGCTGCCGTTTCGCGCAGCGCACGGCGTAGCGGGTAAGATCGTGCAGCATTGTCTCGCTCAAGGCCGGCGCATTGAAGAGTTGCCGCTTGCGGAACTGAAACGGTTTTCCGCTAGAATAGAGAAAGACGTCTACCGGTATCTGTCAGTCGAAGCGATGGTGGAACGCCGCCGGGCGATGGGCGGCACGGCGAGAAGCAATGTTATCCGGCGGTTGAAAGAATTGAGGGTGTAGATGAAGCGACTAGTCCTTGCTGTTTTTCTCCTAGTCATCATGGGCTCCGCTTGCGGCAAGAAAGGTGATCCGCACGCGCCGGAGCTGGTGACTCCGGAAACGATCAACAATCTGACCGCGCAACAGGAACGCGCCGGCATAAGCCTTACCTGGAGCCGGCCGGCACGATACGTAGGCGGCGGCGAAGTGAACGATCTGGTGAGCTTTGTCATCTTCCGTAAAGAGATCTCTCAAAGTTGCCGCGACTGCCCGGTGCCGTATCGACCGCTGACGACGGTCAATGTGGAGGACCGCGAACGATTCGTTAAGCAGAAGCAATACCGTTTCATCGACGAACAGGTGCAAGCCAACGCCATTTACCGTTATCGTGTATCTTCTCAGCTCATTGACGGGTCGTTGAGTGCACCGTCCAACGAAGTTGAGATCGTGCGGGGGCCCTAGTGAATTATTTTGAATACCGTAACGGCGAGATGTTTGCAGAGGGCGTGCCGCTCAAGCGCATCGCCCAAGAGGTCGGCACGCCGGCTTATGTTTACAGTCTCGCAACCTTGAAGCGCCACTTTCGCGTATTTGATGAGGCGTTCGCCGCGGTACCGCACATCGTTTGTTTCTCGGTCAAGGCCAATTCCAATATCGCCCTGCTCCGGGTGTTTGCCAAGCAGGGAAGTGGATTCGATATCGTTTCGGGCGGCGAGCTTTTTCGCGCGCTGAAAGCAGGCGCCGATCCGCAGAAGATCGTTTTCTCCGGCGTCGGAAAGAAAAAAGAAGAGATCGAATACGCTCTCAATTCCGGAATACTGATGTTCAACGTGGAATCCGAACAAGAGCTGATCGCGCTGAACGATATCGCGGGCGCTGCCGGCAAGAAGGCGCCCATCAGCCTGCGCATCAATCCCGATGTCGATCCGCAGACCCATCCTTATATTTCTACGGGGATGAAAAAGGCCAAGTTTGGCGTGGATATCAAGACATCACTGGATACCTACAAAAAGGCGGCTTCGTTGCCTAACATCGACGTGGTGGGCATCGATTGCCATATCGGTTCGCAGCTCACTTCGGTCGCGCCGTTCGTCGACGCGCTGGCGCGCGTTCGGGAATATCTCGATCGTGTGCTGATGGGGCCGCTCAAGAACGAAGGGGCCCAACTTCGCTATCTCGATCTGGGCGGCGGGCTGGGCATCAGTTATAACGACGAAATGCCGCCCCATCCAGAAGAATACGCCAAGGCCATCGTCGAGGGTCTGCGGGGTCTCGACGTGACGCTGATTTTGGAGCCGGGGCGCGTCATCGTCGGCAACGCCGGCATCTTGGTTACCGAAGTACAGTTCATCAAGGAAACCGACGCCAAGACATTCGTCATCGTTGACGGCGGCATGAACGATCTCATCCGCCCCGCGCTGTACGGATCTTACCAGGCGATTTGTCCCGTGGTTGAAAATGGCGGGGAGAAAATTGTCGCCGACGTGGTCGGGCCGATTTGCGAGAGCGGCGACTTTTTCGCCAAGGACCGCGAAATAACGCGGCCGCGGCGCGGCGATCTCTTGGCGGTTATGAGTGCCGGCGCGTACGGTTTCACAATGGCATCCAATTATAACTCCCGCCCGAAACCGCCGGAGATTCTCGTCGATGGCAACAAGTATTTTGTGATTCGGGCGAGAGAGCGCCTCGAAGATCTGATCCGGGGGGAGACGATTCCCGCGGCGTTGCAATAGAACATTCAAAGGTTCAAAAGTTCAAGAGTCATGGAACTCGAATTTACCAAGATGCACGGCTGCGGGAACGATTTTATCTTTGTCGATTGCCTGAAAAGGGACATCCCGGATCTGGGCGCGGTCGCGGGGCAGCTCTGCGATCGTCGCTTTGGTATCGGTGCGGATCAGCTCCTTACGATCCATCCCTCCAAAGTCGCCGACTTCAAGATGGAGATCTACAACGCCGACGGCAGCCAGGTGGAAATGTGCGGCAACGGCATCCGTTGCTTCGCGAAGTATGTTTACGATCACGGCATTACGCGGAAGACGGCGCTGGAAGTCGAAACGCTTTCCGGCATCATCCGTCCGAAGATTATCGGCGAATCGGTCGAAGTGGACATGGGCGAGCCGATCCTGGAGGGGCGAAACATCCCCGTCGATGCCGATGGGCAAATCATCAGTCGCCCGCTGGCGGTTGACGGCGCCACTTACGAGGTCACCTGCGTGTCGATGGGGAACCCCCACTGTGTGGTTTACTTGGACGAGATCGACGGTCTCGATCTGGAAAAGATCGGCCCGCGCTTCGAGCACCATGTTTTCTTTCCCAAGAGGGTGAATACCGAGTTCATCAAGATTATCAGCCCGGATGAAGTCAAAATGCGCGTCTGGGAGCGCGGTGCGGGAGAAACTTGGGCTTGCGGCACGGGCGCCTCAGCGGTTGGCGTTGCCGGAGTACTTACGGGTCGGACCGAACGTGAAGTCACGGTTCATCTCAAAGGCGGGGACTTGTTGATCGAGTGGCGGGACAATAATCGCGTGTATATGACGGGCGGGGCGCAAGAAGTCTTTCACGGAACTGTGAAAGTTCCCTAGGAGAGTTGTCATGTTTACCGGCTCCATGGTGGCATTGGTAACGCCGTTCAAAAACGGCAAAGTCGATTGGCGAAGTTTGGAAGGTCTAGTGGACTTCCACATCCAAAATGGCACTCACGGCATCGTTCCGTGCGGGACCACGGGCGAGTCCGCGACCTTAAGCCATCAAGAACATGACGAAATGATCAACGCGGTCATCAAAGCCGTGAACAAGCGGGTCCCGGTCATCGCCGGAACCGGCTCGAACTCAACGGACGAAGCCGTTCGCCTCACCCGCGCAGCCGAGCAGGCCGGCGCCGACGGCGCGCTGATGATTTCTCCGTACTACAATCGCCCGACACAGGAAGGTATCTACCAGCATTATAAGAAAGTTGCCGCCGAGGTCGGACTTCCGATCATTGTCTACAACATTCCCGGGCGCACCGGATCGAAGATCGAACCGGAAACGCTGGCTCGTCTTGCTGAAATTAAAAACATCGCCGGCGTGAAGGAAGCCACGGGCTCGGTGGATCAAGCGATCGATGTGATCCGCCTGTGCGGCGATAACCTGGCCGTTTATTCCGGCGAGGACAGTCT
The DNA here is from genome assembly GCA_041484845.1 of Binatia bacterium. GTDB lineage: Bacteria > Desulfobacterota > Binatia > UBA9968 > UBA9968 > JBGPIK01. The sequence goes on along the minus strand of JBGPIK010000099.1, from coordinate 1,352 downwards.
CACTTTTTCCCTCATGGCGCTGGGCGGCAAGGGCGTGATTTCGACGGTGGCCAATATCGCGCCCAGGGAAATGGCTCAACTCGCCGAGTCTTGCCTCAAAGGGAATTGGGAAAAGGGACGCGAGCTGCAATTCAAGCTCGTCCCGTTGATTCGCAGTGTTTTCATTGAAACCAACCCTATTCCGGTTAAAACCGCGCTGTCGCTCATGGGCAAATGCACGGGCGAGCTGCGCCTGCCGCTCACTCCTATGGCCGAGGGAAATGTCAAGAAGCTCAAACAGGCGATGAGCGACTTCGGTCTGGTGCGAGGCTAAAATGTTGGATCTGATCGTTTGCGGGGCTGCGGGAAGGATGGGAAGGACGGTGATTCGTCTCGCACACGAGAGCGGGTCGATGAAAGTCGTCGGCGCAATAGAAGATTCCGCCAATCCGGAGGTGAACAAGGATGCCGGCGAACTGGCTGGCGTGGGGAAGATCGGCGTACCCGTTACGGCTGAGCTTCTGCCGCTATTGAAAGGCAAGGTCGTCGTCATCGAATTCAGCACCCCCGCGGCTACCCTGGGCCATGCGAGTCTTGCGGCCAAGAAGAAAATTCCTATCGTGATCGGTACGACGGGGTCGGATCAAAAACAATTGGCGGCAATCAAAAAGCTCGCTCGCCAAACGCCTGTACTTCTTTCCGCCAACATGAGTTTGGGTGTCAATCTCCTGGTCAGTCTTGTGGGTAAAGTCGCGAAGATCCTGGGAGACGACTACGATGTCGAAATCATCGAGGCCCATCACCATTTCAAGAAAGACGCTCCGAGCGGAACCGCTTTGGCTCTCGGCCGCGCCGTCGCCGAAGGACTTAGACGCGATTTCGATCAGGTGGCCGTCTCCGGCCGCAAAGGCATCGTCGGTGAACGCGGCAAAAAAGAAATCGCGCTGCTTTCGGTTCGCGCCGGCGACATCGTCGGCGACCACACCGTGATCTTCGGCGGCATCGGTGAGCGCCTCGAATTTATCCACCGTGCGCACAGCCGCGAAACCTTCGCCCAAGGCGCGCTGCGCGCCGCCCGCTGGCTGGCAAGGCAAAAAAACGGCCTCTACAGCATGCAGGATGTACTGCGATTGCAATAGAAGAGGTCGATCTGAGCCCCTCCCCGTGCCTATCGCGCTCGATACCTGCCTCACGACGTCGCGATGCGTCCTGCGCTGCGCGAGCGACGAGGATCTTGAGGGTGTCTGGAGCGCCACCCGCTATCCCGGTTTTAATGAGGGTATGCGGTGGGATCCACCCCAGTTGAAATCTGAGATAGCCGCATGGACAGAGCGCAACCTCGACATCTGGCGCAGCGGCGAAGAGTACGTTTT
>JBGPIK010000098.1:0-17784 GCA_041484845.1 Binatia bacterium | reverse complement strand
CTTTTAGCTCTTAACGGCGTCGTCTGCATCGAATAGGGCTGAATCACGGCTCGATCGTTGAGAATCGAATGCGCCGGGCTCTACTCCGGCGTCATAGACCGCGGCCTGTCGCACTGGAACACATTCCTGGAAGACAAGAAATAATGATTTTGCTGGCTGGAGGTGACAAGCGCAGCCAGTCCACCGAAATCAAGACCGCCTTGCGCTCGGCGCGTAATCTTTAGGAGAATATCAAGCGCAAAACGAAGACTACTCGTTACGATGTCGCATATCTTTGCTCGTCATTCATCGACTTCCGCAACGAGACACATGCCTTCCCAAACTCGTCGCAGCAAATGGGGTGAGAGAGTTCCTATTTTCTGGATCAAGTACGCTCTGTCGATGGTCTGTATCTGTGTGACGTTGACCACGCATGCCTTTGGCAGATTCCCTTCCCCTTTGCGCAAGCGAACGTTGCCGGGAAGCGATGCGTAGCGGAGGTTGGAAGTAATGGCGACCACCACGACGGTATTTAAGAGACTCGTATTAAACCGGTTGTGCTGCAGAATCAGGGCGGGCCTGCGGTCCCAGGGCTCGGAGCCGCGTCCACCGGTGAAAGCGACCCAGAACAAATCGCCCTGGCGGATTACCACTTCTCGGCGCGCCATGGTGACATCCGTAAGAAGTCCTTAGATGTGGCCTTCTGCTCAGCCGCGATCTTCTCGTCAGTAAACAGCGCGTCGATCTGCGCCGTGACGTCATGGTCGTGTTTGGCTCGCGCGACGCGGTCAAGCACGGTCGCGATCAGGTGACTGCGTGACTCGCCTCGGCTCGCAGCTAGTTTATCGACCCGTTCCAGCACGGGTTCGGGCAAGGAAATAGCAATCTTTTTCATGGCCATCGTTCTATTTGTCTCCGTTTTAAGAATCGGTATTCCTTACCCTTCATACCATAACGGCTTTCTCGTTCAAACCAGGGTGCGATCGAGGAGTGCTCGGTTCTTTGACGCTAGCCCCGAGTTGTGGTGATTCTTTGTCGGTTGTTACCTGCAAACACACCGAAAGGTCAGATTGACCCGCGGGCCGCAAGGACGCTTCTCTTTTTCAATTCCATGCTTCCAGCAGTGTTGGGTTTCACCTTTCATCAAAAGCAGGCTGCCGGAAATTGGCCAATTTCGCAGACGCCGTCAGCGAAATCCAAATTACAGACTTCGGAGGTGTCCTCAACTATTGAATCTTGACACCATAGGTGCGGATTTGGGGTCCTGCCTGAACATTGACTTATTCCTGTAACTCGCCGTGCTCAGCGTAATGATCGCTGGTCGTGATGGGCGCCGTTGCGCCTCCATGCCGCCCTTTGACGATGATCCGAAGTAAGCCGTTCTAGATAGACTCGCCGAAGCCACCGGCTCTCGGAGTCGATCGAAATCTGCAGTACTCTTCAATTGCGTTTTGCGGCAGCTGAATCCTAAGAGCTTTCGCCTTGCAATTTTCGTCATTGAAGGAGTACAAGAAGGTCCAGTCGACCACGGAGGAGTCATGAAATACGGCTTTTTTCGATGCAATGTTTTCGCGCTGTTCCTGTTGACGGTCGCGCTGCCGTTTCGGGTCGATGCCGCTTCGGCTCCGTCTAAAGTGATCTTTACTTTCGGCGGTCTGAGCGAGCGCAGCGGCGTGCTGTTCGTGGCGGCGGATGCGGGTATTTTTCACAAGCATGGACTGGACGCGCAGGTGGTCAACGTGCGCAGCGGGCAGGTGGGGATGGCGGCGCTGGCCTCGGGCGAGACGCAGTTTCACGCCGGCTCGGCTACAGGCGCTTCCATCGGCGCGATGGCCGGCGGGCTCGATCTGGTCTTCATTGCCGGCCTCATCAACAAGCTCGATGGAGCGTTTGTGGTCAACCCGAGTATCAAGACGCCGGCCGAACTCAAGGGCAAAACCATCGCGGTGCAAAGCATCGGCGGCGGCATCTGGATGTTCACGATGCTCGCGTTCGAGCACTGGGGGCTTAATCCCGAGCGCGACGGCATCAAGCTGCGCGTGGTTAGCGATCAGGCGGTGATCGCCCAGGCCATCGCCTCCGGCATGGTCGACGGCGGTTACCTGGGCTACACGTTTGGCGCGCAGATGGAACGGCAGGGCTTCCGCATCCTGGCCGATCTCGCCAAACTCGGCATTCCCTACCAGGGTCTTGGCATTATGGCGCGCCGCAGTATAATTGACCGCTCGCCCGACGTCGCTGAAAAAACGCTCAGGGTCATGGTCGACACCATTGCGTTCATCAACAAGCCCGAAAACAAGAGTGCGGTAATGAAAAGCCTCGCTAAGGGCCTACGGTTAGCGAAAGTCGAGGACGCCGCGGCGGGATATGAGATGATGAAGATTCTATATGACCGGCGCATTTTCCCAAACGTCGAGGGGCTGCGTAATGTGATCAATCTGCTCGGAAGGACAAACGAGCAAATTCGCCGGGTAAAAGTCGAAGACATTATCGACGAGCGCATCGTGAAAAAGTTGGAGAAGGAAGGACTCTTCTAGAGGCTGGAATAATGGAGTGATGGCTTTAAATCCAATATTCCAATACTCCCGTACTCCAATACTCCATTCCCCTAAAATCTTGACGGTTCGCGGCTCGTGATGATAGATAGAAATGCCGCAAGAAAGCTTTCCGTAACAGTCAGTACGTCACAAAGGAGAAGAAGCTTATGGCCAATGTCGACAATGGAAGCACGGCCGGTTTCGAAGTCATCATTTCTTCGGACTCCCACGTCATGGAACCTTCGGATATTTTGGTTGAGCGGGTTCCAGCAGGCTTCAAAGACAAGGCGCCGCGCTTTCCGCAATTGAAAGTCGGTGAGAGTTTTCAAACTCATCCCGGGGGATCGGATCCGACGCACCGCATCAAAGAGATGGAAACCGACGGCGTAAGCGCCGAGGTGCTTTATCCGACGTATCTATTACCGCAGTTCGCGATGGATGACGCGCAGCTTCAAGAGGCTTGCTTTCGCGCTTACAACGATTGGTTGATAAATTACTGTAACGCGTCGCCGAAGCGGTTGCTCGGTATCGCGGCGATCTCGGTCTACAATATCGACGAGGCGGTAAAAGAGCTTGAACGGTGCGCCAAAGCCGGACTGAAAGGCGCGATTATCTGGCAAGCGCCGCATCCGGACCTGCCGTTTAAATCGGAGCACTACAACAAATTCTGGGCGGCATCGCAGGATTTGAACCTGCCTGTGCATTTTCATATCCTCACCGGTCACGGTTACCATAAGGAGACCGTGTTCGGGAATAAAAGAGCGGGAGTTGAACACTACCGGGGCAGCGTGAATCTAAAGCTCCGGGAGATCATCGACGCGTTTTTCGAACTGATCTTCTATGGCGTCCTGGAACGTTACCCCAAGCTTAAATTCGTCAGCGTCGAAAATGAAATCGGCTGGATGCCGTTTATGCTGCAGCAGTGGGATTACTATTACAACAGATTCAAAGGCGTAAACCCGCCGCCGATTACCAAGAATCCCAGCGAATATTTCGCCAATCAAATTTATGGCACATTCTTCCGCGATACGGTGGCGGGTCATAGCTTCGATTGGTGGGGCCAGGACAATTGCATGTGGTCCAACGACTATCCGCATGGGAATTCCACCTGGCCGGAATCGCGTAAATATATCGATCGTGATTTGGGGCATTTGCCGCCGCAAACGCGTAAAAAGCTCGTTTATACGAATGTGACAAAACTTTACAACATGGATATTCCGCACCCGGTCCTATAGGCAGTGAATCATTAGCAGGCTGCTGAAACAGACTCATATGCTTCGGTGCGCTCAATCGCCTCGCTTCAACGTACTCGCTATGTACGCCTCCGCTCGTCGGATTTTCGCGCGCCTCGCCTCTGAGCTCTTTTTGAGCAGCCTGCGATCAGAGTTTTTCAGCACACTGTTAGGCGCGAGTCGCGCTAAAAGGCTTGGCTCGCGCCCAATCCTTTCCGCTACACGTAGACAACCCAAGGAGGTTTTATGCCGGCGCGCTATGGTTCAGACCTCATCGTCGATTTACTGAAGATTCTTGGCATCGAGTATGTCGCATTAAATCCGGGATCGAGTTTTCGCGGCATCCACGACTCGCTGGTCAATTATGAGAGCGGAAAAAAACCCAATCCGGAGATTATTCTCTGCTGTCACGAAGAAATCGCCGTGGCCGTGGCGCACGGTTATGCCAAAACCGCCGGCAAGCCGATGGCCGCCATCGTGCATAACGTTGTCGGGCTGCAGCACGCCTCGATGGCGATTTACAACGCCTGGTGCGACCGCACGCCGATTTTGGTTATGGGCGGCACCGGTCCGATGAACTCCAGCAAACGGCGGCCGTGGATTGACTGGATCCATACGGCTCTGGTGCAGGGAAATCTGGTGCGCGACTTCGTCAAATGGGACGATCAGCCCTTCGGCATCGAAGCCATCCCGTCATCGATGCTGCGCGGTTACCGCATCGCCATGAGCGATCCGACCGGGCCGATCTATCTCTGTTTCGACGTCACCGACCAGGAAGCGGCGATAGAAAAACAAATTCCACTGCCCGATCCGAGCCGCTTCCGGCCGCCGGCACCGCTGCAGGCGGAGGTCGGCGCGATCAAAGAAGCCGCGCGACTGCTCTCCGAAGCGCAAAACCCTGTCATCGTTGCCGATTATCTCGGTAGGAACAACGATGCGGTCTTAAGCCTGGTCGAGCTTGCCGATCTGCTGTCGATTCCCGTCATCGATCTCGGCGCTAGATTGAACTTCCCGAATACCCATGCGCTCAATCTCACGGGTAAGAACCGCGAGTTGATCGCCGATGCCGATGTAGTTCTGGGTCTGGACGTTATGGACCTTTTCGGCGCGCTGGCGCGCCAGGATCCGGCCACCCGTGAAACCGTGCCGGCGATCAAGCCCGGCTGCAAAGTCATTCACGTCACGCTGGCGGATATTTCGATGCGCGGCTGGACCAGCGACTTCCAAGAGCTCGCGCCGGTGGACCTGGCGATCGTGGCGAACACCCGCGTGTTCCTGCCGGCTTTGATCGAAGAGATCAGACGGCTAGGGAAATTTTCCAAAAGCGTGGTTGAGGATCGGCGCAAATCGTATGCGGCTCAGCACGAAGAGATCCACATGCGGTGGCACGATGATCTGAAACGGCGCTGGGACGAGCGGCCGATCGCGCCGCCGCGCCTGGCGTATGAAGTCTGGGAAGCGATTAAGAATGAAGATTGGCTCTTGGTTGCCGGCGCCTTCCGCGGCTGGCCGAGCCGTTTATGGACATGGGATAAGCCCGGTCTTTTCTTGGGCGGGTACGGCGGTGGCGGGTTGGGTTACGGTCCTGCTGCGTCGGTGGGCGCTGCGATTCCGTATCGTGGGACCGATAAGATATGCGTCAATCTCCAGCGCGACGGCGAGATGCTTTATACGTCCAGCGCGATGTGGACGGCCGCAAATACTGGTGTTCCGTTGCTCACGGTGATGACCAATAATCGAACCTATTACAATGATGAAGAACACCAGGAGAAAATCGCCATTGCCCGCGGCCGTCCGCCGGAAAATAAAGTCGTCGGTATGCGCATGGAAAAGCCGCCTGTCGATTTCGCCAATCTGGCGCGTTCGCTGGGCATTGCCGGTGAAGGGCCGATTACCGAGCCGGATCAAATCCGCCCCGCGGTGGAGCGCGCGCTGAAAATCATCAAACAAGAGAAACGGCCGGCGCTGGTGGATGTTTACATTCAGACTGTCTGAAAAACTTGCATCGCGTTAAGCAACGTTAGGAGGCAATACATGGTTCGTGGTAGGCCGCTCATTCTGATTTCGCTGGTTATCTCACTTTTAACTTTTGCGCCATCCGGATTTTCGCAAAGCAAGCCGCTCAAAAAAATTCGCGTCGGTGTGCCGGCAATCGGCATGTCTAATATAATCATCTTTATCACCAAGGAGGCCCGGCTCTTTGAAAAGTATGGATTGGACGCCGAAGTTATCACGATGAACGGCTCAGGCCTGACCTCGAAGGCGTTGATCGGCGGAAGCATACAGATCGCCCCCATCGCCACGCCGACGGTCATCAATGCGGATCTGGCGGGGGCGGATATGGCGATCCTGGCGCACACGATGCCCGGCGTGATCCATGCGCTCATGGTCAAGCCGGAAATTAAAAGAGTCGAGGATCTCAAGGGAAAAAAGATCGCGGTGTCGACACTGGGATCGCTGACCGATTTTCTGGTGCGCTATATAGCAAAGAAAAAGGGGCTCAACCCGGATCGGGATTTCACGCTAATCCAGACCGGCGGAGACGCCGAACGGATCATGGCACTCAGCAGCGGCGTGGTCGATGCGGCGGCGATGTCTCACCCGGCGTATGGCCAGGCACGCAAGATGGGGTTCAAGATGCTTTGGGATTCGGCGAAAGAAGTCAATTATCCCTGGATGGAGATCACCACGCGCCGGGCCGCGATCAAGAGCGATCGCGAGATGATCATGAATTATGTCAAGGCGCATCTCGAAGGCATCGCGCTTTTCAAAAAGGACCGCGAGTTTAGCAAGAAAGTGATTCGAAAGACGCTCCACGTCGACGACGAGGAGTTACTGAACGAGTCCTACGAGATCTTTTCCAAGGCGTTCCTGCCCACGCCCTACCCGAACCTGCCGGGTATGAAGACCAGCTATGAATACGTGGCCATGACACGCCCCGACGTCTGGAAGCACAAGCCGGAGGAGTTTGCCGACTCGAGTTTCATCGAAGAACTGGATAAGAGCGGATTTATCAAAAAGCTCTACGAAAAATAAACGCGGCAGCGCGCCGATTAGCCCGGATTATTCCGTAGCGCCGTTGATCGAGGAGCGAGCCCTCCAGAGTGAAGGCAATGGGTCTGTGCCTTGGAGCGGCCCTTCGACTGCGCTCAGGCCAGGCCTGCAAACTGGGTTGGTGGAGCGAACGCCTGAGAAAGACGCAAGCGCCGAATCGAGCACCAAATACGGGATTGAACCGTTCGGCTCTATGCCTTCACTCTTCCGGGCTCACCCCTCGATCAACAATTAACACCGTGTCGCTGTTTTTCCTCTGACGATGAATAATGCAAATTAGCGGCTGGTGATCAGCACCACGCCCGATACCATCAGAATAGCTCCCATGACGATGCGTGGGGTGACTCTCTCAACGCCTCGTAAAAAAAGTTTGCTGAAGAAGAGAATAAACAGCGGCGTCGTGTTTAACAGCGGTATAATGGCCGATACTTGGCCTCGTCCCAAAGCGACAAAATTGAGAACTTGAGCGATGGTGGCGATACCAGCTGCCCCGAGAAAGAAAAAAAAGCTTCCCCGCTCCATCCGTAGAAAATGGCTCCGGTTCGTGGTCCAAAGAAACAGCGAGAGCAGCACCAGAGATGTGGTAGTGACTGTGACGGCGGCAACGAACGGATTGGGCAATATGTTTAGGCCCTGCTTGCGCAAGCTCTGGGAAACCGCCGAAACCAAGGCTGCTCCCAACGGGAAAGCGCTGTCCAATAAGCGCCCCTTAGCTTCTCCGCTCGGTCTTCCTGAGATGATCCACACACTGGCGACGATCAAAAGTGTTCCCGAATAAACCGCTACGCTAGGCCGTTCGTGTAAGAAAGCCACCGCGATCGCGGCAGCAAAAAGCGGCTCAGCTCCCCTGAGCGGTCCGGCGCGTGCAACGCCTATGCGGGTCAGCCCCTCATAAAATAGCGCCCGTGCACAGAGCGGCTGGAGGCAGCCGCTGATGAGAAAATAGAGCATGGCCGGCGACCGGAAGAAATCCAAGGGCGTGGTCGCAAAGAGGTAAGTCCAATTACAACTCGCGGACACTAGAAAGCTTATGAACATCGCCGCAAAGATGCTGGACTTGCGGCTGCCGAGCCGGATCAGAACTGAATCTGCGGCCCATCCCATAGAGGAGAGAATAGCGATGATTTCGGGTATCACGGTTCGCTTGGGTGTTTAGAATGGTGTGTGCCATCACATAACCCTACACCGAACCTATTTGCAAATGCGCCGACAGAGAACCCCGTCGGGGCGCAGCTGCTTTATGAGAATCCTGTTAATGAAGTGCGACGCGCTAGAGGCCGTCACCCATGCGCGCCGAAAGTATTTGATGGGTTGTCCATGGCGATGAAACGGCCACGGGATGATGCGTCCAGTTGCCTTCTCCAGCGCCTTGGTGCGTTCGAATCGTCTTTCGATGATTTCACGTAAGCGTGAAGTCATGGGAAACATGCGGCCTTCGTCGTTCTTCGTCTCTTCTGGGTCCAACCGCAACCATCCGCCTATCAGAAGGTTCTTTCTAACTTTTCGGTCAAGCTGGAAGCAAAGGGAAGCTCGCAAGGTTCAGAGGGGCGCCACTGCTCCAACGTCTACTCCTTTTTCAATCTAGCTTTTTGGCCTCGTTACAGAGCGAATATGTGCTGTTCAACCGGAACTCACGAGCGCTTGAATTACCTGATCTAACCCCAAACCGATCCTTGGCCCTCACCGCTGAGCTACGGCGTCCAATGTCTCGGCTATACGCACGAGGCGTACGAATTCGGCGCGGTAGCCCTCGGGGTCCTTAGCCCGAGCATCGTTACCCAGTGCGGCAATCTCAGAATAACTAAATCCATCAACGGCGCTTTCACCACGCAGGCGCTGGGCGAAGGCGGCAACGGCGATGGCGAAACGCTGCTCCGTGGGAGCACTGTCGAGCTTAGCCAATGCATCGGCGCTACGCACCGGCTGTTCTATGAGTCGGCTTGCCGATTCCGCCGGTATCTTGTAACGGAGTTTGACGAAGGCGAGCTCATCGGTGCCCGTGTTTGTAGGACGCGGAATCCGATCAGGTTCAGCTTGGTAGCGAAGCGGATCCATTTGGCGCTGCTTCGCGCCGACTGGCGTAATCTCGTAAATCGCGGTCACCGTATGGCCGGCGCCGATGTCGCCGGCGTCGACTTTGTCGTCTTTGAAATCCTCGCGGCGCAGCATTCGAGTCTCATAGCCGATCAGTCGATACTCGGCGACCAGCCTCGGGTTAAATTCAACTTGAACCTTCACATCGTCGGCGATCGGGAACAGGGTCGAAGCCAACTCCTGGCTCATTGCCTTGCGCGCTTCGAGGAGCGAGTCGATATAGGCGGCGTTGCCGTTGCCTGCCTGTGCCAAACGCTGCATCAGGGCGTCGTTGAGGTTGCCGAGGCCAACGCCGAAAATCGAAAGATAAATTCCGGTCTTGCGCTTCTCCGCTAAGAACCGCTCGAGTTCTTTAGGATCGGTGATGCCGACGTTAAAATCGCCGTCGGTGGCGAGGATCACTCGGTTTACCGCTTCCTTATCGAAGTTTCGCTCCGCTAATGCATAGGCGCGCTTAAGACCCTCGCCTCCAGCCGTCGAGCCATTGGCCCGTAGATTATCGATGACTTCGATGATCTTGTGTTTGTCGCGTCCCGCTGTTGATTCGAGCGCGATGTGAGCTTGGCCTGCGTACGTTACAATCGCGACGCGGTCATCGTCTCGCAGTTCGGCGGCGAAGAGACGAAAGCCTTGTTGCAGTAATGGGAGTCGATCGCTCGGCGCCATAGAGCCCGAGGTATCGATCAACAGGACAACATTTGCACGTGGCCGCTCGGCGCGTGCGATATCGTAGCCACGGATCGCGATATGGAGAAGCTGGTTGCTTGGGTTCCAGGGAGTTGGAATCACGGTTGTGGTGACACGAAACGGCCGTGTGCGGTCTTGCGGCGCAGGATAATCGTAGGAAAAGTAATTCACCATCTCTTCCACCCGCACCGCCTCGCGCGGCGGCAGCCGGCTACTGGTTAGATAGCGCCGGATAAATGCATAAGAGGCGGTATCCACATCAAGACTAAATGTCGAAACCGGATGCTCGGCTACGCTGAGAACACCATTCGGTTCTATACCCGGGAACCGGTCTACCCCGGGCCAAGTTGCGGGTGTCTGTGAATATCCCCCCATCATTGCGCCCACCATTCCTCCGAACACGCGGGGGGCGGCCTGTTGTTGGCGCAACGCCGTGCTTGGCAGCGGCTGAGAAGAGGGCTGGACGGGCGCTGGCGATTCTATGGTAGATGCACAGGCACCGAGGAGCAGCAGCACGACTACGATTGCGCCGAGCATAGCCGCGGTTTTGCGGCGATAGCCGTGCTGGTCTTCGGATAACTCGCAAGAACGATCGATAATCGCCTTCGCGACAAAGATCGAGTCGTTAACTAGCATAAATTCTCCCTGAGTGTTCACCGGGTCTGGCTGACCTTAATTTGACACAGGTGAACGCTTTTCAATTCCTTGACAGTATTCGTTGAGTGAAATTGTGTTTTCATATACCGATTGAATGACTGATATCTTTCATGCCGCATTCAATTCATTTTCTTCAACAGAATCTGAAGCAAAACCTCGTTGGCTTGCGGTATGGGTAGCTCGGTATGGTAAGTCTCATATCCGTCTTTGCGGACCTGAACGTGGTGTCTTCCAACGAGAAGCCCGAGGCTATTCGACATTCCTGAAATCTTCTCCACCGGAACGGGAGATCCATCAACGAGAATCTCGGCGTCACGGGGTTCAACCTGCACCCTGAGCCAACCCGAAGGAGTAACGCGATAGCCATTTACGTAAAGCGCTCCGCTTGAGTCGGTCCCACTCGGTTGCCCCTCATCAGTTTGGTAGTGAGTCCCGTAGAGCGGCGTTGCAAGATAGGTGTTCCACGGAGTGGGCACCCAACGATTGCCGACGCGGATAGAGATTGAAGCCGTTGATCCGCCGCGGCGGGAGGAGACCGAAACGCCGGTCGAGACATTCGAACCCGACCCTATTCCCACAAACGCCGCTCCCCCGGCAAGCGCGGCCAGGGGAGCGGTCTGGTCAACAAGGAGTGAGGCTAACAGCAACATAGCGGCCTTGCGGTTCATGGTTATGTTCCTCTCCTGCCTAGTAAACCGCGGCAACCGTGAGGGACTTCTGGATCCAACCCGTTTTCTGATCTTCGGTTTGCACGAAATACCAGCCCTTATCCTCGGCTTGCACCGAGAGCATCGTTTTTTCTTTGAGCGTCGCTACGACTCTGCTTTGTGTTCCAGCGGATTCACGCAGGTTGGCTGCGGCTACTTTCACCGTCACTGTGGCGGGAAGTATGGAAGATGATTTGGATACCGGTGCAGAGACCCGAGTGTTGTTAGTTTTTGGCGGATTGGTCGTTGTTGTGGCGGGGGTTGCGACGGTTGGGGTCAAGCCATGGCGGAAATAGGTCTGAGGGGTTTTTGTGGACAGTTGGTTTACCGCCTCTAGGATCGCGACACGGATTGCCTTTTCCACCGGCGTTTTCTGGAACATGCCCAGTCCCGCCCCACCAATAAAATGCCCTCCGAAGCCGGCCAGGGCGCCACCGATGTTGAAATCGTTGGCTTTGCCTTCCACCGTGGTCGAAAACAGGATACGGGAGGTTTTCGCGTCAACCACTTGGATAATCATTGCAACGTGACTCTGACTGAAGCCGCTGAATATCGCGGCTGCCGCCGCCCCTGCCCAGCTACCTCCACCCATGCCGATGCCTCCACCGGCACCCGCGGAGCCCGGCTCAAACTCAGTGACCGACCCTTTAACGAGTAGGTCTGCGCCTTCAATCTCACCGATAGAGGCTGCCGTATCCTTCCGCACTCGCCCACTGCCGCCCAGGTCCTGCTCTCTAATTACATCGCCTATGGCCTGGCGATCCAAGACGATGAAGCGGTTGGATTGGAGCAGGCCATCGCTCAGCATGTCCGCCATGCCGTTACCGATTTGGGGGCTGTACCACTGATATCCATAACCACCGCCACCACCCTTCGCGGTCTTGTCGTTGAACTGGGAAACGGCGACCCGGGCCTTGGGTCCGTTATAGGCTTCGAGCTGGGCTTGGTCGATCCCCTGTTCTGTGGTTGAAACCACCTTTACGGTGGGCTGACCGGGATTCTGAATCATCTCTGCCATCGGCGCACAACCCGTAAAGATCAAGGCCAACGCGATTAATGACTTTTTCATGGAAAACCTCCCTGGAGTTTAATTTAGGACCTGACTGCTAGTCCGATCCTTTGATTGAATTGGATGAAAAAAATGGGAGGTTTCTTGCAAGTGAGTGGCTAGAGGGTCGGAATCCCTTTTAGTTTGGAGATTCCGTCGCGGGTGAATGAAGGAAACGGGGAGTCCTTTCAGATCTCCCCGTCTTAAGATTCTTGCTTCGAGGCGCTGCACTCAAGATTTTCAGTGGCGCCTCTTTACTTTTGTCCCTCTACTGTTCACTTAATCGTCAGCGTTAAATTCTGCTGGTCGCTACCGCCCGCGGGATCGGTTACCTGGACATTTAGATTGAACGATCCTATCGACGCGGTAGTGCCGGTGATCGCTCCGGTGGAACGGTCCAAGGTCAATCCTGCCGGCAGAGTAGTCCCGTTGCCGAGAGACCAGTTGTACGGTGTCGTTCCACCCTTCGCCTTGAGCGTAGTGTTATAGGGTTTTCCATGGGTTGCCGCCTTTAGAGACTTTGTCGTTATGTTCACGGCGCTGATGACCTTTATCGTAAAGGGTCCGGTAACCGAGGAGCCGAGTTGATCGGTAATTTGAACGGTAAATCCTTTGCTCTTAGTAGAGGTCGGTGAGCCGGTGAGTCGGCCGGTCAGTGGGTCGCCAGTTAGCCCGGGGGGGAAACTCGACCGATTTAGCAGCGTATAGCTGTATGGTGCGCGGCCCCCGGTGACCAACGGTGCGCTGTAAGCAAGACCGATCTCCCCGGTGGAAAGCTGAAGAGCGGCCAACGCTAACGGAGTAACGGGATCACCTAGATCAACTCTTCCGTCGCCATAGAGAGTATCCTGTCCCGGCGCCCCCAAATCGTCAGCTTTCATCTCCAAGAAAGTCTGTATGTTGTCGGTCGTGAATATCGGAAACGCCGAAAGGACCAGGGCAGCCGCTCCGGCCACGTGCGGAGCCGCCGCTGAGGTTCCGAAAAATGTACCATAAATTGAATTCGTGGTTCCGTCCGGTCCTGAAAGATCCGGCTTGATACGAGCATCTGTTGTCGGGCCTCTCGAACTGAAATATTCCAATACATCAGTTAACACATTGGTTGCACCGACCGTTAAGGCGTCCGGTGAATCAGCTCCGATCGCCAGACTGCGGTCCGAAACCCGGTACTCGAGAGGTTGTAGAAAAGTCATGAGATCAAATTCAACGGGAGCAGGGCATGTAAACCAACAATTGCGTCTGATGGCGATGTTATACGTCCCCGTATATGGGGCGGTGAAAAAAATCATTTCCGTCGGATCATGAAATCCGAACTGGGGATTCGTTGAGGATGCTAATATGTTTACCAATGTGCCGTCGCTATTGAGGGTGTTGTCCCAAAGGTAAAGATCATAGTTGTTAGCGGAGGCTCCCCAAGGATCATTCCATCTAAGTCCAATCGTGATCGTATCGCCCGCTTTTGCAGTGAATGATTGGGCTTCATCGCCGCCGGCAAAATTGTGCCAGTCATCACCGTCGGGATTACTCCAATTCCCCATCCAGTGTGTTTGAGCGTAATTCCCGGCGCTGGCCACCCACAAAATTCCATTAGATCGAGCCTTGGCAATAACGTTATCAACCGTTCCAGTACCGTCGCCTGGTCCGGCCGTATTAAGAAAAGCGATCGAATACGATATTACTCTAACACCCTGAGTAATAAGCCAATCGACCGCATTCCCTAACTCAACTTCTGTTGAGAAGTTCACTAAGAAGAGCGAGGCATCAGGAGCCACGTCGTGGACTGTTTCCGCACAGGCCGTACCGTGCTGCGCACTTTGGGCATCAAGGTCCTGTCTTCCTGTAATGTCGCCGTCCGCTCGAAAAGAGCGTACTACGACCGAGGACGGCAACTCCGTCCCAAGACGTGAAGAATATCCTTGAAATCCAAGGTCGACGATCGCTACCTTAACACCGGCCCCGCGGTATCCGGCGAACTGCCACTTATCAGCTTCGATCTTGGCTACGCCTTCGCTCGTAACGGCCGGGGCAGCTATTAACGGCCGCCTTACAAATTTGACGTTATTAATAGATGCGACGCTTTCCAGCGCCGAAAGTGGGACGGACGCTTGGAGCAGCTTGCCGTACCGGGCCTCAGGATTGCCCCCAAGGATACGAATAACGGGTTCCACCGCCGATACATTGCCGTCCAGAGTTTCCAGTACGACCTGAACCTGATCGTTCTTAACAGAAATATTAGACCGGGCCGCGAAATTAGCAGCGTCCGCACGCCCTCTCAGTCTATGTCTTAAAGATACCTCATGTAAGACACTCTCCAGCTTAGGATGTGTATCCTTACGGTCTTGTATGTTGGGCAGTTTTTGCCCGAAGGAGAGATGAGCGGCGAAGAGGATGGAAAGAAAAAGTACAATTGCATTTAGCCGTATAGACGATTTCATGATGTTTGCCTCCGTGCTTCAAACTGATGAAACAAACCAGCGGTCTATTGCAGCTACCGTGTGGGTCGGCAGGGGGGCTTGAAAGGCAATGGAATCAAAACTCTTTTCATCTGTGTGTAGCAAACGGCAATGAGAGGGAAATCATTATGAGCGAACGGAAACGGCAGGGCAGTGTTACGCGGATAATAAGTGTCGGGGTAGCGATTTTCCTTACAACGCTCTTCGGACCCGTCGGGGCTACGTTAGTGGATAGTCTTTGGCGGCTCTATTATGATCGCTATCGGATGAGTTGGTTTTCTTCTGGGTCAACTTACATTCGGGCCATGTCGCTTCCTCTTTTTCATCGCTCGGCTCGATTCTGGAATCTGGGGAGCACATCTTATAATAATAAATTGGTGGCTCTGGTACGTGAGTTTTGAGTCGCCGTTAGGGTTTTGCCTCTATTGATTACGGCGAGCCTAAGAGGCCCCATTGCCGTTTAATAGGGGCAAGAAAAAAGGAGTTGGTATGGAACCTATCGTACGGCGCAAGATCTATTACTGGCATTTGGCAGCCGTTAGTTTTCTTTTTTTATAGTCCTTCAACCGCTGCTTGCAGCTGCTGACGGCCCGTCGTTTCTGGAATCTTATGTTGATGGGTCGAACTCCAAGAACATTGTCGCGGTCTTCGATTCGGCTTCCCCAAACGGAATCTATATTCTACGATCGGTGGATGGTGGTATCACCTGGGCTAAGGTTCTTGCTCCGGATGATACAGCAGCTCGCAAAAGGGGGCGGCAGGACGTTAGCGACTTCTTCATTCTTCCAACAAAGGGCTCAGATAAAAAGCTGGTTATATCGTATGCACAATTCGGCTTATTCCGCGCCGGAAGCGATTTGCGCTGAGTAAAACTGCCAAGTCCCCCAGGTCAGGTACAGCAGCTTATCGCAATGGACGATCCTCAACGCTTCTTTGTGGTGGCCTCGTCTGGCAATTCGTGCAGCGTGATTGCACCCGTCCGGCTATCTAAAGTCCAATAAGGAATCTCTTGCCCAGTTCTTCGTGCTGATAACACGATGAAACTACCTTCCACAGAGTCTACCCGTAACTCCACGCCACGACTTGGGTTGTAACCCGGCAGTTCTTCTACCCGCGTCACATATTTGCGGTTCCTTGAATAAAACGCCTCTTCAGCGGTGGCAGCGTTGCGCAAATCGGATTTGATACTCGCTGGACTGACCATTTCGTTTAGAAGCTGAGCATAAATGGCCTCCGTTCCGCTTAACAAGCCCAATGAATAATTCCCTTTTTTGAAATGAGGAATTAGCCTGTCGTTAATGATGTTTTGTGTTTCCGCGTTCGGTAAAAATTGCTGTAGGCCAAATGCCACTTCAATTCGAACCTTTCTATCCTTAACGGCCAATAACAGTAATATTCCATTGGGCTTTCCTTTTTGATCGATATCCCAGGCAGTAGCTAATCTTATGGCATAGGTTTCAATGCTCTCCGGTTTCGTTGAGTTCACCGTGACGACCATCAATTGAACAGTAGTGTCGCGCTCCAGTCTTCTCGCAATATTCGCTATCTTTGCCTTGTCACCGGCTGTAATGGTCTCGGCAAAATCGTTGACGTAACCTCCCTTCGTGGGAACGGATTTTATGATCGGAGATCGGTCGTCACGACCCAAAGGGCTTTCTGTGAGCTCGTTCTGCTGATTCGCTTCTGCTCGTGCGAGCAACGGTACAATATCCGAGTGCCCTGCCTTGATTGCTAATGTCCGGGCTGTATCACCTTTGCTGACCGAGGTACCGCCAATTGTTGAGCGACCGTCGGTGGTTTTGGCGTCACTATCTGCGCCTCGTTCTAGTAGTAGCCGTACAGCATCAGTACGGCCGTAAATAGCTGCCCACATCAGTGCCGTAACGCCATCGCGGTCCGTGGCATTTACTTCTGCTCCTCGGTCTAATAATGTTTTCACCGTCTCACGGTTGGCAGCCTGCATCAAAGAGGTCGTCCCAGAGTGGTTTGTTGCATTCACGTTGGCGCCTGCATCTAGCAACACTCGGACTATAGGCGTTCGACCCGTTGTAGCAGCCCACATCAAGGCTGTAATTCCAATTGGGTCTTCTGCATTGGCGTCTGCACCTGCCTCCAGTAAAGCCTGCACGGCGCCAATCCCGCATCCAGCCGCCAACATTAAAGCTGAAACCCCCAAATCGTCTTTCCTGTTCGGATCAGCACCTTTAGCAATTAACCCCTTTACCGTGGCAGCGTCACCCACCTTCGCTGCTGCTAGTAGAGGATCGTCACTGCGTGGTTGGTATCCGTCAGAACAGTCATTCGAGAGGCTGTTCTCTGTCGCCGAGGGTATTCGAGCAGCTGGGGGCCGAAAAAGAATTAAGGCTAAAAGGATGATGGGGATAAAGATGACTGCGAAAAGAAGTATTTTATGAAGTGATTTGGTTTTTGTTACGGTTGAAGCCTTCTCCTGTATGGATGACCCCCTTCCCAACGTTTGCCGACAATTATACCCGCATCCGTGACATACTTTGGAAGCTGGGTCGATTAACGTGCCGCAATTGTCACAATACATCGTTGCTCCTTTTCAGCCGCCGACGGCGTCTGCCGGTGCGCTTAGGCCGAATTGCAGTGTAAGTCCGTCGCCTTGCGCTTATGAAAAGTTCTCCTGTTATAACCTGGGATACACACGATCTAAACCAGCTTGCGCTTAAGTTTTGACGATTGAGTTTAAAAACTTCGATTGTAAGATTCCCTATCAACTAACCAGCAACCCGTACTCCGCATGCCTCGCAGAACGTTGCTCCGGAAAATAACCGGTGGCCGCATTGCCCACAAAACTGGAAACGGCTTCCATTACGAGAAGCGCGTCGAGTCATATAAAAACGGGCTGCCACCGCTGCCAACACCAAGAGAAGAAAAATCAAAATAAAAACCGCTACCGCACCGTGAGCACCAGTTTCAGGAGACAGCGAGGGCTCCTTACCTAGTACAACACGCGGCAACGTAGGACGGTCCATGGAAATTGTCCATTTATAAGATCCGAACAGACCCATGAAAAATGGTTTGGCGTCGGCATTTTCACTTAGGATTGGAAGCGCTGACGTTAGTTTGATCGTTCCACCGAATTTGGCGCCAACGGCGATCAACTCACGCCGGTCCTCTGCCGACAGACTGGCTCCTTCAAGGACCAAATTTCCCGCATTGTCTGTTTGAATGTCGCCGCTAACGAAAACTGACCCGTTCTCGCTAACGAAAAGGGACCCAGTGGCTGCGGCAGGATTTTCGGAAGGAGTTGCGGCGTAGGTTTTTAGGATGAAGCAGTCAGGGGCAGCTTGGGCGCTCGGGCGGGCAGCT
>JBGPIK010000097.1:0-17829 GCA_041484845.1 Binatia bacterium | reverse complement strand
TCAAGAGCGCATCGATGCTCTTAGCTTTCTGGCCTTATCTGCTGCTTGCGGCTTTGCTACTGTTGATTGTTGAATGGTTTATTCATCCCTCCGCCCCTCGGGTCGTTTTTGAAGGCACTTCGAACAGGACCGTTTAGCCGTCATGCGCGAATTCTTGTCAAACATCGAATTTGCAAGGCCGCTTTTTTTCTGGCTTGCTCTCGCCTTGCCGT
Source organism: Binatia bacterium (assembly GCA_041484845.1). Classification (GTDB taxonomy): domain Bacteria; phylum Desulfobacterota; class Binatia; order UBA9968; family UBA9968; genus JBGPIK01. The sequence goes on along the minus strand of JBGPIK010000097.1, from coordinate 17,617 downwards.
TCTTATGGTTGCGTTTTCGCGACCAAAGCTTTGCCGTAATGATCTTGCGCACCTGCGTCATCGTGTTGTTGATCTTAAGCCTGGCGAATCCGCAAACGGTCAGCCGGCAGATCAAGGATACCGAACAAGGAGAGCGAATATTCGTTTTTGATCTATCACGCAGTATACCTCCGAGCATGCGCCAGTGGATGGCAAGCACGGTGCAGAAGTTCGCGCCTAGTCGCCGCGATCGTTTTTTTGTCTTCGCTTCCGAAACTAAAGAAGCCGCCGAGTGGAAGGAATGGCTCGGCGGCGCTCCCGCTCAACAAAGCGTCATCCGGCCTGAAAAAACCAATCTCGAAAATGTTTTTTCTACTCTGCTGACACTGCCCGCCGCGGCGAGGAATGTCTATTTGTTCACAGACGGTTGGGAAACACAGGGCAACGTCGAACGTCTGTTGCCATCCATCGCCGGCAGTAATCTTAAAGTCTTTCCGATCGTGCCGCCGGAGCGACCGCGAATTGCCAATGTTGCCATAACAAAACTCTTAGCGCCGACCCATGGAAACACCGGCGAAGCCGTTAATCTCAAGGTGGTTGTGGAAAACCAGAACGATCGCGAGGTAGAAGGCACATTGGCGCTCACACGCAACGGTCAGTCACTCAAGACCGAGGCCATTAGACTCAAACCCGGCAGTCAAATCTTCACCTATGAAGTCTCACTTCCCGAAACCGCGCAAACCTCCTACGGCGCCAGCTTCAAAGCAAACCGGCCGGAACTCGACAATTATGCGCCCGACAACCACGCCCTTACGTGGATAACGGTAAGAACCAAGGCAAAAGTTTTGCTGCTGAATGGCCAAGGCAGTAGCGGACGTTATTTAGAAGAAATTCTTAAACGGCAGGGGCTTGAGGTCAATTCCCGCGCCGGGGATGCGCCTCCCACTCCAACCGGATACGGCGTGGTGATTTTTAACAACATCGAGCGCGAAAAGCTGTCGCCAAGCTATTTGGCGGCCGTTGAGCGGTATGTCTCCAATGGCGGGGGTTTTCTCATGCTGGGCAGCGAGGCGAGCTTTGCTCCGAACAGTTATCGACGCACTCCCATCGAAAATCTTTTGCCCGTAGAACCCAAAGAGCCCCGACGCGAAGAGAAAAACCGCGCCGTCGTTCTAGTCATCGACAAGTCAGGTAGCATGCGCGAAGACAATAAGATGCTCTACGCACAGGAGGCTGCAAAGGCGGTGGCGCGCCAACTGAAGGATAACGACTTACTAGCGGTCGTCGGATTTGACGTGACTCCGTTCGTGGTCGTGCCGATGGAAACGGTCGGCCACCTCCGCGCCACAGTGGAGGCGCAAATCGGCCGCTTAAAACCGGGCGGGCAGACCTACTTCTATCCCGCCCTTTTAGAAGCGAAACGTCAGATTGAGCGTGCCAATTCCGGACGAAAACATGTGATCTTAATCAGCGACGGCGAAACTCGAGGCACACAAGGGGAGCTTGTCGATCTTGTCAACGTAATGAAGAATGAGATGAAAATCACCGTTTCGACCGTCGCTGTCGGGAACGATGCCGATATTCGCATTATGAAACGTATCAGCCAGTATGGCGGCGGCTTATTCCATCACACCCTCGATGCCTCCACCTTGCCTCAGATTGTATTACAGCAACTCCAAGACAACCCCCGAGAAGAACCGCAAGCGGAAAAAGAGTTCACGATCATCCAGGAACGTGGATCAGAAGTTCTTGCCGGTTTTTCAGCGCGATTTTACCCGAACCTCCGCGGCTACATGGAAACCGAACTCAAAAGAAACGCGCATCTGGATTTGGCGATATCGCGAGAAGAGCGAAAAGCTCCCTTGATGGCATCATGGCATTTTGGGCAGGGAAAATCTTTGGTTTGGACAACCGACCTGGACGGGCGCTGGAGTCGTAGTTGGATTAAATGGCAGGACCTACAAAGATTTTGGGGGAAAGTTTTTGCTTGGCTGCACCCAGAGGAAGAGCCGGTCCCCTCCCACGAGGCCAGGGTGAGCGTTTCAGAGCACCAACCGATTCTGGACCTCTTCGTATATGAAGACGCAAGCTTGGATAGCCGATTCCGTTTTTCTCTAACTGGGAAAGGCGGCAAAAGCGATGGAAGTCTAAAAAAGCTTGCCGCCGGTCACTTCCAAGCAGCTCTGCCCATCTCTGCTCCCGGCGACTATCACATAGAGCTTACCGAGGAGCGGAAGAACCGCCAAATCCCGTACCCGTCGATCGGATACACACTACCATCTTATACTTTCGACAGCGAAATCCCTCGTCCTGACTTTAACAACAGCCTCTTGGCCAAACTGGCCCAAGGCACAGGTGGAGAGTTCAATCCGAAATTGTCAAATACAATAAGTAATCGCGAGATAACTACAAACTATAAACCGATGAGACAACCGTTAATTGTAACGGCTTTCTTGCTTTTCATCTTTGAGATCGCATTAAGAAAATTTGTTATTGCGGAACCCGACTAAGTTTAGGCGTATCGGCATGGCTCATTTCCGTAATCGATTCGTGAGCCTGCCGATGACACGTCCTTCATATCTGTAATGGGTGAGATCTGCAGTTTGATAATGTTCTTTATCCAATGTTGGCACTCGTTGGCGTTTGAACCGACTTGGCGCCGCAAGGCACAAGCAAGACCCACATGAGCAGCGGTTCCGGGCCATTGAGGCAGGAACAGGGGCGCAGTTGGGTTTGACACAGAAAGCAAAACGGTTTATTACTTGTACGCTTTTTTTACAATGGCCGTGAAAAGAAACTATACGATTCAGGTCAAGGCTTGGCCTGCCCCGGGGACTCAGTCGGCTTTCGTCTATGTGTTAAAGACCTTAGCTTGGTTTTGGGTTATCGGCGCAATAGTCACCATGAGACCTTCGGAGGCTCACTCAGCCAAGCCGAAACCCGTACGCAAAGAAGCGTCTAAAGCTAAACCGACGCCGCCCGTTGTTGCCGTCCGCACTTTTAACAAATCCCAAGCGCGGACGGCACTTCTTCGTACGCCCGCTTCTGGTGCCATCGATCTCGCTGAAAAGCGTGAGCACGTGGTTCACCGGGTTCGCTCCGGGGAAACAGTGCCGGAGTTACTGAATCGTTTCAACTTATCGCGCACAGAAAAGCCACTGTGGTTGCGTGCCATAAAGCGAAATGGCGGCTCGCAGGCGATTCCGGTCGGCAAAGAAGTCCATTTTTATTTTTCTCGGCCCAACCCTGCGAAGGATCGCAAATCAACGCCTACGGTGCAGCTTAAAGCGCTGGAAGTCGACTATAGTGATTCTTCAACGCTCACCTGGGAAAAAGGAACTAAGGGAATTCTCTTTCAAACGCGTGAGAAGCCCTTCGACGTTGAAGTGAAAACCGTTAGCGGTACAGTGGAAAACACCCTTTTTGAGGATGGGGAAAAGGCTGGAGTTCCTGTGAAACTACTTTCGCAACTCGCAGATATCTTTACCTGGGACGTCGATCTGGAAAAGGAAATCGGCAAGGGTGATAGTTACAAAATTTTGTACGAAGAACGTAGCCGAAAAGGGCAAGAAGCTAAGGCTTCGTTGCGGATATTGGCAGCCGAGCTTAGTAACGCGGGTCAAAAGCTGACGGCCATTTATTTTGAAAAGCAAAAGGGCCAAGGGAATTATTACAATCTGGACGGGAGAAGTTTAGCTCGGTCCTTCTTGCGCTTTCCTTTGGAGTTTACCAGCATTACGTCTCACCTCGCCCATTCCCGCTTTCACCCGATTCTCAAAGTGAATCTGCCACACAACGGTGTAGATTTTGCCGCTCAGAGGGGCACTCCGGTTCGTGCGATTGGAGACGGCGTAATCAACCAAGTCGGTTGGAATGGCAACTACGGAAAAGCCATCGATGTTCAACATGACAGCACCTATATGAGTCGCTATGCTCACTTGGATAGATTCGCCGAAGGAATTCGAAATGGCACACCCGTAACCAAAGGCCAAATCATCGGCTATGTCGGTTCGACGGGACGAAGCACCGGCCCGCACCTGCATTTTGAGCTCCACAAGGACCAACAAGTTGTAGATCCGCTGAGCGTCGATTTTCCGGCTGATGAGACGATAGAGCCTGCCTTCCAGAGAGTTTTCGACAACCAAAAGCGCACCTATCTCGTCGAACTATCATCCTTGCCGCAATCTTGATTCTAATAGCGACGTAAACGGAACGGAACTCTATCAGTTCAGCCTGGGTGTTGATGGCAAGGAGATCGAGATTGCCGAAATTGAATTTTGCTGTTCATTGATTCCTTCTGGATCGACGCCTAAACCGTTCTTTAGGGTGGGTATTTCCAAACAAAGAATTATTCTCTTTTTGGTTACCGGTGCCGGCATCGGTTATTTCCCTCGATTTCCCGGAACAGCCGCAACTTTCATAACTATACCTCTCTCGCTCACTCTTAATCGGTTAGCCGATGTTTCTCTGGCTCTGGCCTTTTCGATCCTCGTTGGATCGCTGGTTTGTGCCATCTGGTTGTCAACAAAAGGGGCGGAGATACTGCGACAGAAGGATCCGCAAATTATCGTTATTGACGAAATCGTTGGCTTTCTCATCGCGAACTTCACTTCTGCTCCACAAGCGCTGCCCTTGGTCTTAGGATTTGTTTTGTTTCGGCTTTTTGATGTGACCAAGGTATTTCCGATTGCCAAGCTAGAGACGCTTCCTGGAGGGACCGGGATCGTGCTGGACGATGTTATGGCCGGTCTATATACTTTTGCTATCGTCCACCTTATCACCTGGTGGGGCTTGTTATGATTCAAAAGGTCGTGATTCTAAGCACTGGAGATGAACTCACCACGGGAAAAGTCGTCGACACGAATTCTGCGACGATTGCTGATGGTCTATTTTCCATTGGACTTCAAGTTGTCGCCGTCTTGAAAGTCGGCGATGATCGGGAAAAGCTTCTCTGGGCGTTTGACCAGGCACGCGAGTTAGGCGATCTCATTATTGGCACCGGCGGGCTTGGTCCTACGGCAGATGATCTTGCGACTGAAACTGTAGCGACATTTCTTGGGCGCAAGCTCGAGCAGGACGAAGGAGTCGCGGAGGCCCTTAAAAAAAGATTCGAATCGCGCCGGCTGACTTGGACCCTCAACAATCTTAAACAAGCCCAATTCCCTCAGGGCGCCGTAATTATACCCAATCCGGCCGGAACGGCCCCCGGATTCCGCATTTCCATCGGGCAAAACAAAACTCTTGTTTGGCTCTCCGGCGTTCCCCAAGAAATGACCAGAATGTTGCAAGAAACCGTCATACCGTGGATTGCGCAGCAGACGGGAACTCAGCAGCAATTTCTATCGTGCACGTTCAAAATACACGGCCTCACAGAGTCAAAACTGGATGAAATGCTCAAGGCGCTGAATACCGGCCCACACGCGAAACTTTCGTTTCGTGCGCATTATCCGGACCTGTCATTGCGGCTCATCGTTGACAGCGGCGCGGAGCAAGAGTCGCTCTTCAGTGATCTACGCAGGCAAATTTCCAAAACCCTCGGAACCCATGTCTATGCCCAAAACGACGCAACATTGGAAGAGGTCGTAGGTCAAATGCTGCTCGAAAGACATTACAGCTTGGCCATTGCCGAATCATGTACCGGAGGATATATCAGCCATCGGGTCACCCGCATCCCAGGAAGTTCGGCATATTTTTACGGCGGCGCCATCACTTATTCCAATGAGGCGAAGATAGGTTTTCTCGGCGTTAAGCCAGAGACATTGGAAAAGCATGGAGCCGTGAGTCGAGAAACTGCCCTAGAGATGTCGCGTGGAATTCGGGATAAAACCGGCGCGAGCATCGGATTTAGCGTAACGGGTATCGCTGGACCTGCGGGTGGCAGTCCGGAAAAGCCCATGGGAACCGTTTGGATGAGTATTGATTGTGATCATGGTCACGAAGCTCGGTTGTTTCAGTTTTATGGGGACCGAGAGCGCGTTATTGTTGGCGCATCCCAAGCGGCTCTGTATTGGTTGCGAATCCAGCTTTTAGCTCAAAACGATTGAGTTGCGATCTGTGATTCGGGCCTTTATTGCGATAAACATTGACCCTCGAATCATCCGGGAGATCTCTGAAGCCATCGTTCAACTGAGGCGAGCGATTCCAGAGGTCCGCTGGGTGGCGCCCGACAAAATCCATTTGACGATTAAGTTTCTTGGCGACATTGAACCGAGCCGGGTCGACCCCATCGCGAATGCCTTAGAGCAAGCCCTGAAGGTCTTTCCGCGCTTCACCATAAGTGCTAAAGGTTTAGGGGTATTTCCAGCCCTCCGGCGACCGCGAGTACTTTGGGTAGGACTGGAAGGCAGTCAGCTAGTGAAACTAGCTGCCAAGGTGGAAGCAGCCTTAGAACCTCTTGGTTTTGTGCCGGAAGGAAGGGGCTTTCAACCTCATTTGACGATTGGCCGATGGCGGCAATTCGACGGCACCTCGAAAAAGTTGGCGGAAGAGCTTGAACGCTGGAAGAGGTATGAGTTTGGTGTATCACAGGTTGAAGCCGTAGCTCTTTTCCAAAGCGTGCTCAAACCTGATGGCGCTCTCCATCAGCCATTACGAGTGATAGCTATTGCGCAAGAATAACGTTGGCCTTGAGGGGTGGCGAAGGAGATAAGAAGATGGATGTAAATCGAGAGAAAGCACTTGACCTCGCGGTAAGCCAGATTGAAAGGCAGTTTGGCAAAGGGGCGATCATGAAGCTGGGTGAGGGCGGAGTGGTGAAGGATGTTCCCGTGATCTCAACGGGCTCGCTTGGACTCGATATTGCCCTCGGCATTGGCGGCGTGCCCTGTGGCCGCGTAATGGAAATTTACGGCCCTGAATCGTCCGGAAAGACAACTCTAGCACTGCAGATCGTCGCCGAAGCGCATAAAAAGGGCGGCATGGCCGCCTTTATCGATGCCGAACATGCTTTGGACTTGGGTTATGCAAAAAAACTCGGGGTTAAGACTGATGACCTTCTCGTCTCCCAACCTGATCACGGCGAGCAGGCCCTGGAGATCGCGGAAACCCTGGTGCGCAGCGGCGCCATTGACGTTTTGGTAATTGATTCCGTTGCCGCGCTCGTGCCTAAGGCGGAAATCGAAGGCGAGATGGGCGATGCTCATATGGGACTTCAGGCTCGGCTCATGTCGCAAGCGTTGCGCAAACTCACCGGCACCATTTCGCGCTCTCAGACTGTTGTGATCTTTATCAATCAGATCCGCATGAAGATCGGCGTCATGTTCGGCAATCCAGAAACCACGACCGGTGGTAATGCCCTCAAGTTCTATGCTTCCGTGCGCATGGACATACGCCGAATCGGCGCTTTGAAAGAGGGAGACACTATCATTGGCGGCCGAACCCGGGTTAAAGTCGTAAAAAATAAGATGGCACCGCCGTTTAAGGAGGCGGAATTCGATATTCTTTACGGGACGGGCATTTCTCGCGAGGGTGAAATCGTCGATCTTGGCAGTGACATGAACATCGTTGAGAAAAGCGGCGCCTGGTATTCGTTTGGCGGAGACAGGATTGGTCAAGGACGCGAGGCAGCCAAGCAGTTTTTGAAGGAACATCCTGAAACTGCGAGTCAGATTATGGCCAGGGTGATGGAAAAAGCTGGGCTCAAACGTCCGGAGCCGGAGAGCCCCGTCACGGAAAAGAAGGAAAAAAGTAAAGGCAGGTAAGATTAACGTTAAGGGTTTTGTCAAAGCTGAAGAAAAAGGGTCCAAGCTCCAAGCCATCTGCCACGCGCGGTGACGTGCTTGAATGCGCTCTCCGTTTTCTCGGTTATCGGCCGCGCAGCGCGGCTGAAGTTCACAACCATCTTATTCGCCGGGGCTATTCGACTGTCATTGTCGCGGAGACTTTAGAGAAGCTTCATGCCTTAAATTACGTCGATGATGGAAACTTTGCGCGCAACTGGGCAACTCAAAGATTTGCAACTCGCGGCTATGGTCCGAAAAGAATCGAGCGGGAGTTAAGATCCAAAGGCATTCACGAGGCCCTGATCCGAGATGTGCTGCGGGAAACTTTCGACGCGGGAGGCGAAACGGAGAGAGCACGGTTACTGCTAAAAAAGCGGTTTAACACTCAAAAACTCACCGATCCGAAAATGCTTCGGCGCGCCGTCGGCTTTTTGCAGCGCCGGGGTTACAGCTCCGAAGTCGTATTCGATCTACTGAAGTATCCTGTTCAAGACGATTGAAAATATGATTACCGGAAACGAAATTCGCAAATCTTTTTTAGACTATTTCACCAAGAACGGTCATACGCTCGTCAAAAGCTCATCTCTGGTACCTGAAAAGGACCCTACCCTGCTTTTCACCAATGCCGGCATGGTCCAATTTAAGAATGTATTTCTCGGGCAGGAGCGGCTTTCTTTCACGCGCGCCACGAGCGCGCAGAAGTGTCTGCGCATCAGCGGCAAGCATAACGATCTGGAAGCCGTGGGGCGTGACACCTATCATCACACTTTCTTTGAAATGCTCGGCAACTGGTCTTTCGGGGACTATTACAAAGCCGAGGCGATTGAATGGGCCTGGGAGCTTCTTACCAAGGAATGGGGCTTGCCCAAAGACAAACTCTGGGCGACGGTCTACCGGGATGATGACGAGGCGGAGAAACTGTGGCCGAAAATCAGCGGCTTGCCCATGGAGCGGATCCGCCGTTTCGGTGAGAAAGAGAATTTTTGGGAGATGGGTGAGACGGGTCCATGCGGTCCGTGCAGCGAAATCCATTTCGACCGCGGCCCGGAAGCCTGCGACAAGCGAGGCAGCCCGGGCCATGAGTGCCGTGTCAACGGTAATTGCGCCCGTTATATCGAGCTGTGGAATCTGGTATTCATCCAATACAACCGCCATGAAGACCGCAGTCTCTCCGAGTTGCCGGCCAAGCATGTCGATACCGGCATGGGGCTCGAACGCATCACTGCGGTATTGCAGCATGTCTTGTCGAACTACGACGTTGACTTCTTGCGCGCGTTGACGGCCGCCACGGAAAAGCTGACCGGCAAGAAGTATGGCGCCGATCCAGCTGCCGATATCTCGTTCCGCGTCATCGACGACCACGCGCGTGCCGTAAGTTTTTTGATCGTCGACGGCGTCATGCCGAGCAACGAGGGGCGCGGTTACGTGCTGCGCCGGCTGCTTCGAAGAGCGGCGCGCCACGGTCGACTGATCGGCTTGCAAGAACCGTTCTTGCATAAGGTCGCAGCAACGGTGGCGACCGTCATGGGCGACGCTTATCCCGAATTGCGCGCCGAAGAATATCGCATCGGCGAAATCATTCGCGCGGAGGAGGAGCGCTTCGGCGAAACTCTGGAAAGGGGGATGCGCATTATTGAAGATTACTTGGACGTGAACAAGGTTGTGGGCGATCCTACAACGAGCACTCCCCCGGTCGTCGATGGTGGTTTCTTGTTTACTCTCTACGACACCCATGGGTTTCCACGCGATTTGGCGCAAGAAACATTCGAGGATGCTGGCTGGCGCATAACAGATGAAACAGAGGTCACGTGGAAAATAGCTATGGAGGAGCAGCAAACCCGCGGCCGCGAGGCGCGTGAAGTCGCCAGCATGGAATCGAAAATCCAGTTGGACCGCCAGGTCTGTTTCACCGGTTACGACCGTCTGGATGGCGATTCGACGGTACTGGCGATTTACGCTGACCGCAGCGGTAAACAGGAAGCCCATGAGGGAGAAGAAGTCGATATCCTGACCGCGGAAACACCCTTCTACGGCGAATCAGGCGGGCAGGTCGGCGACCGCGGCACAATTACGACGGCGCGCGGCGACGTGATTGAAGTCATTGACACCCAACATCCAACGCCACAGCTAACCGCTCACCGCGGCAAAGTGAAAAAGGGCAGGGTTCAAGTCGGCGACAAAGTACTGCTCCAAGTCGACGGCAAGCACCGTCAAAAAACTAAGCTCAATCACTCGGCGACACATATCCTGCACGCGGTGTTGCGCCAGGAATTGGGACAACACGTGCGCCAGGCCGGCTCGCTGGTGACGCCCGATAGACTGCGCTTCGACTTCAGCCACACCGGCGCGATTGCCACCGAAAAGCTCGCCCAGATCGAGACCGAGGTCAACCAGCATATCCGTGAGGACGCCAGCGTATCGGTCAACGAGCTAAGTTACGACGAAGCCATCCGCCAGGGAGCGTTAGCCTTCTTCGGCGACAAGTACGGCGACCGCGTGCGCGTGGTCAAGATCGGCGATTTCTCCACCGAGCTGTGCGGCGGCACGCATATTCGCGCATCGGGTGAGATCGGTCTGTTCAAGCTGCACTTCGAAGGCGGCGTCGCTGCCGGCGTCAGACGCGTCGAAGCATTTACCGGCGAAGGCGCTTTGGATCTCATCCATAGTTACGAAACCCGCCTTAAAGAAATCGGCGAACTCGTGCGCAGCGGTGCCGATGACGCTGTCGACAAAGTAAAGAAACTATTGGACCGGCAAAAAGAGTTGGAGAAAGAAATTGAAAAACTGCGCGGCCAATTTGAGAAAGATCGCATTCCCGATCTGCTCGCGAAGAAGCAATCGGTTAACGGCGCCAGTGTTCTCATTACCCAAGTCGACGGCGTCGACGGCAAACAGCTGCGCGACATCGCCGATCAATTAAAAGAGAGACTCGGTTCTGGTGTGGTCGTGCTTGCTAGCGCCGGCGAGGCCAACGTCAATCTGGTCGCGTCGGTGAGTAAGGATTTAACCAAGAAGTATCATGCCGGCGACATCATCAAAGAATTGGCCCGAATGGTGGGTGGAGGTGGCGGTGGCCGGGCAGATTTTGCTCAGGCCGGCGGAAAAGAGCCTGCAAGAACCGCTACGGCACTTAAAAGAGCCGAGGAACTGATCCGGCAGATGAAATGAGTTGAGCCGAGGCGTGTTCTAGGTCGAACATGTCCGGCAAATGATCCATGATCGTTTTTAGTTCTTCACAACGGAGTCCCTGAGCTAAACGCGTGTTCACACTTCACACTGAGAAATTCTTCGAAAATACTTCCGGTTTTTGTGACATCATTGATATCACTGCAAAGGTCAACGCAGTCATCGACTGGAAACGAGTTCAGAGCGGCCTCGCCACGTTAGGGGTAGCAGGCTCAACGGCCGCATTGACTACGATCGAATACGAACCCGGTCTAATCCAGGATCTAAAAGATTTGCTTGAGAAATTGATTCCGTCGAACCAAAGGTATCATCACGACGCGCGCTGGGGCGACGACAACGGCTTTTCCCATTTACGGGCTGCGTTGTTCGGCCCGTCTCTGGCACTCCCGATCGAGGAGGGCCGCCTTTTACTCGGCACATGGCAGCAAGTCGTTTTGTTAGATTTTGACAACCGTCCGCGGACGCGTGAAATAATCGTCCAAACCCTGGGGGAGTGCAAGTGAAAGACGAGAACAAGCAAGTGGCAATGACTGCAATAACGACGGCCACGACTCACGTGGAATTCCAGGATCCGCGTCTTTTCCGTGACCTATTGGGACAGCACGACCAATATATAAAGATTCTCCAAAATACCCTCGAGGTGAGGATACGCATTCGTGGCGCTGCTTTGGAGATCGAGGGCGACTCACTTCAAGTGGAGCTCGCGAGCCAAGTTATAAAGCAGCTTTACGGTCTCCTGGAAAAAGGATATCCGGTTTACGCTAGCGACGTCGATTACGCCGTTCGGATTCTAAGCGGGGACAGCCGGGCTAAGCTCCAAGAAATTTTCCTCGATACGATATACATATCGGCGCACAAGCGCACCATCACGCCGAAAAGCATCGCGCAAAAGGTCTACATCGACGCGATCCGGCGCTATGACATCGTCTTCGGCATCGGACCGGCTGGAACCGGTAAAACCTATCTTGCCATGGCCATGGCCGTGTCGGAGTTGATGAAAAACAATTATGTGCGGATCATCCTAACCCGGCCCGCGGTCGAAGCCGGAGAAAAACTCGGTTTTCTGCCCGGCGATCTTGCTGAAAAAGTTAACCCTTATCTCCGTCCCCTCTATGACGCCCTGCATGACATGGTCGATTTCGACCGGGCGCGAAAGCTGGTTGAACGAGGAACGATCGAAGTCGCGCCGTTAGCGTTTATGAGGGGCCGGACTTTGAATGACTCTTTCGTGATTCTCGATGAGGCCCAGAACACGACGCCGGAGCAGATGAAGATGTTTCTGACGCGCTTGGGGTACGGCTCAAAGGCGGTAATCACGGGTGACGCAACACAGATCGACCTTCCCGCAGGTAAGCCCTCCGGATTAAAAGAAGGCTCCCGGATTCTGAAAGGCGTCCACGGTATTCGGTTTGTCACCTTTACAGAAAAGGATGTGGCGCGCCACCACCTCGTGCAAGAAATCATCTCCGCTTATGAGCGCGATGATAACCAGTCGAGCGCCAAAGATTTTCCCGAAAAAGCGTAACAGCTCACGATAGCCGTAAATTTCAGCATTACGTCAATAATAACGCGGCCGTCGGCTATTCCTTAACCGCCTCCAACGCTACACGTGTCTCAACCGGCTTTCCATCGCGCAGAAGAGTTATCGTAACGACGTCGCCGACTTTGTATCTCTCGAGCAAAAGGAAAAGGTCGTTGGGAGATTCCACCTTCTTCCCGTCAATGGCGGTGATAATATCGCCCAAGCGCACGTGGCCGGAGCCCTCACGCCGCGTCGGTCGGATTCCTGCTTTGGCCGCCGTACTTCCGGGTATCACATCGACAACGAGTACGCCCGTGACACCGAGTTTTTCTGCGATCTGATCTTCGGCAATCTGTATTCCGATTCCGGGCCGCGTCACTCTTCCGCTACGAATCAATTCCGGAACAATTCGGTTGACTGTATCTACCGGAATAGCAAAACCAATTCCCGCGGACGCACCGGAGGGACTGTAAATCGCGGTGTTGACACCGATCAAGCGGCCCCCGCTATCGAGCAGAGGCCCCCCGGAATTTCCTGGATTAATGGCGGCGTCGGTTTGGATCACTCCCTGAATGGGCCGGCGAGTTACCGATTCAATTTCCCTCCCTAACGCGCTGACCACGCCTGTAGTCAGCGACTGGTCGAGACCAAATGGATTACCGATAGCGAATACGCTCCGTCCCACCTGAAGATCTTTCGAAGTTCCAATGGCGATAGGTTGAAGTCGATTGGCCGGTGCATCGATCCGCAAGACCGCGAGATCTTTGTCCGGCGCGACGCCAACACGGCGCGCCTTCCAATTGGACTGATCTGATAACGTGACCTGCGCTGCGTCGGCATTTTGAATAACATGAAAATTGGTGATGATATTGCCGCTGTTGTCCCAAATGAATCCCGAGCCCGTTCCTTCAGGAATTTGGTACAGGTTAAGCGTAAACAAATCGCGTTGGACCGAGATCGTCGTAATGTGAACCACGGACGGAGAAGCCTGTCGAAATAATGCGATAGTTGCTTTTTCCCCTTGAGAGAGCTCGCCTCGAGGCGCCACCGCCCGAGGAGCCGCTCGTGGATCATTGAGTGATGCGCTACCAACCCAAGATTGCCGCGCCACCAAAACAAAACCTACAGAAAGCGCGAAAGCTGCCCACAAGCACATCTTGGTGAAGCGTTTCCTGGCTGCCGTTGGCGTTCCTGACATTTGATGACCTCGAAGCGTTTCGATCGTCAGAAACCGATTCACATACCACGCGCGCCGCTTCCGATGGAAAGCGGGCCGTGAAGAGTCTCGGCTCCAACACAAACTTTTGTATTCATATCATCTTCGGAGCCAATTTCCAAAATCGCTGATGGCGAATTCAGGTCGACTATGGAACAGACGCCGTGCGTCTGGCTAAGTCCGTTAATAATCCCATAAAAAAGGGCGCCTGAATATTTCAGACGCCCTTTAAATTTTAACCGTGATTTTATACCCTAGTAGTCATCACCGTGAGGCATCGGCGGCATATCCTTCTTTTTCTCCGGCTTTTCCGCGATCATCGCCTCGGTCGTAATCATCATTCCAGCAACGGATGCCGCATTCTGCAGCGCCGTGCGCACCACTTTAGTCGGATCGACGATTCCCGCCTTGACAAGGTCCTCATATTCTTCAGTGGCGGCATTGAACCCAAACGCGCCTTTGCCGTTTTTTACCTTATCTAAAACAACCGCGCCGTCTAAACCTGCATTTTGGGAAATCCAGCGGAGCGGTTCTTCGAGCGCCTTTTGGACGATGCGAACGCCGACTTTTTCATCATCGGAGACGCGGAGATGAGCAAGTCCAGCAGAGGCCCGGATCAGCGCAACGCCTCCACCGGGAACGATCCCTTCTTCAACTGCCGCGCGCGTCGCATGAAGAGCATCCTCGACTCTCGCCTTTTTCTCTTTCATTTCAACTTCAGTTGCCGCTCCAACTTTAACGACAGCGACACCGCCAGCGAGTTTAGCTAATCGCTCTTGCAATTTTTCGCGGTCATAGTCGGAGGTGGTTTCTTCGATCTGTGCGCGAATTTGACTGATCCGACCTTCAATTGCGGATTTCTTGCCGGCGCCTTCCACGACAGTCGTATTGTCTTTGTCGACAATCACCCGTTTGGTGCGGCCGAGATCCTTCAACGTGACATTCTCAAGTTTGATGCCCAGTTCCTCGGCTATCATTTTGCCATCGGTGAGAATGGCGATGTCTTCCAGCATGGCTTTGCGCCGATCACCGAAACCCGGAGCTTTAACCGCGACAACTTTGAGCGTGCCGCGAATTTTGTTTACGACCAGGGTCGCCAGCGCTTCCCCTTCGAGATCCTCAGCGATTATCACTAGCGGCTTACCGGTTTTCGCCACGTTTTCGAGCACCGGCAACAGGTCTTTCATGCTGGAGATTTTCTTCTCATGGATAAGGAGATAAGCATCTTCGTAGACGCACTCCATCCGTTCGGCATCGGTCACGAAGTAGGGAGAAAGATAGCCGCGATCAAAACGCATCCCTTCGACGAGGTCCAGAGTCGTTTCTAAACCCTTTGCCTCTTCTACGGTGATAACGCCCTCTTTTCCCACCTTGTCCATCGCCTCGGCCAAAATATCACCGATGGTGCTGTCATTGTTCGCCGAGATGGTGCCGACCTGAGCGATCTCATCTCGGTCACGGGTGGGTTTGGACATCGACTTGAGCTCCTCGGTGACCTTCTCGACCGCTTTGTCGATGCCCCGCTTGATGCTCATGGGGTCATGACCCGCCGCAACGAGCTTTAGTCCTTCGCTAAAAATAGCCCGGGCCAAAACCGTAGCCGTAGTCGTGCCGTCGCCGGCAACATCCGACGTCTTGCTGGCCACTTCTTTGACCATCTGGGCGCCCATATTCTCAAACTTGTCTTCGAGCTGAATCTCTTTGGCGACGGTTACGCCGTCCTTGGTAATGGTCGGGGCACCCCAGGATTTCTCCAAGCAGACATTCCTGCCCCTTGGACCTAACGTTACGGTAACCGCGTCGGCCAATAAGTTTACACCGCGCAAAACCCTGCTCCGCGCTTCTTCGCTAAAGCGAATCTCTTTCGCAGCCATTTTCTCCTACCTCCTTATTCAATTACTCCGAGGATATCATCTTCGCGCATGATCAGATGCTCCTCGCCGTCAAGTTTGATTTCAGTGCCGGAGTATTTTCCAAAAAGGATCTTATCCCCTGCCTTGACCCCCAATGGAATGACCTTTCCATCTTCGTTTTTTCCTGGGCCAACCGCCACCACACGACCTTCTTGCGGCTTTTCTTTGGCCGTGTCAGGAATAATGATGCCGCCTTTGGTCTTTTCCTCTTCCTCGATGCGTTTGACTATCACCCTATCGTGTAGGGGACGAATCTTCGTAGCCATATAATCCTCCTGAATAAAACGTAGATTTACACATCCAAAGCACAGGTTGGATGCAGCAAATATAATTCCACTTCTTAAATCGTCAAGGGGCAGCGGGAAATTTTCGGCAAAATTTTGTCCGCCGCATTCTACGCTTCTAACTAGGGCGCGAACCGAATCGTGACGCCTGCCCCATCTACACGCAATCACTCTAGCTTTGGCGCAATACTACGTCGCAAATTACTGGGCGGGCTGATACGGCGGCTCGGCAAGGCTCCGAATGTAAGCGATCATATCCCGCAGTTGCTTCTCATTAAATTGCTTTTCCAATGCGGGCATGAGGGGGAGACTTGCCGACCGCCCCCCCACCTTTAGATATTATTTCAACCAGAAACTTGTCCGGCAGCTGATTCATGACAGTTCCATCGGTAAGATTCGCCGGTTTGGCGGGTAGCAAGCTGGCCACCGCACCATCCCCCTTTCCTTGGTCACCATGGCATTCCACGCAGTAGGTAGCGTAGAGTTTCTTGCCCTCGGCCCCATTTTGAGCATAACCCACCCCACCTAGTGTAATGACTAAAACACTAAGCGAAAGCTAGACGATTTTTCTCACCACAGCGTACTGGCTTTCTACCAGATACAGCGAGAAAAACAACCCATCTATAGATGCAACTACCGTTCAAACCGAAAGAATGATAAGAATTTTGGCTTCGCAATGTGAGACAGACCGGACGGAGGGGCACATGTTCAAGATCTGGGGTAGAACAGATTCCTCGAACGTACAGAAGGTGCTTTGGTGTTGCGCCGAGCTTGGGTTGGAGTTTGAGCGCATCGACCTTGGTGGGAAATTCGGCGGCAACAGAGAAAAAACCTACCTCGACATGAATCCGAACGGTCTCGTTCCGACCATCAAGGATGGTGATTTTGTTCTGTGGGAATCCAACAGCATCATGCGCTACATCGTAGATAAATACGGGCACGGAAAATTATTACCCGCTACGCCCGAGGGTCGAGCTAGCGCAAATCGTTGGATGGATTGGCAACTCTCCGTATTTAACTCCGTTATCGTGCCGTTATTCCGGTCCTTGATCCGAACACCGCCGGAGAAACGTGACCCGAACGCCATTCAAACCGCGCTTCAGAAAACAAGCGATGCCTGGCGAATTGTCGATGACCAGTTGCAACACAGCCGCTACTTGGCGGGCGATCTATTTACGATTGGTGATATTCCTCTAGGGGTTTGGGCCTACCGCTGGTTCAACCTGCCCATCGAACGGCCTAAATTGATCAGCTTGGACGACTGGTACAAACGTCTCTGTGATTGTCCACCTTATCAAAAACACATCATGATTCCGGTAACGTGATGATGGACTTAGCTTTTTTTATTTTTGAGAACGACCTTCAGCATCCGTGCAGGAGCATCGAAAATTGGGTGATACCGTCGATTAAAAGTGTTATCTGACCCATTCAAATCCTTAAGGCTGCGCTGTTCTGTGGGACCAGAATCACGTTATCACCTTGCCTCTCCAAAAATATAAGAGTTGGTTGGTAAAAAGGCAATTCAGGAAATCTTCCCCCCTTCCGCCAGGCGCATCACCGCTTCGACGATCTGATCGACATCCGGAATCATCGCATCGACCAGCGGCGGGCTATGCGGCGGCGGAATCGGCTGGGCGGCGACGCGCACCACCGGGCCTTTCAAGTCGGAAAATAAATTTTCCTGGATCATCGCGGCGATTTCAGCCGAGAGGCCGCCGATCATCGGCCCTTCGTCGAGCACAATGGCTCTTTTTGTTTTCGCCACCGAACGCAGGATCGTTTCCTTATCCAAGGGC
>JBGPIK010000096.1:0-17916 GCA_041484845.1 Binatia bacterium | reverse complement strand
CGTCCGGAGATGGCGCAGCCAAAATGCATAATCTGAATACTGGATCGGGAGGTCAACGAGCGCAGGAGGCACATGGCTTACGGACGCTTCGTAGAGAGCAAATAACTCCCTGAAGAAAAGCATTGCCGACCAGGCGTCGGTGATGATGTGGTGCTTGGTGAGCAAAAGAATGTGCTCCATTTCACTTAAGCGTAAAAGTTTGACGCGGAACAAAGGCGCCTTCGAAAGATCAAAAGGATCCTTTCCCTCGGCGCTAACCATCCGACTGATGTCATTGTTGGGTTCGGCCGATTGACTGAGATCGACAATCGGCAGCTCCAGCCGCAACTCGGGAGTGATGACTCTCGAAGGCCCTTGATTACTGAGCGTAAACGCGGTGCGCAGGATTTCCTGGCGCCGCACCAAAGCGTTAAGACTACGCTCGAGAGCGGCCACATCCAGCGATCCGCGAAGACGCATCGTCGATTGCATATTCCACGCTGCCGTTCCGGGAGTCAATTTTTCAAGTAACCAAAGACCCTCCTCGGCAAACGAGAGTGGCATGTCGCCTTTTCGTGAAGCCGAGCTAATGGGCGAACGGCTGGCGGTGGCAACGGAGGGTCTTTGTTTCAAGAAAGCTAGAATTTCAGCTTTGCGCTCGGCCAACTGCGATTTTATTTCCGCTGTTAATACTCCCTGGGGGGCGCTGTAGCGCAACTTCTCTCCGTGCGGCCAGAGCTTGATGCCTCTGCTGCGTAGATTGGCAATGAACTCAGCAGTCGTCATAGCTCTCCGGTCTCTTCGTCGCTTGTGCAATCACTCGATAACGGGTCAGCGTTTTGCGTCGTCGAGCGCAAAACTTCGACGACCTCAGCCAAGCTGGCCACGGTAGGGTCGTCGAGCAAACTTCTCATTGCCACCTCGAGCCCAAAGCCTTCATTGATCTTGGAAATGATCCGCGCGGCTGATAAGGAATGTCCTCCCAACTCGAAGAAATCATCATGGATGCCGACCACATTAATTTTTAGCACCTCGGCCCAAATATTTGCCAGCCTTGCCTCCGTGGATGTTCGGGGCGCCCAAAAAGGTGTTTCCAGCGGCGACCTAGAGCTGTCGGGTTTGGGAAGCGCCCTCCTGTCGATCTTGCCGTTCGGCGTAAGCGGCAAAGATTCCAAAAAGATGAAAGTCGATGGAACCATGTAACGGGGCAAGAATTGGTTAAGGAATTGCCTCAGGTCAGGAACCGTAACAGAGGTTTCATGAACGGTCACGATGTAGGCCACTAAGCGCATTTCTCCGTTTTCTTCAGCGGTCAGGACTACGGTTTCGCGCACAGCGGGATGTCGTCCGAGGATCGCTTCGATCTCACCCGTCTCGACCGTATAACCTCGAATCTCGACACGAGAGTCCATACGACCGAGATATTCGAGTCGCCCGTCGGAACGCCTGCGCCCGAGATCGCCGGTCAGGTAGATGCGCCTATCTCCACCTTCCGGGTCGGCCAGGAATTTGCCTCCCGTGAGGTCAGGTCTGCGCCAATACCCCAAGGCGAGATAGCGACTCCTGACGACAATCTCCCCGATCCGATCGTTACCGACTTCCTTGCCATTGTCATCAAGCAATAGGATCTCGATCCCCTCAACTGGATAGCCGACCGGCACGATGTTACTCGTGAGATCGGTTTCCTTATCAATTGCGTAATGGCAAAGACTTCCGGTTTCGGTGGACCCTAGAAATATCTTGAGCAGACAGTTGGGGAAGCGTGTTTTGAAAAGCTCCACATCAGTTTGGGTGACCTGGTCAGCCCCCAGTTTGATCACGCGAAGGTGGGGAAACTCTTGCCCTTCGGCCAAGGCGCCTGCAAACGAACGAAAGACCGCCGGCACCGAAATGTAAATAGTAATCTTTTCATCGGCGAGCCAGGAAGCTATATTCACGAGTCCTTTCTTGCTGACATCGAAAAGACAAAGCGCAGCGCCGTTGAGCAAAGCCACATAGCTGGTAACCATACCTTGAGAGGTGCGAGGAGAGTTAAAAAGAGCCAC
This sequence comes from Binatia bacterium, assembly GCA_041484845.1. GTDB lineage: Bacteria > Desulfobacterota > Binatia > UBA9968 > UBA9968 > JBGPIK01. Next base: position 15,892 of record JBGPIK010000096.1, on the reverse strand, counting down.
TCTGTCGCTCGTGCAGACGAGACAGCCGTTGGTGACACTCTTAACATTATGAAGGATGCGGCGATGGTTCAGCACAACGCCTTTTGGCTCACCAGTCGATCCCGAGGTGTAGATGATGCGGCAAGCGATCTCAGGTCGTATAGGGAGGCTCAGGTTTTCACTGCTGAGGCCGCTATCCAATTTCTCGAGGTTGAGCACGAGGAGCCTATTTCGCGCCAGTTCCCTCGCTAAAGAAAGATTTTTGTTGTCGGTCACAACAAGCTTAGCCTGGGAATCCTCCAGCATGAAATTCGTCCTGTCGAAGGGATTCGAGGGGTCCAGCATCACGTCGGTCTTCCTCGCCTTCAGCGCTCCAAGCATGGCGGCGATGGCCTCTACACTCTGTTCGAATAACAGCGCTACACAATCCTCCTCGTCACCGCATAGGGCGAGGATCGCTCGGGCAATGCGATTAGCGGTTTGATTTAAGTCGTCATATGTCAACGAACGATTTCCTTCCTTGACCGCTAATCGGTCCGGATGCAGACGAACGATTTTTTCAAAGCGCGCCGGAATCGATTGCTCGACTTCCGCTTTTTGGAACTCATTGAACGTGTCCGTTGGATGGAAACACTTAGCCTGTATGGCCTCCTGCTCGGGAGGCCGCTTCCCGGTGCGTTTCATAAGATCCTCATGGTAGGCCGCGCAGGGAGACGGGCGCTTTCGGCAACGGGGAATTGTTATGCTTCACGATTAGATTTAACGTTGAGCCGGTTCTCTCCATTATATGGGTATTCCCACGCCAAGGTACGAAAAAGCGATAAGCCAGTCAACTTGGGTACTGCTCGGTGGTACCTGGCTCTGGCGGTCCTGTCGCTGGATTGAGTCCGGCGGACTCAGATCGCGCGCGGGTCTTTCTCTCGCTCTTCGTCAGGGCAGAAGTGCGCGGAGTCCTTGGCTGAACCGAAATTTTCCAAGTTGCCGCTAAACTGGCATCTCAACAGGATTTCAGGACGATCGCGAACCCGCAATCAAACACTGCCGTTTAATGCTAAAACGTGTAGCGTTTCTTTGCCCCACGGCGACGGACTCGACGAGTAATCATTATATTTCAATTCGGGTCGCCGGAAATGGTTTGTCGGCGCCATCGCTTAGCTCGGAATGAGCTCGACGCTTCTCATAGCTCGCCCGTATCTTCTTCGCTCCGGTTATCGGGGAATAATGCGTCAACGTCTTGGTTTGTCCTCTGCAATGCCTCGATGATCTCTGCCAATCCTGCGACCGTAGGAGCATCGAGCAAGTTTCTTATCGACACGTCGACCCCGAAAACATCGATAATCTTGGAGATGATCCGAACGGCCAGGAGCGAATGGCCTCCTAAATCGAAAAAATTATCGTGAATACCCAGGGGGCGAATGTGGAGGGCTTCTTCCCAAATCTGTAATAACCTGCGTTCGACCTCGTTTCGAGGCGGAACGTAGGGGGTACTCAATGGTCGCGGCTTCTCCTTTGGATCAGGTAAAGCATTACGATCCAATTTCCCGTTGACCAGCGGCAATGAGTCCAGGAACACGAATACAAAAGGTATCATGTAGTCGGGTAGCTTGCTCGCCAGAAAACTGCGCAAGTCGCCAACCGTTACGTCGCCATTTCCCCGCGGAACGACATAGGCAGCCAGATAGGTTTCCCCGGGCTCCCCCGGCCGTCCCACAACACCCGCGTCTCGAACCGCGGGATGCATCAGAAAAGCTTTCTCGGTCTCCTCGGTTTCAACCCGGTAGCCTCTGATTTTAATTTGGGAATCTTTGCGCCCCAGATAAATCAAAAAACCATCGGAGCGCATCATCCCTAGGTCTCCTGTCAAGCAGAGTCGGTCGTTTGCTTCAACAGGACTGCTCACGTACTTCGCGGAGGTTAATTCAGGCCGGCGCCAGTAGCCAAGATTTAAACTGCTGCCCGTAACGGCAATCTCACCCGGCTGTCCTGGCTCCACGGCTCGCCCATTTTCACCGAGCAGAAGTATTCTCTTGCCCCGGCACGGATACCCAACCGGAGAACCTTCTTTGGGAAATAGAAATTGCTGATCGATAAATGCCGAACAAATGGCCCCCGCCTCTGTTGAACCCAAGGCAATCTCAAGTAACGTTCCATCAGCGAAGTGTTTTTTGTAAAGCTCAAAGTCGACTTGCACCACGGGAGCGCCGACTAAGGTGATTAGCCGCAAACTAAGAAGCCGGTCGAGGGGCGGGAACGCGGGAGCAAGCTGGCGAAACAGAGAAGGCGATAAACTACAAACCGTAATCTTCTCCTCGCTTAGATATTCTGTCAACCGTTCGATCCCCATAGTTTTGATGTCGAATGGGAAAAGAGCCGCACCGTTGAGAAGCGATTGAAACAGGTGAGTGTTGGCCGCACCGAAACCGGGATAGTGCAATAAAGTGAGCCTATCGTCGGGCTTAATACCCCGATCAATCGCCCCGAGGGATGCAAATTGCAGAACTTGCAGATGCCCTTGAACGATACCCTTTGGCTCTCCGGTGGACCCTGATGTGTATCGTATATTGGCCAGGCTATCCGGTGACAGGGTAGTTTCTAAGTTAGAAGAAGAGATAGAATCGCCAATTGCGTCAGTATTAAGGATTTCACTATCGCTTGCCAGATGGCGAGCGCTGTGAAGGTTGCGACTGTTCGTCAGGATCAAGCGTGCTTGCGTGTCCTTTAAAATATACTGCGTTCGTTCCGCAGGGAACGACGGATCCAGCGCCACGTAAAACTTACCCGCCTTTAGCACACCAAAGATGGCGGCTATGACATCGATGCCGTGCTCAAACAAAAGGGCTACGGGCTCGCTTCCCTGGCCCCGACTTGTAAGAATAGCTCGCCCAATGCGGTTTGCGGCTTGATTCAACTCTTCGTAAGTCAGCGAGCAGTCTCCCATCTTCAGTGCCAATCGAGCGGAAAACAGACGCTCGATCCTTTCAAAGCGTTCGGGGATCGATCGCTCGATTCTTTCTTCCCTGATTTTTGCCCTTATGGCCTCCTGCTCGCGCGGAAGAAGGGGAACCAGTTTCGATAATTCATTCATTATAAAGTCTCATTTATGCAGCCGCCGCTGGCAGAGGCTTTTGCTATAGCTGAAGCCTCGACGGCGACTTCTGTTCGAGGCATCAAAGTCTTCCGTGGACAGGAAAAGACTTAAGGGATCGGGCTGCCACAGGAGCCTCTTAGGCTGTCGCTAATCACAGCTCCCCGGTTTCTTCCCCAGGTCCTGGAGCACTGCAATTCGGTACCGTCCCCTTTCGCGATTCAAGCAAGCTTTCAACTAGGCCCGCTAGCCCTGCCACAGTAGGAGCACCGAGCAAGCTTCGCATCGACAACTCAACCCCCAAAATGTCATTAACCTTCGAAATAATCCGCATCGCCAGTAATGAGTGGCCGCCCAGATCAAAAAAATCATCGTGAATACCAACGCGGTTCACAGACAAAACGTCGGCCCAGATCTCCGCCAGCCGTTGTTCAACGTAAGACGTTGGCGCTACATAGGACGCAGCCAGAGGCAGCGTGAATTGGTCCGGATCCGGCAACACATGGCGGTCTATTTTACCGGTTGCTGTTGTCGGTATGGCATCGAGAACAATAAGTCTTGAAGGCACCATATATTCCGGCAACTTCCGTTCGAGATCGCGCCTTAGGGCAGTTTCCGAAATCGGAGTTTTTCCGTTGCCGACGACATAGCCGATCAATCGCTCTTCCTTTCCCTCAGCGCGACTCAAGACGACAGCTGCCGCTTGCACTCCGTCGCAGGCCCGTAAGGTTTCCTCGACCTCGCCCAGCTCGACTCGATGCCCCCTAATCTTAACCAGAAAATCTTTGCGCCCAAGATATTCAAGGCAGCCATCCGGCCGCAATCGACCCAAGTCTCCGGTCATGAAAACTCGTGGATCGCTTCCTGAGGGGTCGACCAGAAACTTGGCCGCGGTTTCCTCGGGCCGGCGCCAATAGCCAATCGAGCAACAGGGGCTTTTGATGGCGATTTCACCGCTGACACCGGCGCCAACCGTTTCCCTTGCATCGTTCAGAATGAGTAGCTCCATCCGATCTTCCGGATACCCCACGGGAACCGTGTCGCCTGCAATCATACTCTGCTTATCGATGAAATATTGACAGAACGTTCCCGTTTCACTCGCCGCGAATGATACTTCTAAGATACAGTCAGGAGAAAAATATTGCTTGAAGATTTCGACATCGTCCCGGAGAATCCGCTCGCCGTTCAACCGCACGCTGCGAATTGCTGGAAATGGGTCAGTGTCCGAAAGTGTGTTGGCGAGGTTGCGAAACAACGTAGGGGCCGATGCGTAAATGGTTATCCCTTCGCACCGCAGCCAGTGCGCGAGCGGCAGGACCCCGGCCTCCCTGATGTCGAAGAGCGCGAGCGTCGACCCGTTCAATAAAGCATTGAGCGACGCTTGGGTTCCCCAGGCCGTGACGAGATAGGAAAAAAGGGCGATCCGGTCAAGCGCGCAGATGTGCAAACTATTGGTATTGCGCAGGACCCTATGCAACTTGACTCGATGGCTCTGCATAATGCCTTTGGGCTCTCCCGTGGAGCCCGAGGTGTATTCGATGTACGCGAGCGCATCGGGGCTGACGGGCACACACGGGTTCTCCGCCGGCAAAGCGGCATTGATTTCGTCGTCCGAAACAATGGACGACGATCCAGCAGCAAGGCCCGTTAGCCGATCCCGGTTCTTTGCGCTGGCCACTACAGTCGCGGTTTGCGCATCTTTCAACGTGAGGACAAGCCTTTCACGGGAATGTGACGGATCGAGCGGCATACAGATCTTTCCTGCCTTTAAGATTCCCATCATGGCCGCCACGGTTAGCTCATCGTGGTCCGCCAGGAGCGCAACGGGCTCCGAGTTATCGCCGTACTGCCTCAATATACGATGGGCGATGCGATTGGCGGTCGCGTTAAGGGCTTCGTAGGTCAGAATCCCGGTCTGGCTCTTGACCGCGATCTGACCGGGGTAAAGACGCGCCATTTTCTCAAAGCGGGACGGGATGGACTGTTCGGTTTCTTCCATTGCGAACGCTACAAATGTGCCGCTCGGGTGAAAGCACTTCGCCCGTATGAGTTCCTGCTCGGGAGGCAGGCTCCCGGTTTTTAAAAAATCGCTCATGATATCTCTCGCGGCGTTTCCCGTTGCGCTGGCCTCTCAAGAGGACTCAAGGTCGCCGCTGTTAGATTGAAAATGAAGCCAACACGCGTCATCGCTCTCCGGTCTCTTCCGCGTTCGTTACATGACCCAACAGCGTGCCACCATTTTGGGCCGTCCGGCGCAATGTTTCAATTGTCTCGGCCGACCCGAGGTAGGCGCATCGAGCAAGCACCGAAGCGATATCTCCATCGCGAAAACCTTACGAAGCTTGGATACAATCCAAATGGCCATCAAGAAGCGCTCCCCAAATCGAAGAAGTTATCATGAACGCCAATGGGACACCCGTCTAGTTAGAGAGGCGTACTCCGCCGTAAGGAATTTGGCAGGGTTCGTTAAGCCCGTGGACGGTCACATTATTCTGAAAGAAATGGCGCGCCGGATCCGACGCGGGACGCTGCACGCGAAAATATACCACGGAAACCGCTCGGTCAACATGACGTCAAATAAACGATCGCTTCGGAGGTAATACGCGTCTACCCGTTCGAGCGCGTAAAGATCGCTATCTTTTGTGGTCAAGCCGAGTTTGTCGGAGCAGGCACAGCCAAAGTGGTGCCGGACGATTTCTCGGCTGCGGCGATCGTAACGGCCATAGGGATAAGCGAAACAGGTGACCAAAGAGCCGAGCCGCTCTTCGATAATAGTTTTCGATCGGCCGATTTCGGCCGCCACTTTTTCGGTCGGCAATCGCGTCAGATCGGGGTGGGTCAGCGTATGGGCGCCGAACGTGAATCCGTAGTTTGCCATTTCCCGAATTTCTCCCCAGCTGAGCATGGAGCGACCGCTTAGCGCAGGCAGTCGGCTAGTCGATTCGGCCGTCGCGGTTTCTCCCACTGTGAGGAAAACGGTGGCGCACATTGCGTACTTCCGCAGGACCGGGAGGGCCTGCTCATATACGCTTTGGTATCCATCATCAAAGGTGATCGCAAATGAACGGTCCGGCAGCGGTCGTTTTTGACAAATTTTAATCGCGGCGTCGGTCAAATTGAGTGTGCGATATCCGTTCTCGTGCAATTTCCCCATGGCGCGGCGAAACACTCCGGGAGAGAACGAGATGACGTTTCTTTGATCGTCCAAGGAGTGAAAGGTCAAAATCGGCAGGGTCAACATTGTGTGTAAAGCGGCGGCTCGCTAGCCGCGCAACCATTCAAGCGATAAAAAGTACTTGAGGCGTAGCCGGAGCACAACCTTCCAACGGATCCAGCCGCGGCGCCAACGATAACGGTTCCATCCGTAAAAACGCAGCCGATCGATGATGAACTCGAGTCTTGTCGGCTCCTTTATCGGGAGAACCTTGGGTTTGGTGCCGCTGAATTTATACCCGAGCGCTTCCATTCCGATACCGCAAGCGGCTTCAACTCGTGTGATTTCGCTCTTGGACATCTCGCGAAATCTGCCGATGTGGCTTGGATCGATCGGCGTAAGAAGATCTTGGTTATATTTGATCCTTGCGAGTCGATCTGGAATATGCTCGAAGAAGCGCATCATGCCAGGTTCGTAGTCCTCGCCAAGGTAAGTACAGAGGGCTTGCACGCTTTCAGTGGGGCGGCGCACAAGCGCCTCGTATGGAATCAGGTGAACCCGGCCTGGAAACTTCGTGTAACTGAGATATGCCGCATTCCACAGAGCCGTTGCGCCTTTCAGACTGGTGCCGAATTTCTCGTGAATGGCAACCACAGTGTCGCGCGGGTCGCGCAAAAGGAAAATCAGGGGGCTCTGGGGGAGCTGCTCGGTGATCTCTGCAAGATAACTGTGGTGTCCCGGAGTCTTGTCGCCACCGCGGCTCTTCCCTTGTTGTTGCGCGTATAGTGTCAAGAGTGCGGCGAGCGCACCGGCAAAAGTCGATTCACTGAGCGCGGCGAGAAATTCCTCTTCCGTCGGAACGGTCATTTTTCTTTGCCGTCGCAGCACCTCTCGCACGTCGGCCAGGAAGCGGCGCAGGTTGGACGACTGCTCAAGGTTTCCGTAACGATGCAGATCGTGCCTCAAGAGGTGATAAAAGTGGCTTTCGTGATAGACCGCAAGCCGTGAGTGGCTATCCAGAATTCGTGAAACAAGCGTTGTGCCCGAACGTGTGCAGCCGACGATAAAAAAAGGAACTGAAGACGGGTTCAAGCCCTCACGGGGTTTCGCGGAATTATCGTTGGAACTTCCCATCGTTATTTGACTTTACCGTCTCTCAAATCGGCGATCCAGTTATACATCCAAGCAATCGAGTAGCCAACGATAAACCCACAGATAAATCCGTAAAGAAAACCGACAAAGCTGCCTAGAAAGGAGACTCGATAGCCGATGAAGAACTGGCTTAGGAGCGAAAGGTGGCGTCCCACCGACTTGCCGCCTTTGAGCACGAGCCAGTTGGTAGCAATGAAAAGCCCCAAGCCTAAGACGATACCGGTGACCAGCCCGTGAATTTTCGCGTTCAGGCGCACCAGGCGCGTCAAAATGATCTCCTCAAGTTTTTTTTCCTCATCGATCATCGCCAGTTCCCCCTCTAGAGAAAATCGAAGATCCTGCGCATGAGCCCGCGTTGCGCTTTGCGCTCCAACCACGCCATGTAGAAAAACATCATTGCGTTGCGCAAGAACGCAAAAAACCACCCGCTGATGAATCCGCTTGCGAACGCATAAACAAATCCAATCACGCCGCCCAGCGGCGTGATCCGATATCCCGGAAAATATTGACCCAGCAGCCGCACATTCCGCGCCATTCCATCGCTGCCCTTGATCGCCAGGAAGAGTGTCCCCAAAAACAATACCGCGCCTGCGACCGTGCCGAGGGAAAGGCCGAAGGCTATCCGGTCGAGCCTGGTAAAAATGCGTGCCAGAGCCTCTTCCACCGCTTGCTCCCCCAGCAGCGCTTCTTCGTGATATTCTGGTTCAGTATTGACGCTCCAAAGATCGTTGCGTTCGCCGAGGGCAAGATTTCTGGCCGCCAACAAACCGGTCATCATCGCGTGGTCTTGATTGTTATAGCGATGCAAGCCATTGCGGCCAATGGTTTGAAAATTTTCCAAGCCAGCGAGGAATTCGCGAATGATCGCGACTCTTTCACTATACTCAGAATCGTAAACGGGGTACGCATGGGGTGCCCTGATAACATGCGCGTCTTCAACCTTCGCCGCGAGCGCCAAGCCGATGCGCTCAAGCTCGCGTTGGCTGAGCTCGATCAATTCCGCGTCCGGTAAGTTCCACAAGGCATCACCCGGAGTACAAAAGTACTCCATCCCCAGACTCGTTTTCGTGCCGTCGGGGACCATGTCCGGGCTCCAGTTCTTATAATTTTGAATCCGCCCGACGCGCACCTCGGGATCATGAACGTAAATCCAATTGTCCGGGAAGAGATCGGCCTCGTTGATAATTAGACAAACCACGAGGAGCCCGCGGTAACGAAGTCCATTAGCCGCTTCTAACACCTTGACGGGGGGCGGCGGGTCAAGTTTCAAAATGAACTCGTTGACCGGTATGCTGGAGACAAATGCGGAACCTTCGATCACTTCCGAATGGCCGTTGTGGGAGATGATCACGCTCGCGATTTGCCGGTCGTTTCGGCGCACCGCCACAACCTTACAGTTCAGCCGGACAACGGAACCCTCGCGTTCGATCTTTTCTTTGGCCGCTTGCCACATCATCCCGGGGCCGAGACGCGGGTAGTGAAATTCTTCGATCAAAGTCTTAATGGTTAGCTTGGGCTTTGCAAACATACTGAAGACGACGGTTTTCAACGACAGGCCGCGGATCCGTTGCGCCGCCCATTCGGCGCGCAGCTCCGAGCACGAAAGCCCCCAGACTTTTTCTGTGTAGGCTTTGAAGAAGGTTTCGAAAAGCCTTTTCCCAAAACGGTTGGTTACCCATTGTTCGAATGTTTCTTCGCGCTGGTGCGGGAAGAGTTGCGCGCGCAAGTAACTGAGCACAATCATTAGGCTGCGCCAGAAGCCCAGTCCGAGCAAGGCGTTGAGCGGCCTTAACGGATAATAAAAGAACTTGCGATTATAATAGATTCTCGATAAGCGCGGCCGGCGGAGAAAATCCGCCCCGAGCAGATCGCGCCACATCAACTCGATCGGTTTCGCTTTAGTAAAGAAGCGGTGCCCTCCGAGATCAAAAAAATAACCTTTGTAGCTTTCGGTGCGCGCCAGGCCTCCGACCGCATCCTGCGCTTCCAATACTAGCGTCGGACGCTTGAGTTTACCGAGTTCGCAGGCGGCGCTGAGGCCGGCCGGGCCCGCGCCAATGATCACAGTGAGGTGACGGTCCATGGGCGATATCAGGATTTTTCCACCGGTGAGATCGTTTTAGTGAAATTGAACGCTGCCATGGAGCGGTTGACAAGAAAACGAAGCGTACCGATGGCGAAGGCGAGAGTACTGTAAAGAAGGTAGAACCAATGCCAGGGAATCGCCGACAGGGCGAATTTGGCGCCGCGCTTGCGGTAGAAAAAAAGATAGAGTGAGGCGTTGATAGTCAAAAGTACAAGCGCCAACACGATGGCACTGCCGAGCGCTTTGCGGCTCCACGCTGCCGCTAGCAGAGATAGCACAAGGCCGCAGGTCAACAGCGCACTTAGACGGCTCGACCTGCGCAAATTAAGGTCTTTGGGCAAATGGCGGTGTCGCAACGCGAGTTCGGTCCACGGCAGCGCACGATGAAAAAAATCGGATTTCAACAACGAGAACGCTCCCCAGCGCTTCAGATGTTTGACTTGGAGATCTTTCGCAAGACGAATTTTGTGGCCCGCGCGCTTCAGTCGGTAACCGAATTCAATATCCTCGATGGACGGATCGCGATAGGTTTCGTCGAAGCCGTCCAGGGCAAAAAACACTTCGCGCCGTACGGCACCACAAGCACCCCAAAATGTAAAGCCTTCTTCTGCCGCATTCTGATGTACGTAATGGTGCAGAAGGTTCTTATATTGCGAAAGAAAATTCGTGGCCGGGGGCTCGTCATCATACGATCCGATCACCGCCGTGAGATCCGGGGCGCGGGTGAAAATCTCAGTGATCTTGCGAACGATGTCGGACGGGACGGCTACATCGCTATCAACAAAAAACAGTATGTCACCCGTGGCCGAGCGTGCGCCGTGGTTGCGCGCCCGCGCCGGTCCTCCCGTGACCGGCAGGCGGATGACGCGCACATCAAAACTCTCCGCTAAGCGCCAGCAACCATCACTTTCGCCATCGGCAACGATAATGATTTCGTCGGGAGGGGGAGCGGTTCGACTCAAGCTACTGAGGCAGCGATGAAAATATTCCCCGCCGTTATGGACCGGCACGACGATTGAAACTCTTGGCAAGATAAATGAGGGCATGGGGTGATCGTTACGAGCGGCCTGGAGCGGTTGCTGACTGAGCGCGGCCGCAGCGAAAAATCGCCACAATACTACTTTTTGTCGGCATCATCGATGGGGTGGATCTTACTAGCAGGCCGAGATTTTCACAACCATATTCTGCGGCCGTTATCGCGTCCGCAGGAGTGATTTGCCGATGGGGATGTGATAAGCAAGCTTGCATGATCGACGTGGCGGCCAATTATCGTCGAGTCGTGGAGCGGGTAAAGGAAGCCGCGGCAAAGGCCGGGCGCGATGCAGCTTCTATCAGGATTCTAGCCGCCGCCAAGTCGCAAGACATCGACTTGATTCGCGCCGCCATCGCGGCGGGTGTGTCGCTCGTCGGAGAGAATTATGTCCAAGAGGCCGAAGCCGCAAAGCGCAGAATCTCGGCTGCGGCCGAATGGCATATGATCGGTCACGTACAGCGGAATAAATGCAAAGCCGCCGTCGCGCTATTCGATCTGATTGAATCACTGGACAGCATTGCGCTGGCGCGCGAGCTGGATAAAGAAGGCCGAAAGGCAGCGAAGGAAGTTCGTGCCTTTATTGAAATCAATTTAGGCGGAGAAGAGACCAAGACGGGAGTCGCTAAGGATCATCTTCTCCCCTTGCTTGAAGAAGCGGCCAAGCTCGCGCATTTGAGAATCGAAGGGCTGATGACCGTCCCGCCATTGCGGGACAACCCGGAGGAGGCGCGGCCCTACTTTCGTGAACTGAAAGAGACGCTCTATCGCATGCGAGAATTGCGCCTTCCTAATATTGACCTGAAGGATCTCTCAATGGGCATGAGCCAGGATTATGGAGTGGCGATTGAGGAAGGCGCAACCATCGTGCGCATCGGAACCGCCCTCTTTGGGCCAAGAAAAACTTAGCAGGGCCATGTTTGTCGTCAGCAACTTTTTGGTTGCGGTAGCCCAAATCCTGGATTATGTGCTTTGGGCCTACACGTGGATCCTGTTTGCCCGGGTCGTGATCTCCTGGGTCAATGCAGATCGTTACAACCCGCTGGTCCGGTTCATCTATAACGCGACGGAGCCGGTCCTCGTACGGGTGCGGGAACGATTTCCGGTTTTCACCGGCGGGTTTGATCTCTCGCCGATTGTTGTCTGGATTGCGGTTCTTTTTTTGCAACATTTCCTGGTCAGATCGCTCTATGATGCCGCCTACGCTCTCAGGTGAAGAGGTGTGATTGGAGGTGTGCTTATGAAATCACTCTATGCTGCCGATATTCGTGAACATCAGCCGGTCGACTCTTTGTTTCTGGTATCCGCAAAGAACCAGGGCGTCACCAAGGGAGGCAACAGTTACCTGGTCTTGAAACTCCTCGATCGAACCGGGGAAATTGAAGCGCGCCTATGGGAACGGGCCGACGATTTGGGACGCGGCTTTGAACGGAACGATTTTGTGCGGGTTCGGGGTCAGGCTGTGTTGTACCAAGGAAAGGTGCAGATCCGGGCGCAGGATATCCTGCGTGTTGAGGGAACAAACCTGGCTGCGGAAGATTTCCTGCCCAAGAGTGCCTTCGATCCCGACGCGATGCTGGAGGAGCTCAAAGGAATAATGGGAACCATCAGTGATCCCCATTTACGCGCGCTCGCCGAATGCTTTTTTACCGATCGGGAGCTGATGGACCTTCTCAAGCGCGCTCCCGGCGCCAAGACGATTCATCATCCTTACTTAAGCGGTCTGCTGGAACACACGCTTTCGTTGGTAAAGCTGATGTGTAAAGTCGCGGAAAATTATCGCGGGATCGATATCGATTTGCTCCTGATGGGAGGTTTTCTCCACGATATCGGCAAGGTGTACGAGTTCTCTTTTGACCGGGCCGTCGATTACACTGATGCGGGCCAGCTCTTGGGACACCTGGTCATGGAAGTGGAGATGGTGAACGACAAAATCGCCGCGATCACAGATTTTCCCGAGGACATGGCGCTACAGATCAAGCACATGCTGGTCAGTCATCACGGCGCATACGAGTTCGGGTCGCCTAAATTGCCTCAGACGCTTGAGGCGGTTATCCTCCACGCGCTGGATGATTTGGACGGCAAGATCCAAGCCATTCAGAACCTGCCGGAAAAAGAACCTGGCTCTAAATGGACGGCTTTTCATCGCGCGTACGGCAGAAGCTTTTACCGTAACAGTTCCGGTGAATCCGGGTAACTTCAAACGTTAGACAAGGGCGGTTCCCTATCCTTACCCATCTTTCATTTTGCAGGTTTATCCGTTAAGGAGATTCGTTATGAAGATTTTTCTCGCAGGAAATTGGGTTGATAAGCCTAAGAAGATGGAAGTGCACAATCCCTACGATAACTCGGTCATTGATACCGTGCCCAGGGCCGACGCGGCCGACCTTGAGAAAGCGCTGCTATTTGCCGAGCGTGGCGCAAAAGTGATGGCCAAGCTCACCGGCTATGAACGTTGGAAAATATTGCGCAAGGCCGCGGATATAATGGCCGCGCGTAACGAAGAGTTGGGGCAAACGATTTCGCGGGAAGAAGGAAAAGTTATTACCGAGGGGCGCGGTGAAGCCAACCGGGCGGTTGAGACCATGATGGGATCAGCGGAAGAAGCAAAACGGCTCCATGGCGAAACGGTCCCCCTGGATGCGGACCCGACCGGCGCCCATAAGTTTGGTTTCACCTTGCGCGTGCCCTGTGGGGTAGTGGCGGCCATCGCGCCGTTTAATTTTCCATTGAATTTGGTTTCACACAAAGTCGGCCCGGCGCTCGCGGCGGGCAATTCTGTAATCCTGAAGCCGGCATCGGATACGCCGCTTTCAGCGCTAAAACTTACCGAGATCTTGCTCGAGTCGGGACTACCGCCGGAAGGGATTCAGTGTGTCACCGGTTCGGGCGGCGAAATTGGCGATGCTCTCGTAGCTGACCGGCGTGTGCGCAAAGTGACGTTTACCGGCAGTCGCGAGATCGGCGACCGAATCTGTCACATGGCGGGAATCAAGAAGGTGACGATGGAACTTGGTTCTAACGCCCCGCTCATTATTATGCCCGATGCGGATTTGAACAAGGCTGCGACCGCGATAGCCATGACGGGTTACGGCAATGCCGGGCAGACATGTATTTCTACCCAGCGGGTGCTGACTTCGAAAAAAGTTTACGGTGATTTACTTGGTATGCTGAAGCCGAAAGTTGAAGCCTTGACGACCGGCAACCAACTCGATGAGAAATCTAAGGTTGGACCCATGGTGAAGGAGAGCGAGGCCGTGAGGGTAGAGAACTGGATAAACGAGGCAGTCGCGGGCGGCGCCCGTTTAGTGGCCGGTGGAGGGAGGCGGGGGGCGATCTACATGCCCGCCGTGGTGGCGGAGGTCCATCCTGACATGCGCATTTCACGCGATGAATTATTCGGGCCGGCGGTAGGGGTTACGGCGTTCGATACCATTGAAGAGGCGATTGCTTTGGCGAACGACAGCGTGTATGGGCTTTCGGCGGGTATTTTTACCGAGAACGTCGAATGGGCAATGAAGTTTGCGCGCGACGCGGAAGCCGGTAATCTCCACATCAATTGGGGAACCCAGTGGCGCGTCGACTTAATGCCTTACGGCGGGCTGAAGGATTCAGGATTCGGCAAAGAAGGGCCGCGCTACGCCGTCAAAGAGATGACGGAACTTAAAATGGTCGTGTTTCATCTGAGTTCGTAGCCATGAGAATTGACGGGCGAAAGTCTAAACAACTACGGGCGCTCTCGATTACGCCGAGCTACATCAAGACCGCCGACGGCTCGGTGCTGATCGAGATGGGCGATACCAAAGTCATTTGTACGGCGAAGCTCGAAGAGCGGGTTCCCCCGTTCTTGCGCAATAGCGGCAAAGGCTGGATCACCGCGGAGTACGGCATGTTGCCGGGTTCTTCACAAGTCCGGATCGGGCGCGAATCGGCGCGCGGCAAGATCGGCGGGAGGACGCACGAGATTCAAAGGCTTATCGGTCGAAGCCTTCGGGCCATCGCGGATTTAAAGAGTCTCGGCGAGCGCACGGTCTGGATCGATTGCGACGTCATCCAGGCGGACGGCGGCACGCGCACGGCTTCGATTACCGGCGCCTATGTTGCGCTGGTTGAGGCTATGCGGCGCTGGATCAGCAAAGGAATCATAAAAGTCGATCCGATCCGGGACTCCATCGCCGCCGTGAGCATCGGCATCGTCGACGGCAAGGTTCTTTTGGATTTGGCTTATGAAGAGGATAGCCGCGCCGATGTCGACATGAATTTCGTCATGACCGGCTCAGGAAAATTCGTCGAGGTTCAGGGAACGGCCGAAAGCGCCCCGTTTACGAAGAAACAGATGGAGCGTATGACGGAGGTCGCACAACAGGGAATCCGGGAGATCCTCAAGGCGCAGCAAAAAATAATTTCCTCGCTCTCCTGATCTTCTTGTTGTCGTACGTGATTGAACTGCTTATAGCTACCACGAATCCAGCAAAGTTTGCCGAGATTCAAAGCTTTCTCAAAAATCTTGCCGTGACCCTTCGCTCGCTCCAGAGCTTGGGGCAATGGCCTACGGTCATCGAGGACGGCGCCACATTCGAAGAGAACGTGCTTAAGAAAGCGCGGACCTTGGCCCAGTACTCAGGTTGTTTAACTTTGGCGGATGATTCTGGCCTGGAGGTGGATGTTCTTCATGGCGCGCCGGGAATTTACTCGGCGCGCTATTGCGGTGAGGAGGGCAATGACGACAAGAATAACGAAAAGCTACTGCGGGAGTTGCAAGGCATACCTGATCAGCAACGAACCGCGCGTTTTGTCTGCGCCCTGGCGCTGTGCGCGCCGGATTCGCCGAACGACAAAGAGTTATTGATTCGCAAATCCTGCGAGGGGCGCATCGCTTTGGCGCGCAAAGGAAAACATGGCTTTGGCTATGACCCGATCTTTTTCTTTCCCCCGTTTGGGAAAACATTCGGCGAGATCGACCGTGAAACTAAAGCAACCGTGAGTCATCGCGGTAAAGCGCTCCGGAAGCTAACGGAGATCCTGCCATCGCTCGTTGACTTGAATGCAAAACCTTGATTTGATGAGCCTCCTGTGTAGAATGGCTCTGTTCATTGACGGGGCGTAGCGCAGCCTGGTAGCGCACCTGCCTTGGGCGCAGGGGGTCGGAAGTTCAAATCTTCTCGCCCCGACCAACAAAGAGTGCTGAGTAAATGAGTTCTGAGTTATGCGGGGTGGAGAGGACTTTTTCCTCAGTACGCAGCACTCGTTACTTCGTTAGGCGCCAGTAGCTCAGCTGGATAGAGCAACGGCCTTCTAAGCCGTAGGTCAGGGGTTCGAATCCCTTCTGGCGCGCCAGAATGGTCTTATTGTGGTGAGTGTAGCTCAATTGGTTAGAGCACTGGACTGTGGCTCCAGGGGTTGAGG
>JBGPIK010000095.1:0-18081 GCA_041484845.1 Binatia bacterium | reverse complement strand
TCACGGTGAACCGTTTCGAGCGAGAAGGCCGGCAGGCAGACAGCAACGTATTCAGCTCCTTCGGCCCCCGGCGTGCTGTAGCGCACCCACTCCCCGGCATTGACAATGATCGCCTGACCAGCGGCGACTTGATGCAAGCCATCCTGCGTCTCGACTTGCAGCAGCCCGCGCAAGACGATCGTGTACTCGTCGAATTCCGGTGTTTGTCCTGACTCGCGCCAACCCGATGGGCTGGTCATCTTGGCAATGCTAACAGCAGTTGTTTTTGAATTCACCCGGCCGATAAACTCCTCGATAATTTTCGGCGGCTGACCTGCTGCCGGAATTACGGTTGGTGCTGAAATGAGTCTTGCCATACTCTGAACGATATCTCAGTTGACACAGATACGCTACAAACGTAGTCTGACTCATGTTCGGCTTCAGGAGTCGGAGACATCTTGAACATGGCTAAGAAACTGAAAGGACGCGCGCTTTCTAAATTTGAGGCCGGGCGCGACGTTTGGCAAGAAGTACTGGACGGGGTCCGCGAAATAAAGTCCGGCGGTGCCAAACGGCACGATCTCGGCATGAGCCGTTCTTTTCATTCCGATACAGCTTACGACATGGAAAAGGCGGCAGGGGGTACACAACTCCGCTGATGCCTGGCCTTAGAAAGGGCTCCTAACCGAGCAAGAGTTAATACACAGAAACAAATTTCAGCCGTTGTCGCCGCGCGGCTCCGCGCACTCTTTACAACTCATTGTAACCATTATAAAAACCGCCGAAGAAACAATGGCAGTGCCGTACTATACGGAACAACTGATCACTGGCTAGGCAACAATGAACATATCCCGATCGCCGAGCGTTATCGTTCCATTTTACATCTTTTTGATAGTCGGTCATTGCATTGCTGCAACACCAAAGCCTCCCTGCAAAGGAAACCCGCAACTGGTCGGTGATTGTTATTCTATCCGGGGTCGCGTGAGCTTCTATAATGGCAATCCTAGTTATCGTATTTGGATAATTGGGACTAAACGGCTTCTCGGTCTTTATGAACACTGGGGTCCGAGAAACAGTGAAGAGTGGCCCATCGTTCCGGAGAACCTGAGTAATCTCATGAATCCTTACGATGACGTTTTCGGAAAGTTTGTCGTCTGTCCTTTCACGAAGTATACCCCTGGTTGGATGCAGACTGTTTGTGTCGAATCCGCATCTAATCTGGTTTTTGTGACGAGGGACAAGGAAGGGAAAAAGATTGCAGAAGAAATTGCACGAGGAAAGCATGACTGAGTGTTATTTGGGAGTCGTTTTTTAACTCGCGGACTGCTGCCTAACCCGCCGCTTGAGCCGACAACGAGATTCGATGCGGGATGATTCGATCGTTATGAGCGCCTCAGCGGCACAACGTTGGCCCGCAAACACAGAGCCGTGAACCAGGATAGGATATTCACTGGAGCGCGGGAGTAGCCATGAAAATTGACATCGACAAACTCAGCGAAGAAGAACTGATCGATCTGAACAACCGGATCGTGGAGCGTCTGCGGTTCCTAAGCCAGATGCGCGCGCACTCAGCGATGCTGGACTTTAGAACCGGCGATCGCGTCACTTTTGAGCCGGAAGGGCGTGCGCCCCTGTTTGGCATTCTCACCCGCTACAACAAGAAAACGGTTACGGTGATCACCGACAACGGACAGCACTGGAACGTCGCGCCAGGGCTGTTGCGCAAGGCGGCGTCCCCTGGTGGCGCAGACGCGACCAGCACGAAGGTCATTCAGCTGATAAAGCAATGAGCCACGCTTCCGGCCTCATTTCGTCGTTGACCGTATTTCAAGACACCGTGATTCG
The DNA here is from genome assembly GCA_041484845.1 of Binatia bacterium. Lineage (GTDB taxonomy): Bacteria > Desulfobacterota > Binatia > UBA9968 > UBA9968 > JBGPIK01. The sequence continues at coordinate 16,257 of JBGPIK010000095.1, read as the reverse complement.
CCCACTATAAGACGCCCCTCACCCGAATTTCGTTCAGCTCGATTCGTAATTCGTCTTGTCAGCTCATCGCTTTCGCAAACCCACGAATGGTTTCTTCCCTGCTGCCGCCTGGAGGGCTGTAGGGAATAATGGCGATCTGCTGAATGCCGCTTTTCTTGATGCGCTCGATTTGGGCGCGGCACTGGGCGACGGTTCCAGCAATGGCGAATTTATCCACCAGCCAGTCTGGAATCACCTCGGCGTGGTTCGCCTCCTGATCCATGTGATGGTAGTAGTCATAGGTTTTGCGGATCTCCGCTAATACCTTCTGCTCGTTGGGATCGAGCACGTAAGGAAGCGGATGGGCGACGACGCGCGCGACGTGCGCCTTGACCGCGTCCTTCGCCGGCGCGCTATCGGATACGGCGCAGGGAACCCAAAGAACCAAATTGATATCTTCGAGTTTTCTTCCCGCCGCTTTCGCGCCCGCCGCGATCTTTTCTTTCGCATGATTGATGTAATCATCCGCGACACCTACCAGCACGATGATGCCGTCGGCGATGCGTCCAGAGAGCTCGAGCATCTTGGGCCCGCTGGCGGCTATATAAATGGGAACCTTGCCCTTGCAGGGGTGGAGCAAGTGAATTTTTCCGGTCTCGAGTTGAACTTCCTTCCCGGCGAAGAGATCGCGCATTTGTTGCATCGTGTTTTCGAAGTAGGAAAGCTTCGCCGGCTTCATCCCCATGGTTTCCACCGAACTGTCGCCCAGACCGATACCGACGATCATTCGTCCCGGCGCGTACTCCTCGAGCGTCGCATAGCCGCTGGCAACCACCGACGGATGGCGCGTCAGCGGATTGGTCACTCCCGTGCCCAGTTTTACCTTGCTCGTACTCAGCGCCATCGCCGCCATGTTGATGTAGGCTTCGCGCCAGATGAGATGCGAGTCGCCTACCCAGATGTGACTGTAACCCGTCTCTTCAGTCACCTTGGCTAGGTGAATCATTTTCTGTAATGGTTCGGTAGGAAATAGCCCTACGCCAAATTCAAAAGAACTCACTCAATCTCCTCCTCTACCCGATATCTCAACACGCGGTCGAAATAACTTTTTTGTGCCAGATCTGTCAGTCAAATTGAACAACAGGTGTCATTCTGAGGCGTAGCCGAAGAATCTGACAGCCTATAGAAACTTCAAAGTCAATGATAAGCGATACCCAAGATGTGACGGCCGTCCTTGTAGAGATTGGCCATTAACAACACTCACTCGCCACGCGTTCCGGCGGCGGCGTCTGTTGGCTGCGCCCAGCGACGCGAACTTCGCCGTCGATGATCACGTAGGATATGCCCGGCAGATCGCCCTTGGCAAACGAGTCGAGCGCGTCCTTCGACACTGAACCGGTGATCTTGTGCAGCAAAACGAGATCGGCGGGCCGTCCCTCTTCCAGGATACCGAGATTGAGCCCATGAGCCCGCCCCACATTCCCGGTCGCCATGCAGATGACTTTCTCCGGCGGCACTTCACCGACCGAAGATATAAAGGCAATCTCACGCAAGATGCCGCGCGGGATGATGCCGGTCCCGCCCGGCGTATCCGTCCCTATGAGCACGCGGTCAAGAGCATTCTTGGCTTTTACCGCGCGAATCAAATTCAAGGCCATGCGGTAGTTGCCGGAGCTGCAAATCTCCACGAAACAATCGGTCTCATTAACGATGCGAACCATATCTTCCTCGGCCATGGGAATCGGCCCCCCGCTAATATGGCCGATGATATCGGGCTGAATTTTGGTCACGATTTCAAATCCTGCGACTTGGCTGACGCCTGAGCGCGAGACACCGCCGGAGTGAATCTTGACTTTAATGCCGCGCGCTTTCGCCCACTTCACGTAGCGCTCCGCTTCGCCATTGGGAAGCAGGCTGTAATCGTAAAAAATAAACTTGACCAATTTAATCCCGAGCGCGGCGATCTCGTCGAAATCTTTCTCGCCCAAACCCGGAACCAGCAGCAACGTGCCGGCATGCACTTTGACCCCCGATGGCCGCAAATTGTCGTAGCAGCGCTTGGTGACGATGGCGACGGACAGCGCGGTTCTGGCGTCCGGCGGCAAAGGCAAACCGGGAAGGTGCAGTTCGCCCGCGGAAATGAGCGCGGTAACGCCGCCGTGCATGTAGTTGGTGATCCACGAGAGGGAATTTTGCGCCGGCGTGTACTCGCCGATCGAGGGATGAGAATGAGAATCGATTAGGCCGGGGATTGCGGTGATGCCCGAGGCGTCGATCACCCGGTCGGCTTTGGAATTTAAATTCCTGCCGATCTCTTTCACCACCCCGCCATCAATGAATATGGAGTCTGCGGAGCGCAACGGCCGGTTGAGATCGCCGGTCACCAGCGTGCCAATATTCTTGATCAAGATCGACGACATGGCCGGACTATAGCAAAGAGCCCGCACGAGGAAAAGGCAGGTACGACAAACGAAACCGGAATGGCTTTCGCACCAAGGCTGCGAGCTAGAATCGCCGGGGTCAATTTTTACTTACTTCGGCGCCGGCCCCAAGACGATCTGTGCTAGGTCGTCAACCTTGATCCATTTTGAAAATGCCGCTTGCACTTCGGCGGCCGTGAGATCCTTGTAACGCCTCGCGGCGCGGATCGGTTCGTCGAGAGGCAGATCCTTGAGCGCACGATCAAGCAATCCGCCCGCGATTCCCCCCGTACTCGATTCAGACAACGGAATGCCACGCACCAAAAGCGTCTTGGCTTGCAGCAACTCTTCAGAGGTGATCGGCTTGGCTTGCATGTCACGCAGGTTGCGCTCCACGAGAGTTCTGGCCTTTGATACGTTGGGTGGATCGCAGGCATAAGAGATGTAAAACACCGAACGGGTTTTACTGGATTGCAGTGCCGCCCCGACCGAGTACACGAGGCCGGTATTTTCCCGCAGGTCGCGATACAAGCGCGTAGAATAAAACGCCCCTGAAAGGACATTCATGGCGAGTTCCAGCGGATAGTAATCAGCGTCCTGGCGCGTCAGCTCGAATGTTTGGCCGAGGGTGACCTCGTCCTGCACGCGGCTGCGGTCGGGAACCACTGTGGCTGTCGGCTTATTACGCGGCACAGGAGGAAGATCGGTTTCGGGTTTCGCTCCCGTCGCTTTCCAATCGGCGAAATATTTTTCCACAACAGCTTTCGCTTGTTCCGGCGTCACCCTCCCTATCACCACAATGGTTGTAAGGTCGGGACGAAAAACCTTTTCGTAATAAGCGCGCACATCTTCAAGCTCAATGGAGGACACGGTTTCGGGTGTGGCCTGACGCAAGGTTGGATCCTGCTCGGGGTAAATCGCTTTGAGAAACGCGCGCTGAGACAGGTACACCGGACTTTGCAGCTGACCGGCCACCGCTTGACGGGTTCGCGGCTTCACCGCTTTGAACGCCGCCTCGGGCAATGCGGGATGCAATAAATTGTCCGCGAGCAGTTCCGTGCCGCGATCAAAGTGATCAGACAAGACCCGCAGCGAGAAGCGCGTTCCAGCTGAAGCCTCGGCGCCGATCTCATCGAGCGCTTCCTGAAATGCCAAACGGTCCAGTTTCATCGATCCATAGGAAAAGAGATCGTCGAGGATTTGATCGACTCCTTCCTTTCCGCTCGGCACCTCGAGCTCGGCTCGGTTCTTGACCGCGCCGATTATGCTGACGGTATCGCTGATGCTCTCCGGTTGAACGATGAGGCGCAACCCATTGGCCAGCATTGTAACATCGGGATTGACTTTCGACGTCGGCACATCCAGCGGGTTCAACGTTTTTTTCGCCCATGCGGGGAGCGGCACCGACTTTGTCTCCTTCGGGGCAAAAGACTCAGTGCCGGGACGAGAACTTTGCGACGCAACCGGATTGCCGGATACGCGCGGCGTCATGACGGCAACGACGGCAGCGTCATTGACGAGGTATTTCTTCGCGACCCGGTTAACGTCCGCGACGGTAACTTTTTTGATCGCTTCGATATCTTCATCCGGCGAATTGTGACCTTCGACCGCCAGCGCCTGCGACCACTCGCGCGCGAGCCCTGAAATTGAATTCTTTCGAAACTCGGCCTCGGCGATTTCATGACGCTTGGTGGCTTCCACGAGATCGGCGGGAATACCGTTCTTAAGGTATGCGTCAATCACTTCTTTCATTTGCGCGACCAGCACAGAGCTGTCTTGCCCTTGCGGGAACGCGGCAGTGGCGTAACCAAATCCCGCTTTGGGAAGCGCCATGGCGTCAAATCCCGCGGACAGAGCCTTTCCTTCGGCCGCTAGGCGGTACAGTTCTCCGCGCTGGCTGTCCAGCGCGTCGGCTAACACGGTCGCAGCGGCAAAGTCCGGATCGTCATATCCCGGCAGTCGATAAGCAACGGCGGCGACTCCGTAAGGGAGGTCCGAGTCGATCGCAAAGGTCGTTGGCTTAAGTGGTTGTAGCTGGACCTTCGGCCGGGCGGGCACGGTGCGACGCGAGATCGGTTCGAACAGCCGCTTAATAGTTGCCAAAGCCACCGTAGGATCAACGTCGCCAACAACTACTAAAATAGCGTTGTTGGGCGCGTACCATTTCCGGTGAAAATCTTTAAGCATCTTTTCCGTAGTCTTTTGAAAAGATGGCCGCGTGCCGAGCGCGTCATGGGCGTATGGCGTTCCCGCAAAAATGACGCTTAAAAGTCGCGAGTAGAACATGTACTGAGGGTTGGACAGGTCCTGCGCGACCTCCTGCTCGATGGCGCCTCGCTCCTTTTTCCAAAGTGTTTCAGTGTTGAGAACGTCGCGCATTCGAATCGCTTCAATGTTCAGCGCAATTTCAAGATCGCTGGCCGGAACCGTGAAGAAATATTGCGTCACAATTTGCTGGGTATCGGCATTGAAGTGACCGCCCATAGCCGCGATGATGTTGGAAAGCTGGGCGGATGAAAGTCCCGGACTGCCGCGGAACATCATGTGCTCCAGCGCATGCGCCGTGCCGGGGAAACCATTTGGCGCCTCGTTAGAACCGACCAAATAATTGATTTCCGTCATCACCACCGGCGCGAGCGTGTTGCGGACAATGACCACCCGCAGGCCATTGCTCAAAGTTGCCCGAGTGACATCTGATTCCGTCGCAGCTAGAACCGAAACGGCCACGCTGGGGCTTAGGAGAACCGTTAAGAATATCAAGAGCCATGTGAATCGCGAGATTTTTTTTTGCCGAACTTTCCGCATATTATTCTTCCCCATAGAGAAACGATGAGTTGTGCCGAACGTCTTTCATTCGATCTCGTTCAGCATAACTAAAATGAGCATCAATCCAACCCCCGGCCGTACTTTCCCCAAGATTGCCAACAGCGCTGATCTGATCCGGCTAGGCGACTTTGCTTCATGAATGCAGACGACGCGGGAGTACGAGCGAAATCAGAAATAGCCCGACACCAAAAAGAATAATCGACGGCCCGAGTAAGAACGAGAACGCGTGCGCGATAAAAAGTCCGATCACGCTGATAAGCCCCCCCAACAGCGTCGAGACGGCGATAAAACCCTTCATGCTTTTTGCGACATTTTTCGCGATCGAAGCGGGAATGATCGTCAACGCACCCATAAGAAGTGTCCCCACCAGCTTAATCCCCAACGATACGATGAGCGCAAAAAGCGAGAGGAGAAGGAGATCAAACCAGCGTCCCAGACCATGGACCTGCGCAAGATCAGGCGTGGTCGTCCGAAAAAGGAATTGCCGCGCGAACCCGATCACCATTCCAGCTGCGGCGAGGGCAAGGCCTGTAGTGATGATAAACGCGAGCGGTGATAATGCGGGAAATTCGCCGAAAAGAGAATGAATAATCTCATCATTCGGGATCGTGAGAACACCGACGGCCAAACTCGTGGTAAAGAGCAGCCCGACCAAAGCATCGCCAGGGAGCGTCGTACGCCCCTCGAGCCACCATACAATGACTGCGGCGGCCAACAAGAAGATCAAGACGCCCCAGAAGGGATCGATTGCATAGAACAGGGCCAGCGCGATCCCCGGAAGCGCGACGTGGGACAGCGCGTCGCCGACGAGGGCCATGCGCTTTAAGATGATAAATGCGCCGATTGCGCCGGATGCAATTCCCACGGCAGCGCCGATGACAAGCGATGATATGGCCGGTAGGTCCATATTACTGATGATGAGTTTCCTTTTGATGGGCGTAGAAGCCGCCTTCGCCAAAAAGTCGCGCCAAATCCTGAGGGTTTAACACCTCATGCGGCTTTCCATGGCACAACATCTCCCGATTCAGACACAGGACTTGATCCGCATAACGGTAAACAATATTGAGCTCATGAGAAATGAGCAGGACCGTCGTGTTGCGCTCCTGTTGCAATCGCTGCAAGAGATGATAAACCGTCTCCTCAAATCCAACATCAATCCCGGCCGTGGGCTCGTCACAAAGCATCACTTCGGGGTGATCGACCATGGCCCAGCCGATCAGAAGACGCTGCAGTTGGCCTCCGGAAAGCTCCCCCACACAGCGCTCCAGCACATCCTGAGAAAGCCCCACTAATGAAAGCTCATGCGAAAGATGGTTTAGGAATGTCTGATCAGGGAACCAAAACCGTTTTGCTTTCAACAAAAAGAATTCGCGGATTGTCAGCGGCACGGTTTTGTCCACCGGAAATTTTTGCGGCACGTAACCGATGTGCAAATCCGGATGCCATGCGACCGTTCCGCGAAACGGCACGAGTCCTAAAAGCGCCTTGAAGAGTAGCGTTTTGCCCGCGCCATTGGGGCCGATCACCGCCAGGGCCTCTCCCTTGCGGACCGTGAACGACACTCCGGACAGGAGCGTTTGGCCATCAAGCACGACCGCGCAATCGCGAACGTCAAGAATTGTATTTGCTTCCATAACGGGTCCGACAACGATCCCTATCAATACGCTCGTTCATCACGCGCACGCCTTTCTCGATAAATCGCACTGTTTTTTTCGCGTCTCGCATGCATAGCCGAGCATCGCTCTATTCGACCGTACGCGCCATAATAAGGATTGTTTTGATCGGTTTAATGAGAACACTGCGTTGAACTCACCTCTCCCCCAGACAGCACCTTCCACAATTCAACGGGCGAAACTATAGCAGAGCGCTATTTCAACTCCAAGCAGGCCCGGGAAAATTTGCCGTGGGGCAATCATCAGCAGTTATTTTTGCGCGCGAAATGCGCCGGCTTTTCCGTCCCACTTGAGCGTCTTGCCTTCATTCTTTAGCCACGACTCTATATTTGCCACGGCAGCGCCGTTTTGCTGAAGATCCTTCTCCGCATGGTAGCCAAACTTCTTGCCGGCGCTCTTTTCCAGCAATTCGCTGGCTCGCTGCCGCGCAACGGGTGCGCCGTCACCCTTTAGAATACCGCCGAGAGTGACAAATCCCTCGCCGTCGCCCGAGGCCAACTGCGCCTCGGCAATCGACAGTTTAAGAAAGGCGTCATAGTTTCCTTGTGCCACATGTCGAAGCGCCGGGATCGCCCGTGGATCTTGTTTTTCTTTCAAAGCATCAACGACGGCTTCGACAACCTGTTCCGACGGATCACGCATGAGAACATCAGCGAGAGCGGGTCCGACTTTGGGACTATGCAGCTCGCGGAGATGGCTTATAGCATCCAACTGGTGCACCGCTTCGCTTTCTTTCAGTTCTTCAAGGAGGCGGTCGATTGAAGCGACCTTCGGCGTCGTGACCGCGGGGGCTGATTTTCTAAAAGCGGAAAGGCCTGAGAAAAAAACAACACAGAAGAGCAGCAACGCCGCGACATTGGCAAGCGCCCGGCCCTTGCCGGCCGCGCTATGCAGATAGTAAACCATGCTGGCCAGGATCAAGAACATCCCAAGCATTACGACCACCGCCGGCCCCGTGGGATAATCCGCGTAGAAGGACCAGATGATCCCGAGCATGCTCGCCAACAGCGCCACGAGCCAGCCGAGGAGAAGCCTTCCCATGATGCTTTCACTAAACATCTGCGCAATCACCGCCGGAACGACCAAGTATGAGAACACGAGAAGCACTCCCGCGATGGCCACCGATTTGACGATGACGACGCCGAAAGACATATAAAAGATGAGATCCCAAAATCGGATATTCATTCCCGCCGCTTCTTGCTTCTCCGGGTCGAGGGAAATCGCCAAAAATTTATTGCGAAAGATCAGATGGAAGATCCCAAGCGCGACATAAAGCAGCGCTATCTGGATCACGGTGGGAAGCGAAACCAGCAAGATGTCTCCCACCAGCATGTGCTTTAATTCCTCTCCACCGGTCGCCGATTTTGACAGAGTCAAGATCGCGGCCGCCGAGGCCGCCGCGTAAATGATGCCGATGAAAGCCTCTTGGGGGACTTTTTCCCTGCGCATTCGGGCGATGGCGAAAGCTCCCGCACCCACGAAGGTGAAAGCAAGTGAAAACAGCGAGACCGCTAGCGGATCGTCATTGGGGTCATAACCCAGGGTCAACGCATAGGTCGCTCCCAGAGCCGCGATCTGCGCCAACGCGAGGTCCACAAAGATTACTTTGCGGGCGATCACATGGAGACCGAGGTAAATGAGTATGCCGGAAAGAACCAAGCATGCGAGGAAGGGAACTAGCATCCATTTCACTTCGAGAATAACGGCCATGTTTTTCTCCGTGATTACCAATATCGGCGCCGGTTATGCATGGAAGCAACTGCTCATCGATCTCAAACTGAGTCATTTTTTCAAAACGGCCGTGGTCTTCGAAATGATGTGATCGATCAAATCGAAATAGCTCTTAATCCCCGGTTCACCTTCGACTTGGTTGGGAAGCAGAACGACGGCGGCCCCGGTCTGCCGGGCGATGCTGTTGGGCTGCGCAGGATCGTAGAAATTGTCCACCATGATGAGCGGAACCTTATCGCTCTTGATCCGTTCCGTGATCTGCAACAGGTGCTGAGGTCCGGGTGGAATGCCCGGCCGTTCTTCAATCGTGCCGACGAGCTGAAAACCAAAGACACGGGCGAAATAAACCCATACGCGGTGAAATTCGTACGCCTTAATGCCACGCAGCGGCTCGGCGGCTTTAAGCCACCCGCCGGCTTTGGCGGCTAGAGATTGACCATCGACCTTATTATTCTGTAGAAACGGGTATAACTCGCGGCTCCAGGCAAGGCGCGTGAGTTTCTGAATGCCCACGAGCTTCAACAGGTCCGGTCCAAAAAGGGCGGTATCGATGCGTCTAAAGAACTCCGCTTTATGCGCCTCATAAGTGCTGGCGCCGGCGGGGTCCACCGATTTAAGCGCCTCGGCGATGTTGCCCGCTTCGACTTTGGCGAGCAGCGGATCAAGCCAGACGTGCGGATTCCCTTGCGGATGAATGTCACCCATTTCCCTTGTCAGAACCGCCGGAATTTCCAAGGCGGAGATACCATTACCCGCGACGATCCTTCCTGGCGTGCCGCGAAAGATCTTCGTGTTGCCCGATCCGTTGGCAACTTGATCAGCCCATAACTCGAGGGAAAACCCATTTTCGATGAAAAGATCCGCTTGCCGAGTTCTTTGCATCAGCACGGGTGTCGGGGTCACGAAATGCGGGTCCTGATCGCCCTTCGCAAGCGCGATCACGTCAACCCGGTTGCCGCCGACTTCCTCGGTCAGCGCCTTTAAGGTCGGAAGCGTGACGACGACTTTCACCTTCTTGTCCTGCGCCCGCGCCGGCGTCAAAACCAGCGCCATGAATAAGAAAACGATCAAAAAAGAAAATATCCGTTCCATGAAACACCCCTCCTTGTGATCAACCCCGAGTGGGAAAAGATCCGGCTCATTTGTTCACCCAAAAAGGTTCCGGTGGATGAGAGCCAAAGATCCAATTGAGCTCAAATAAGAAAGTATTGCGGTTGTTTTCCGTGAAAAGATCGCTCCAACGATGCTCATAGCTGAGGCGGGCACGGAGAAATTCGCTGAGATAGTAGGACACGTAGGGCGTGACACTGCGCCGCGCCAAGCTGGGATCGAACAGGGTCTTGGTATAGTCCCCACGCACTCCACCGTAGGTTCGTTGATTGAACTGCCATTGGCCGAACAGCGACAGGCCGAATGGCTGCCCACGGCCGGGTTTCAAACTTCTAAGAGTAATGGCCCGCTCGACATCGGAAGGTTCAGCCGCATCCGGATAGGCCCGCCGCGCAAACATCGCCTCACCACCCAGCAGAAAGGATTTCCACTCGCCCTGACGTATGGGTTTCCAGCGGTAGAGAAAATCGACTCCATGGAAATCGGCAGAGCCGAGGCCATTGCCGCTGGGGCGAACGTAACTCGACCAGCCCAGCTCGACATTATGAGCATCCGCAAACGTGCGGAACCACCGCAGGTGTCCGAGATAAGAGACCCGCGACTTCGATTCCGGTGCAATCGCGATGTCGCCGCCGGTGAGCACCTCCAGGGTCGCATCGAGGCTCGAATCCGTGTCCCAGGGCGTGGGGATAAAGAAGTTTCCCGAAACACCGTCCTGGATAAAACCATCTTCGCCGAGAAATTCTTCGGTAGGAAGCGATCGAAACGTGGTCGGCAAATCGTGTGTGTGCAGGATATTAAACATTCCGAAAGACGGCCGAAAACGGCCGACTTTTAGTTTCAGACCGAGAGGCGGCTCGTCCAGAAAGGGCAGTTTTTTTATATTGACATAGCCTTCTTCCACGCCGACGGAGAATTTGCCCGCCCCTTCCGACTCCAAAGCAGCAATCAAAACGCCGTCTGCGTAAGGGTCCACCGGTACCCGCATGTCGACCTCGGCTTCACGCAAATTGAAGCGACTATCGATGCGATTGCCCTCGCTATTGAAAACTTTCTGATTGTCGACTCGCCCGACAAAATTTCCTATCACTGAGATTGCAGGATTCAGTGCGCCGGCCGACGTTTGGACAGGTGGAGCGGGCTGCGCCTGTTGAGCCGCCGTCTCCGATTCGGCCTGAACGGATTTTTCCTGTTCCAGCTGTTGGATCCGTTGCGCCATTATTTTCATTTGCTCCTGCATCTCGGCCATTTGTCTTTTCAGCGCGTCGAGTACGGCCTCCTGAGCAAAGATTTGACTCGGGGTCAAGAAGAAACACAGCGTTAGAAGCAGGACTATTATGAAATTAGCTCTCGTTAGATATCGATTCATAGTCTCGTCTCCACATGGAAATAATCCACCCCTCCCCATTTAAAGAGAGGGACACTCAAACCCTTTTTTTCGTGTCGTAGGAGATATTAAAGGGAGACTTGAGGAGGTGGAGCGCGGCTCGATTGGCGAACGATGAGCCCATAGCCGAGTGCTTTGTGCCGCACCGAAACAATCGGTTGTGACGGGATGACCGCAACCGAGTTGCTAAGGGTCGCTGCGGTTCCCATTTGCGTGCGGCTACCATGGAGGCAACTACACTCTTTGGTCACCTGCGAAGTTGTTGTGATCACATGGAAATGAAGAGGAAGGGAAAATACGGCGAGAAATAGGAAAACGCCGATGCAGCGCCGCCTATTTAATAGCTCCAACAGAAGTCGTATGCCCGGCACCAGAATTTCATAGCCCTTTGAACGGGGGTTGTCAAACCGCCGTTTGTGTCAAGAGACTGCCAGATTTTCCAAAAACGTCCTCAATGGCGCTCTTTTGAGTTGTGAACCGGGTCTGACCCTATAAAATGGGCCTTGACGTTCGGCCGCGCAGGAAGTTGATTATCAAGACAGTGAGTATTGGGCTCCGCAGGAGGAGACCCAGGTAAACCTCCGCAGAGCGCCTCCGTCTAACGTGCTAGGACATTAAATTACCCTAGACGGAGGTACCTAACGATGGATCATGCAAGAGTTCTCTTCGGGACAGGCTTTATGGCGGCCGCGCTGCTATTAGCGGGAACGGCAGGCGCTCAAACCGGCGGCGACATTCAACAGGATCGCCAGGAACTGAAACAAGACCGGCAACAAATCCACGGTGACCGGGTAGAAGGACGGCAGGACCGAAAGGAACTGCGCGGCGATTTTAGATCGCTACACGGCGATCGCTGGACTTTGCGTAAAGACATCAGGACCGGCGCCAGCGCCGGCCAGATTGCAGCGGACGGGCAGGCTCTTTCGGGAGCTCGCCAGGAGATCAGACAGGACCGGACCAAGCTGGGTGGAGATCGCTATGCGCTCCGCCAGGCGCGACGTGAGCGTCGTCATGATCGCCGTGACCTCGTTCGCGACCTGAGAAACACGAAATAGCCGGGCGGTGGATTAATCCCTGTCCTTCGGACTAGAAGCCTTGGCTATCATCTCCACCGCTACGCTGCCGGCGATAAGACAGTCGATGGATTATCACGCAACCTTAAGCCCTGGGGATAACGAGCTTGTCGCTTCGGCCCGGCAAGGAGATCGCGGAGCGTTCGAGGAACTCGTGGAGCGCCACAAACAAAAAGCTTACCGCATCGCCTTTGATTTCACTCGCGATCGGGAAGAAGCCAAGGACCTTTCTCAAGAGGCATTCCTGAAAGCGTTCACTCACCTTAAAAGCTTCGACGGCCGGTCGGGTTTTTATACTTGGTTTTATCGCATCGTGGTGAATGTTTGTTTGGACTATAAGCGGCGTAACAAGCGCGCCCCAACAGAAGAATTCAACGAGAGCGTGGAAAATCAGGTTGAAGCCAGTCAACAGAGCGCGACCCCACTTTCGCCCTACCAGTATGTGGCTGCCGGTCAGATGTCGCGCAAAATTGGCGCGGCGTTGGAAGCGCTGCCGCCGAGACAGCGTACGGCATTCATATTGAAAAACCACCAGGGGCTTTCGATCAAAGAAATTGCCGAAATGATGCAAACGGCCGAGGGCACCGTCAAAGTTCATCTGCACCGTGCCGTCAGTGCATTGCGGCGAAGTTTGGCGGAGTTGACATAGGAGGCGACGATGGTCAGAGAAAAGCGTTTAAACGCAACCGCCTGCGCAAGCAAGGAACAGGATTTGGTCCTCTACTATTATGGCGAGCTCGGTGACGCCGAACGTGCGGCAGTTAAAACTCACACGCAAGATTGTGAAGGCTGCCGGCGCTATCTCGCGGAGATCGGATTGCTACTCCCATTGACCGTGCAGACTGATGATCCGCCGCAGCCTTTCTGGGATGAGTACAGCCGTGAAATGCGCCGCAAGGTTGCCGGGAACGAGCGGAAATCCTGGTGGCAAACGCTCACGGCGCTCCTGAAACCCTGGACCGTCCCCGCCATAGCGGCCACCGCAGTGGCCATCATTGCGCTCACGTTCACTCTCGGCAAAGGTTTTTTCCGGCCCAAGGACATTTCACCTGACGATGAATCTTTAATGGAGTTTCTTCCGGTAGCAGAAAACTTGGACTTTTTTAGCAACATGGAGATCCTCGATACCATGGATCTGCTCGAATCTCTGGGCGGACCAGGAAATGGACAGGCCTAAGGAATCGTTCGCGATGAGGACACCCCAGTGGCTATTTCTGCTTATATTCGTGATGCAGCCTCTTGGCTCACTGGCCGCGACCAAACAAGCGGAGCAACCCGATAAGGAAATGCTTCGCATGATGGATTTTTTGAAAGATTGGGAAGTCATCAACAACATGGAAATGATGAAAGACTTGCAGCAGGTCGCGCCGGAAGCGGGCCAACCTCCGCGCGCGGGGGCGCGCGAACCGGCGCCGACGCGGAAAAAGGAGGCGGCAAAATGAAACGTTTAGCAACGGTATTTTTGCTTGCACTTCTGACTCTGGCCATTGCTCCATCACCGGGGCGCTCTCAGACTTCTGCGCTGCGGGATCCCGGGAATTCAAACAGCGAGCGTGAAGGGCTGGAGCGATGGCAGCGGATGACGCCGCAAGAGAAACAAGAGCTGCGCGAGCGCTTCCAACGCTGGCAGAACTTGCCGCCGCAACAAAAAGAGGAACTCAACCGAAAACTTGAGACCTGGCGAAAACTTCCGCCCGATCAAAAAGATACCATTCGGCGTAATTTTGAGCGCTGGCGACAGCTGCCGCCGGAACAACGCGAGCGTCTGCAGCAGCGCTGGCAGCGCTGGCGCGAACTGCCGCCGGAGCGCCGCGAGGCACTGAAACGTCAATTTGAACGCTTCCAGGAACTCCCGCCCCAGGAGCGACATGAGCTGCGCGAAAAGTTTCAAGAACGGCTCCGGCGCATGCCGCCAGAAAAACGGCAGGAACTACGGGAAAAGGCACGCGAACGGATACAGCGGCTCTCTCCACAGGAAAAGAATACGCTCCGTGAACGTTTAAAGGAACGGCGGGATCTCCAGAAAGACAAAGCCGAACGGTAAGTTGACATTGGAAATCGCGTAAGGAACGGTCGCGACCATTCCCTGCGCGCAAAACTATATCGACCAATTTCCGTTAACATGTAGGGTGCGCTTGCGCACCATTTTATTCCTTCGTGATCTTCGTTCGTTCTTGGTAGTGGAGAAAACGATGGGTATCGGCACAAAATGCCTCCACCCATCCTACGAGAACTACGGATTCGCTCGAATCACGGGAGCCGCGTCTGGGCGGGTTCTCTCCTGGAAAGGGTACTGTAAGTCATAGTCCCGTAGGATGGGTGGAGCCCTTCGGTTTCGCTCAGGACAGACTCCGCGATACCCATCGTTTCGATGAGCCCTCACCTTTCACCGAAGTCGTTCCCATCCACATCGCCAGAACCTGCCCAATCGATCCGATAAACCCCGCGCTTCACGAACCCGTGATATGACGTAAACGGCCACTCGTGCACTGCCGAGACATATCCATGTTTTACGGGATTGATGTGGATGTAATCACAGTGCCGCTCAAAGTCGTTCTCGTCCCTCAGCGTGTGTTCCCAGTATCTCCGTTGCCAGCCGCCGCGTTCACTTTTTCCTTCCCGGCTTATCGAGCGTCCCTCGCTCACCGGGACACCGCGGGGAAATATCGTCTTGAGCAAGCGCCAGCGCGTTGCAGAGTCCGCATCGCCCAAAGGCAAGGTCCAAATCGCGTGCAGATGATCCGGCAGCACGACAATGGCGTCGAGCATAAACGGATGTTTCGCCCGCACGTAGCGAAGCGCTTCGCGCAAGAGATTGATCTTTTCCATAAGCAAATGAGAGCGGCGGTTGGCGAGATCGACGGTGAAAAAGAAGCTCCCGCCGGGTACAAAGTTACGCCGGTAGTTGGTCACTCAAACATGATAGATAACGGGGGAGGGAGATCGCAAATGACAAAACGGTCACTCGGCGCAAAAACGATGGGTATCGTTTCACTCAACTCATACTAAAGAATGGGTCATTGGGAATCGTTGTAGGATGGGCGGAGGCGCACCGCGCCGTTACCCATCGTGGTTCTTGCGGCGCATCCGTAGGGTGATTAAGGAGCGCAGCATATTCAAACCCGGATTTTCACCGCAATGACAGCGCTGATAGGTGTGCGGTCTTAAGATGCAGGAGTTGCGCAATGAATCGCGCCCCTACAACAAAGTGTACTTGTTTACCGCGTTAGTCGGCATTGTTAAGTGAGACATTCGGGGGCACGGTGGCACAGAGTCGCTGTTGGACGCGCCGGTGCAGCGGCAGGACGAAGATCCATTTTAGCGTCCCGAGTGTTTTGTGGTGACGATCCATTCTTCCTCTGCCGGTAGTTTGTCCCAAAGCAATCCAGTTGGCGGCGCGATAGCAAGTTCCGTTGAACCGCGTGACATCGACGAGTGTTTCCAGTAACAGCGGCGAGTAGCCATATTGCTGACACCAGTCGTAGGGGAGCTGGCGGGCAGAGCGTGCCAGGATGGTGGACGCCAAGCCCTTGACCTTGACCCAGGGCAGGATGAGAAAGCGGCTGTTGTTGACGATGTATGGCAAGTTGCGGGCGCGCTGGTCGGGGTTCCAGCCGATCCAGCGGTCGCGAGCTGCCATCTTCCAAGCCGGACTGGGCCACAGCAGACAGGCCAGAATCTGACCTTGAGCGGAGTGGACGAAGTAACGTAAGTGAGCGCCAACAGGAACATGACAGCCGAGGTAGTGGTAGCGCTGGATGAACTGGCGCCACAAGGCGCTGTCGGAGTCTTCGATGAGAGCCAGGCGCAAGGGTTTAAGGTCGGCGAGGCTGCATTGAATCGGTGTTTGAGAATCGCTGCGAGTATCGGTGGCAACGGTGCGTGGTCCGCGCCGTCCAGAGCGACGCAGAACCGGTAGTCTCAGCAGTCCCTGCTGCTGGAGTTGTTCCAGCAGCAAGCGGCACTCGTGGTTTTTCAGCCGGCCATTGGGCCGTTTCCAATCCAACCACTCGCAGATCGTACGCGAGATTTCGGTGATCCCCAGTCCGGCATAGTCG
>JBGPIK010000094.1:0-18160 GCA_041484845.1 Binatia bacterium | reverse complement strand
CGAGCACGGCTACGATCCCCTGCCGGGCTTCGTCATGCCGGAAGAAATTTTTGGCGCGGAGACTCTGCGAAATTTCCCGTTCACACTTACCACGGCCAAATCGATCAACTTCTGCCATGGCCAGCATCGCTCGGTTCCCTCATTGCGGCGTAAGATCCCGGAGCCCTTCGCTGAAATTAACGCGCAGGATGCCCAGAGCTGCGGCATTCGCGACGGCGAGATGATTCGAGTCGAAACCGCAGTGTCGGCAATCACCCTTAAGGCTGTTCTCAATAGTCAATTGCCGCAGAAAGTCGTGCGCGTCATGCACGGCTGGTGGCAAGGCTGCCCTGAACTGGAACTGCCGGCATACGATCCTTTTTCGTCAGCCGGAGCGAATGTCAATCTGATTATGAAAAACGACATCATCGATCCGATCACCGGCTCGGTGCCGCACCGGTCTTATCCGTGCCGGATCGCCCGCGTCGCGGACGCTCCGAGGGTGGCTTCTTCCGCTTGAGCTTCCGTCTTTATGTAATTGTGTCAACCGACGGGCGAGCCGTCGGTCTATGAGCAGAGCGGCCCCTGTCTTTTGATCTTATGGTACTCAGAATCTGAAAGACCGATGCGTAGTCGGACTTTTGCCTGGAACTTCCGAAGCGCAAGAGTACTTAACTCTTCACACTCTGTTACAGCGTCCCACACGTCAGCTGTGGACTTGTCAACGTAATAGTGTCCGATTGCACTGCTGCCTTTGGGGGGCCTTCCCATGTAGCGGAGAGAACGTAGAATTGGGGAAATCTTGGATCGTCATCCCCATCAATAGCAAATTTTGGCAGGTGCCTTGTTCTTTTGAGGCAAAGCCGCCGCAACCAGATTCCTGGCTTCGTCGAGTGACACAATGCGGCGTCGATCGGCAGAATGAACAATGCCCGAAAAGAGAATTGCGGCCATTATCATCGAAACACAAAGTTTTTTGCACAGACCCAGTAGGCATGGCATATGGTCACTGAAAGCAGCCGCCCTCATGTTTACCTTCTAATCGAATAGAGGCTGGCCATTTTCGGTCCTCGGAATAAGCACCTCTCCCGCAGCTTTTTCAGTTAGCACATTGTCCCGCAGCCACTTTCGCCCCAGGTTTACCGTTGTCTAGTCCAACCCTCCCAACACTTCGCCAATCTCGGATCGGCTGATGCCCGTTTAAGCTCGATCACAGCAACTGGAGCAAAATATACGGCAATGCCGCGCCCGCCAGAAAAGCATATATCCAGGCATCTGCCCGACGGTATTGGTATATCGCCAGGAAAGTAAAAACGACAAAGAGGATGCAGCCAACCTCGAACTTTGCAAGCAATTGGGATATCTGCCATGCAATCTCAATCGCGATGTGCCGGTGCGCGTAAACAGGCGGCGATGGCTCAAGTCGAAAAACTGACTGCGGAGGCCTCGGAAAGATGAGCTGCGATAGAATGTAAACCAAGACGCCCGCCACAGCCGCAATTACCTGCCTTAGTTCCGCCGCATGAGCCTTCTGGGAGTTCGATTTTGCGGCATCGTGGTCCTCGAGGATGGGTTCCTTGCGAAGGTAGCTAATTAACCGGTATTCGCCCTTACGAAACGGGTTCGGATCCAAATTCGCATCGAGAACAAAGTAGAGCCTTCCCCATGGGAATAGGAGTTTCTTGAGGCGTATGGAACCTGTGAGTGGAGACACAACTCGCGCACTCACGATGTCACCTTCAGGAATTGTCGTCCACTTGAACAGCCGCCGATAGCGCAGAACGTCGCCGCGCACCTCAAGGATGGCAAGCGACGCTTCAAACAATGCGGCAATGAGAACTGGAACAGCAAGCAGAGAAGCCCAACTGGGAAGGTCTAACATTACGAGCGAAATACCTATACAAAAAACTGGTCCCCATACTTTGGCAAGCAGCACGTTAGTTGGATCACTGCGGAGAATCACCATCTTGATTTTTACGCCTCAAAGATTTCGCTCTTATTAAGGTCATCACCGGGAGCACATTGGAGTCACAGTAGCAACATACCGCAGTAGTAGATCCCCGTCTCCGAATCGAATTCTCTGCTCGCGATGCGTCGGATCGCGATTTCTGTCTGTCTTGTTCCGAAACCACGTCAAGCCGATCGTACTCGTTAAGCTGACGCCGATCCCGAGGGTCTTGTCTATTTAGTAACGCTGGCGATGAAGCCGCTCTTGTCCAGTTCCTGCACCAGCGTCGAATCGACAAAATCTTCGGGCTTGGCGGTCTTGGCCTTGGGATTGCGGGCCTCCACCGCTTTGAGAATCGTCGTCAATCCGGGAAGAGCCGGATAGGGCGGCAAGACAAAATTCTGCTTGACGATCCAGTCGTAACTTTCATCAAGCACTTCCCGGTCATCGCTTTTGAAATATTTGGCCATGGCCTTCTTGGCAAACACCGGGTCCTTTTTAGCGAGTGCGACGCCTTCGATATAGGCCATCAAGAACCGCCGCACGATGTCTTCGTTGCTCTTGAGGAAACTCCGCCGCACAACGATTCCATTGAAGGGGAAATTCGCTTCGAGTTTTGAAATATCCAACAGCGGCCTCAGTCCCGCTTTGCGCGCCCGAATAGTGGCGGGCGCTGTCAGAGCCACGGCTTGGATCCGGTTGGCGCTCAGAGCGGCCACGCTTTCCGCTGGGCCGCCGGTCTGTAAAATCGCCACGTCCTTCTCTGGTTGCAGCCCGTTTTTGGTCAGAGCGAAGCGGGCGGCAAAATCGGAAATAGCGCCGTAGCGACTCGTTCCCATCGCTTTGCCCTTTAAGTCGGACATGCGCTCGATTTCGGGCCGGCTAAAAATATAAAAGACGAAATTCCGCACGATCGTCGCGACATTGATCAAATCGCTCCCGGCCAGACCCGAATCCACCACCGCAGCGGCGCCAATCTGGCTGATGGCGATTTCTCCCGCGAGCATCGTGCTAACCACTAACGAGCTTCCCTGAAGGCGAATCAGCTCAGCCGAAAGGCGGTGCTTTTCAAAAAAGCCACCCTCTTTGGCAAACCACAACGCAGCTTCCGTCGCCGAATCCGAAGCCCGCGCCGCGCGGATTCGATCCAGCCTCTCCCCCTGCCCTCGCGACAGCACCGGTGTGCCAAAAACCAAAGAAATCATCGCCAGGGCGAAACCGATGTTTTTCATTGCAGTGAAACCTCCTGTAGCTATGTTCCTATCGAAAAACGATGTGGGGCTAGATCTCTCGACGTCATGCAGCCCGCGCCAAATTCACAATCTACTTGCGGGTGATCTCGGCGATGAGTTTTTGCCATTTTTCGGATCGCTCGACATAATCATAGGTCGATAATCCCTGTTCGGGATACCACCGCTTAAACCCATAGTCCCTGCTGGCGCTGCCATAGCCAAGTTTCTCGAGCATTTTTTGCCCTGCCGGGCTGAATAAAAAGTCGGTAAACAGGAGCGCCGCATGCGGGTGCTGCGCATAGAGGTAGACGGCGGCGCCGCCGGCATTGGCCGGAACTAAATCCAGCGGAACCCAAGCCACCGGCGCGCCCTTTTCAGCGGCTTGCGCGATGTTCGTGTTGACCGAAGTGAACGTAATCGGCACTTCTCCAGTGACTACCAAGCCGTTCAATCCGATAGCGGTCATTCCATGGAGCACTATATTCTGCTCACGCAATTTTTTGACAAAGCCGTCACCCTTAACTCGCATCATGGCGCCAAGCATCCGCGCGCCGCTTTCTTCGCTAACAATACCCAGTCTGCCTTTCAAGGCGGGCTTGAGTAGACCGTCAAAGTTCTTGGGCACGTCGGAGGGGCGGATCGCGTTCTTATTGTAACCGACACCATTGTAGGATTCGCGGTCGGAGGCCCAATAGACTAAATTTCCTTGCGCCTTTTCCTTGGCAATTTCCGGATAGTTCGCCAGATGCGGCGAGGCGAAAGGAGCCAGCAATTTATTATCCCGCAGCAGCATCAAGGCCCCAGGGGTCGTTTCAACATCATCCACCAGATAGCGTTTGGATTGAGTTTCCGCCAAGACTCGCGTGGCGGCCGTCATGCCGCTGCTTCGGTAGGTTTCGATAGTCACGCCCGGGTACTTCGATTCGAAAACTCTCGCAATCTCCTGGTAAGACACCAGCGACGTATACCAAACAACTTTGCCTTCCTTTTTGGCTCCATCGTAGAGTACATGTTCACGATCGGCCCCCATGGTCCTTGCTAAATCGGCGATCGTCGCCGCGTTAGCGGTCTGACTGAACGCGCCTCCCAACAGGCCTGTAACAACAAACAGCATGCATAAGCAGCGCATTCCTGGATCTTGCTCCAAATCAACGTAATCGCACGGTAGCAGAAAACCTCGAGCAATGCAGCTAAACTCGCTCCGGCGCAGGGTGACAAGGGTCAAGGATTGGAGCTAGCCACGCGCGACAGCATCAAGGCGTGCGCCCGCCGGGGCAAATGCGCCGGTCTAGCGCAGTCGGCATGGGCCGATTGGCGGTGCCCAGGGTTTGTTTTTGAGCGCGAGGTTCTATAACATAATCTCCAGAGCGAACCGAAGGAATTTTGCAAAAGCGCATCCGCACGAGTCATACTCTTCCCAAGTAAACAGTAAAAAACCAAGCAAGGAGATTTTGTGACAATTAAAACAAACGCCGTGGTCGCTGCCGCCCTATTCACGTCGACTCTCGTTAGTGCAAGTGGAACACTTAAGGCCGCCGACGCGCCACAGCCGGCAGCGAAACCTACCGCAGCCGGCGAGAACAAGCCCGCAAGCGCGCAGACAGGCAAAGTGCTGGAAGTTCTTAACGCAAGCAACTATACCTATCTGCGCGTCGATACCGGACGCGAGAAAATCTGGCTGGCCGCGCCGCAACTCAAGATCAAATCGGGTGAGAAGGTCACCTTTGGCGCGGGGTTGCCGATGAAAAATTTTGAAAGTAAGAGCCTCGGACGGACCTTTGACACAGTCTATTTTGTCGAGCGGGTTGCGCGCGAGGGCGACAAACCGACTAGCCAACAGGTCAGCCAGGCGGCTGGCCAAACGTTGCCGGAGGGTCATCCGAAACCCTCCCAGGATAACGGAGCTGCCGGCGCGAAAATAGACTTTTCACGAATCAGCAAAGCCAACGGCGGCCAAACGATCGCCGAGATCTACGCTCAGAAAACGCAGCTCGCCGGCAAAAAGACTGCGGTTCGCGGTAAAGTGGTCAAATACAATTCCGGAATCATGGGTAAAAACTGGATCCATCTGAAAGACGGTACGGGCTCCGAAGGGAGCAATGATCTTGCCGTTACTACGAAGAGTGATGCTAAAGTAGGTGACACGCTTTTAGTTCGCGGTACAGTGGTCACGGACAAGGATTACGGCTACGGCTATAAATATCCTGTTATTATCGAGGATGCGGAGTTCACAGTCGAAAAATGATCGCCGCGCGAGCAAGCGCCCCAACCACTTTCGAGCGCAAGCCGCGGATTCGCCGAGCCACAGTGGAGCCCCACGGCCTTACGGCCGTGGCACCTCTCCACACGCGTCGTTGGGCGAAACCCTCCGACCTTCGTCGGCCGTAGCCGACTTCGGACGGCGAAGGCCGAAGCACACCCTCCTTGCCTACTCCGCCAAAGCAGTCGCTTCGGCTGCGAAGGCCGGGTACCAAGGCTACGAAGGGTACCCATCGCGCATTCATCCACGGGTTTACACGCGTGGCCTTCTCCGGAGGAGGGTAAAATACGCGATCAAAACTCCTTGACGCCAGGCGCTCACACGTGAGTCGCCTCATCACATTTGAAATATTCATTCGTTCGCGGCCATCATCGAGCCGCGACTCAATGGCATCGTACCGCAACACACGACTGACTTCCGCCACATAGAGCGTTCCATCCCGAAACGCAACGCCATTGGGCATATTTAAACCTTCAACAGTTGCGCGCATCGCCAACAACCTTTTCTGCGAATTCCCTCCATTCTTTCCGAAATTCACCACCGGCACTGTTTATTGCAAGCATCCACTCCGGGCCATGCGCTTTTATCTTTCGGCCATATTTTTGAGATACGCCGGAGAACCTGTTAAGTTCGCATTCTGGAACCTACGCGTTAAGAGGGTTTGCATGCCGATACTGCGGCTCGACAATATATCCCTTGCTTACGGCCATCTGCCGCTGCTAGCGCACGTCGATTTTCAAATTGACATGGCCGAACGGGTTTGTCTTGTCGGCCGCAACGGCGCCGGCAAGACGACGCTGCTGCGCGTCATTACGGCTGCGGCCGTACCGGACGAGGGCGAGATCTGGCGCACGGAGACCTTGCGCGTGGCGCACTTGGAGCAAGAAGTGCCGCCGGATACGGACCAAACCATCTTTGAAGTCGTCGCCGGTGGATTGGGCGAACTGGGTGCGCTGCTAACAGAATTCCATCAAGTAACCCATCAAGCAGGCACCGCGGAACGATCGTCGCTCGAGCGCCTGGCCCAAATTCAAGCGCGCATCGATGCGTTGAAGGGTTGGAACATCAATCAAAAGGTCGAAACCGTCTTAACCAAGCTGGCTTTACCGGCCGACCATCGTCTTGTCGATTGTTCCGGGGGCACGCGAAGGCAGGTCATGCTGGCGCGCGCCTTGGTGAGCGAACCCGATTTGTTGCTGCTTGACGAGCCCACCAATCATCTTGATATCAGCGCGATCACATGGCTGGAAACATTTCTCCTTTCCTATCATGGCGCGTTGATCTTTATCACTCACGATCGCACCTTCCTCAGGCGTTTGGCGACGCGTATCGTGGAGCTCGACCGCGGCAAACTCACTTCTTTTCCGGGCGATTTTGATGCTTACCTCCAGAAGAAAGACGAGTTGCTGGAAATCGAGGCCCGCGCAACCCTCAAGCTCGATAAGAAGCTCGCCGAAGAAGAAGCCTGGATTCGCCGGGGTATCAAAGCGCGGCGCACACGCAACGAAGGGCGTGTGCGCGCGTTACAAGCGATGCGGCGCGAGCGGGCGCAGCGGCTCGAGCATACGGGCAAGGCGCGGTTCGGCATCGAGGCCGGCGCGTTATCCGGAAGATTGGTCGTGGATGTGCGCCGCGTCAGCTTCAGTTACGAAGACAAGGTGATCATCCGCGACTGGTCCACGCGCATTTTGCGCGGCGATCGCGTCGGTATTATCGGCCCCAACGGCTCGGGCAAGAGCACCTTGCTCAAATTGATTTTGGGTGAGTTGGAACCGAGCAACGGCGAGGTCGTATTAGGCACGCGCCTGCAACTCGCCTACTTCGATCAGCATCGCCGATTGCTCGATCCCGAGAAGACCGTGCGCGAGAATATGAGCGACTCCGACTACGTCACCGTGCGCGGCCACTCGCGGCACGTGATCGGCTATCTAAGAGATTTTCTCTTTCCCCCACAGCGCATCGACTCTCCGGTTAGTTCTTTATCCGGCGGCGAACGCAACCGTTTATTGCTCGCAAAAATTTTTACCCAATCCGCGAATATGATCGTCTTGGACGAGCCGACGAATGATTTGGACGTGGATACCCTTGAGCTGCTCGAGGATTTACTGGCCGACTACGAAGGGACACTGCTGTTGGTGAGCCACGATCGAATGTTTTTGGATAATGTTGTCACCAGCACATTAGTTTTTGAAGGCAACGGAAGGTTTGGCGAATACGCCGGCGGCTACGAGGATTGGGAACGTTACCGGCAATTGAAAGCCGCGAACGAAGCATCGTCGCAGCCGCGGCAGCCGAGCGCACCTCGCGCCCTGTCTGCACCCGCCGGTGACAGCCCGCGTAAGCTCTCTTACAAAGAGCAGCGTGAATTGGCGGCACTGCCAGAAAAAATCGCGGCCTTGGAGACCGAGCAGGCGCAGTTACATCGCCTTATGGGCGAAGGCGATTTTTATCGCCAGCCGAGCGAGAAAATCACCGCTGCGATAGCGCGGCTAGATATTCTAGCGAATGAACTGGAATCGTGCTACCAACGTTGGGAAAGTTTAGAAAAATTGGCCGGCGTCACGCAGTAATTGCGGTTCGGCGCTCGCCTGCCCTTTATTTATGGGCCATTGCTATCACACCGCGTTGGAGCTGTTGCCCAAAAGAAAAAAGACCTTGCGCTGCCGTCATTGCCATTTGACCATCGCCGGTGAGGATCTTGCCGATGGTTTCTGTCCGGAATGTTTCGCTAACGATGGTACGCGACGTTATGAATTTGACGAGTTGGAGAGTTCCCAAACCAACCGCGCGCGGTACAGATGCGAACAGTGCGGTGCGATCATTGAAAGCAACTAGTGCAAAGTCTCAAAGTTCGTCGGCTAACTTGTGGCTCCCCTCGGGTCATGGCGGGGAATCGGGAATCCAGAATTACTAAATCGCGGCTTAGTATGTTAAGGCGCCTAAATGCGCGCTCGCTACCACGTGATTCCGCTCGCTAATCACCGGCTGGAGTCGCGCCAGGAGCTCATTTTTTAATTCAGTTTTCGCGCCATTCGGGCATAGCTCAAAGGAGAAGCGGCTGGGTGCCCAAACGGTAATCCAAGGATTGTCGCCGTGAAGGTGTGCGAGCAGGCTTTTGCGGATGTTTTCGGTTTCGCCGATGTAAATACACCGGGCTGAGGTTCGCAGCAGGTAAATTCCGGGTCTGGCTGGCGCATGGAGTGCGATTGAAAGTTGAGCGAATGAGTAGCTGTTAAGAATCCAATTCATCGTTCCTCCAATCCTCGGTTACGACGAGATTGTTTTGCAAAAAACAAGCCAGCAGCAACCAAATCACAACCTGGACCACAAGTAGTTAATAATTAAGAGAATGCCGAATGGATACAGGCGCTAATGTCACAAGTTTTTGCGCAGTGGCAAGACGAATTTTGGCCAGTGTTCCAGTGAATGAGACTGTTTGTGGTCGGTCGGGTTTTCGAACGAGTGCTTCGTGGAAACAATTTGAGAAATACCTTGACGCGTTGTTCATCGATATCCTTTGAGGAGGCCTGTTATGAAAATGCG
The DNA here is from genome assembly GCA_041484845.1 of Binatia bacterium. Classification (GTDB taxonomy): domain Bacteria; phylum Desulfobacterota; class Binatia; order UBA9968; family UBA9968; genus JBGPIK01. The sequence goes on along the minus strand of JBGPIK010000094.1, from coordinate 9,198 downwards.
CATTGCCGCAGTCGATCTCGTCAGCAACACTTGCTTTCCCGCGCTGACTGCGGATGTCTTGGGCTTTTATAAAGCTGAGGGATTGGATGCGCGGATTGATCTGGTCGCCGCCCTTGGAGCGACAAAAGCTTTGCGCGACGGTAGCGCGGATGCGATGATCGCTGGCTCGGTGCATGATGTTCTCACCGAATTTCCTCGATGGGAAGGCGTCAAACTGGCGGTTGCTCTTTCACAAGGAACACCATGGCTGCTGGTCGTCAGAGCCGACCTGCCGGCAAGGCGCGGCGATGTCGGCGCGCTCAGGGGATTGCGCGTCACGGCCGCCGACGGACCGGATCTGGCGTTTAAGCAGCTATTGATCGCCGCCAAAATCGATCCTGATCGAGACTTGCAGATCATCCAGTTGCCGGGAGCCAATTCCCGCGACGTTTCCTTCGGCGTGTTCGCGGCCCGAGCCCTTGAGGCAGGTCAAGTCGACGGCTTTTGGGCTAATGCCATGGGGGCAGAGACCGCGGTAAGCCGCGGCGTAGGGAAGATCCTCGTTGACGTCCGTCGTGGTGATGATCCAGCAGAAGCTCGCCGTTTTACTTTTGCCGGTTTGGCAATCTCAGAGCGATTTATCGAACAGGACTCCGATTCTGTAGCCGCCGCGGTGCGCGCCATCGTGAAGGCTCAAAACGCGCTGCGCACAGATCCGAAGTTGGCCACCGAAGTGGGCCGACAAAAGTTTCCGCCCGAAGCCGCGGCGCTGATCGCCGCAATCGTTGAACGGGATGCGCCCTTCTACGACCCGGTTATATACGAGGAGGCGGTTGTTGCGCTCAATCGCTTTGCTCACTCCATCGGACACCTGCCGGGTCCCGTACCTTACGAGCAGGTGGTGGCGGTCCGCTATCGCGACCTTTGGCGCTCCTGACAACCCCACTGCGACAACTAACCCGCATTTCTCACATCAAAGTCAATCAAGAGGCGAGCTCTCCAGACCGAGGCAATGAGCCTGTGCCTTGGAGCAGCCCGCAAACCGAATTGCTGGAGCGAACGCCCGTGGCAAAGCGCAAGCGGCGAACCGAGCACCGAACACGGCATTGAAACTGTTCGTTTCTATGCCTCGCTCTTCCGATCTCGCCTCTCGATCGACACCGTGTCATCCGTTTCCTCGCACTGTGAGAAATGCGGGCTAGGCCATAAAGCGTGAGCCGCGTTGTGTATTGGCGTGTGCTCACTCAGCACACCGACTGCTCCGGTTGCTCATTTAAATCCGCCGTGAAGATTGGAATTCTCCGGCTCTCAGTATAAGCTGAACCGGGAACTTGGTTCTTTCATCCTTGGTCCCACCCAACGTCCCCAAATAAGGAGGCCCGCCTATGGGACGGTCACAAATCGGCATTGTCATCGAGCGGTGGCTAATGAGCCTTTACCTTGGATTGGCAGGTTCGGTATTATCGCCCGCTCTTTTAATCGCCGGTGCGGAGAAAATTCCCGCTGAGCTTAGCGCGCAAACGGCAAACAATGAAGCCATACCGGTCCTGGTGGGGTTGAACGTTCCGTGGCAGATTGAAAGTACGCTGAGCGATGACGCAATTTTACTTCAACGGCAGGCAATCAATTTAGTCCAGAACCAGCTACTGAGCGAGCTTTCCGGCACTCGATACAAGATCGTCCGCCGCTACGAAGTCGTTCCCGGCCTCGCGCTCGAGATCGGCTCCGATGCCTTGGTCGTATTGGCAAATTCAACCAGTGTCACCAACGTGCTGCCCGACAGGCCTGCAAGGCCAACGGCGAGCTCTCCGGCAAATGGCTTCATCAACGAGTCAGCAAGGGACGCGGGAACTGTGCCGCCGGAACTCTTTAAAGAAATTGAACGCAGCGGAACGGTTCTCGTTCTGGTCGGCTTGAAAGCTCCATGGAGCCCGGAGGGGCCGCTTAGCGAAAATTTGGTGTCAGCCCAGAGAGAAGCCATAGCAGCCGCGCAGAATTACTTATTGACGGAGCTTGCCGATACCAATTACCGCATCACCCGTCGCTACCAAAGAATTCCCGGAATTGCATTGGAAGTTGGGCTGGACGCCTTACGGGTTCTGGCGCGCTCAGTGGCCGTGACCAATGTCTTACAAGATCGACCGGCCAGAGCGGCGAAATAGAATGTTTGGCGGTGATAAATTCCGGCCATGCCGCAACCCAAAATTACAAATCTTTCCCTGCAGTGGCAGAACTCGTAGGCGAAATCAAACTGACATTTATAATCTGCTATCAAGCTGAAGTACTGGTCGTACAAAGCATTGAATTAGTAAAAATCAGTCCCACCGACTCAAGGAGTAGCCTACTTAAAGCTGTGAGCGCCCAAGCGCAGAAATGCGTCTCTAGACGCAAGAACAAGATCGCAGGCCGCGGTCTAACTCGGAGCTGCCCAAAGTGTAATGACTTGCGCGGCATGTTTCAGGACGCTGCCACTGGCCGTACGGTGGCGTTTGACCGGTTTGGGGCTCTGTGGTAAATGAGGCTGGGTTTTGAGTTAACAAACGGGTATACGGCAACGCGGTGATGTGGACTAGAGTTGCTCCGGTTTTTGTTCTCTTCTTGTGCCTTCTGGGATGTACTCCTTTATCTCTGAACGGCAAGCCCATTTTCAAGCCACAGTTTACCTCATTTAAAAGATTAGCGATTCTTCCGCCGCGAGTGGATGTCTTTGAGATCGGCGCCGGCGGGATCGTTGAAAAAATAGATGAGTGGTCGCAAAAAGGAGCTGAGAATGTCACTGAGGCAATTAAAGATGAACTAGAAAACAAGCGCGGTCTGGTCGTATGGAATGTCCCCTTGTCGGGAGTGCCCGATCCTTTGAAAGCCCAACTCGAAGAAACTGAGGTGCTTTTCGATGCGGTAAACGGAAGTCTTCTTCTTCACCTCTACGGACCGCCTCCGCAACGCTTTGAGGAAAAATGGACGCAGTTCGATTATTCACTAGGCGCGGAGACAGCCAATCTCAAAATTCCCGATGCAGACGCTTTGCTACTGGTCAAAGGACTCGATCAAATTTCCAGTGCTGGTCGTAAAACGTTACAGACAACCGCCGCGCTGGCTGCTGCTGCCGTCGGAGTCATACTCATTCCGGAGATGGGATCCACCATCCTCAGTGCCGCCTTGGTGGATGCGCGCACCGGTGACATCGTCTGGTACAACTTCGATCGGGCCAGCGGCACATTCGATTTGCGTGACCCTGCCAGCGCTTCTGTATTTGTGAAAAACCTGTTTTCACGCTTCCCATCGCCGTAAGGACAATGCAACGCCCTAGATACGCCGCGGCTATCGTTATCTTTCTTCTCTCTTTTCAGTTTTATCTTTCGTCGTGCGCATCGGTCTCGCCCTTGGGTGCCGATGCTGAGCTTCAGTTAGCCGAGGATGAAAAACGCATATGGAACCGCTCGCGAGAAGAAGCGAAGCGGTTGGACAACAGCGGCCAGCTTCATGAGTCCGTCGAGCTATCGGAGTATGTTAACGGAGTCATGAACAAATTGGTGCCCGCGGACCTGCGCCAGAAAAATTTTACGATCACCGTTAAGGTCATTAAGAACCCCCTCCTGAATGCGTTTGCACTCGCTCACGGGGTCATTTATATCCACTCGGGTTTTCTGGCAAAAATCGAAAACGAAGCACAACTTGCCGCGGTTCTGAGCCACGAATTGGTTCATATAACGCATCGTCACATGCTGCAAAGTTTTCGCGGTCTTCAAAGTGCCTCAACGGCCGTGGCTGCCCTGCAATTGGCAGGAATACCTTTCGGTCTTTACGGAACTCTAGCCTCCTTATTAGGTAGTTTCGGCGCCACCGCGGCGATAAGCGGCTATTCGCGGGCGCTTGAAAGCGAGGCTGACGTCAAAGGATTCGAGCTGCTGGTTGGCGCCGGCTATGATCCCGCCGAGGCACCGAGATTATTTGAACTTCTCAAGGCTGACCTCCAGGATCGAGAAATAAGCGAACCTTTCTTTTTCGGTTCTCACCCGAGACTTGCCGAGCGTAAGGACAATTGGGCGGCCCTTGTCGCAGAACGCGTTTCCGCAAAACCCGGCGAAAAAGGAACGGAACGATATTCTGAGAAAGTTCGTGAACTTTTGCTTGAAACCGTTCAGATGGACCTATCGTACGGCCGCTGGAGTTGGGCTGAGGCAACAATCAAACGCTATATAGATCTAAATCCGCATGAGCCGGAGGGGTACTTTTACCTCGGCGAGCTGTTTCGACGGCGCGGCGCCAAAGAGGATCGCGGCGAGGCAGAAAAGGAATATCGGTTAGCCGCACAGCTCAATCCCGCGTATGCGCCCCCGTACGGCGGATTAGGCAAGGTTTACTTGGTGGAGGGGAGGCGAGATGAAGCGCGAAAAGAATTTGCCCGTTATCTATCGCTCGCTCCGTACGCTGCTGACCGGGCGTATATTGAGGAATACTTAAGAGTTCCGGAAAAATCCGATGCGCCATTGGAATAAAATTTGGCTGGTGATTCTCGCGCTTGGATCGGCGTGCGCGCCGTGGTCGTTGGTCGGGGGGCCATTTGTGTCCAGCAGTGACAGCTATGAAGTCAATCTGCCGGCGCAGTGGAGGAAAGCAAACTTCAGCAGCGGAGGTTTGGCGTTGACCAAGGATGGAATGCTTCTTCAGCGGGTGGTTATCGGCCGACATCCCATCGATCAGGATGCTCCACACACGAAGAGAAAATTATCATCGGAGATGCTTCCCCACGATGTTGCCGAAGTCGTCATGGACGATTTTCGCTCGGATCGGCAGAAGTTAAATTTTCTTATACTCGAAAGCGCACCCGCCAAAGTTGGCGGCAATTCAGGCTTTAGAATTGTCTACTCCTATCAGACCGGGGCGAATCTGAAGAAGATGGGTATGTATTACGGCGCATTGGACGAAAAGTGGCTCTATTTTCTTAACTACGAAGCTCCCGCGCGACATTATTTTGAGCGCGATCAGCAGACATTCGAGAACATTGCCGCAAGTTTCAAAATCCTCAAATGAAGGAACCCCAGTCGGCGGCTTCGAACCACAGTAACAATCAGCTAGCGCCTAGCTTAGAGTCTACTGTCGGAATTGCAGGCAGGGACTAGGGCTAGAGTCTTTCTGCTCTTGCGGATGTTGACAGCGTCTCATCACCTCTGCTAAGCGCAACGCAGGGCGAGAGGACCGCGACTATTTGCAGCCGGAATTCTGTGCCACGCAGAACACAGGTAGGGTCGAATCCTTACGATTGGCAGTAGCTTCCATAGGAGCGTTATCCGTTCCATACTCGAATCAACGAGCCATAACGGCCAGATAATATTTCTCAAGAGCAACCATGAGTGGGTTGCACACCAGAGTGACCAAGATGTTTCGTCGCGTCGATCTTCCGGCTGAAGTTCCTGGTAGACTGCTGCTCCACAGCATGCCGGGCCGCTATGAAGCGATCGAGAGGGTGTGGCATCAGGTGAGGAACGAAGCGGTTCGCGCCATCGTGTGTTTAGCTGAAAAGAATGAAATCCACGAGAAGTCTTTCGAGTACGCACGGGCGCTAGAAGCCGGGGACGTTCCCTGTTTAGTGCTTCATTTCGAGATTCCTGACCGCGGCGCACCCGAGGACCGGGATGCTTTCTGGGCGCTTGCAGGCGACGTAGCGAAGCGATTGCAGTCCGGGGAATCCGTGTTGATTCACTGCGCGGGCGGCGTAGGCCGCACCGCGACGCTCGCCATTGCTGTGCTGCTCGCGCTTGGTGAACCGGCGAGCGAGGCGCGCAGCGTGGTCTCGCGGGCAGGGTCGACGGTTGAAACAGCGCCACAGAGTAAAGTCGTTTCTTGGTGCGCTTCACAAGTAAGTATCAAGACGTGATCTCGAGTTGCTTATACGATTATTGACAGGAGCTTCCATTGGAGATTGGAAGACCGCTACGGCGCGGCCATTACGGATTTTGATTCCAGGCGGTTACTACCACGTGACCGCCTGGGGTAACGAGCGCAAAGCTATTTTCAAATACGCCTGGGACCGGTCGGCCTTGATCGAGAAGCTTAGGGGCTCCTTGGCGATCTACCAGGTTGAACTTCATGCCTACGTGGTCATGAGCAATCATTTTCATTTGATGGGGGCGACACCGAAGGGCAATCTGTCCGAATTCATGAAGCATCCTAATATCAGCACCACCGCCTACAACCGTCGCCACAGGCGTGTTGGCCATCTTTACCAAGGGCGATATAAAGCGATCGTCATCGATCAGGGCAATTATCTTAGGATCCCGTGCACGAAACCTTAGATTGGACAAGCTAGACCGGTTCGAAAAAGCCTATCAACAAATGATCGGGTAAATGCCCAGGAAACCGTGCCCCACTATGGAGGGGATTGCCTCTGTGCTAAAGCTCATGGCCCAACACGGGCTCAATCCCAAAGCCTTGCAGATGCAACCGGAAGAGCTTATGGACATGTCTCTATGCAAGACATTCGAAGACCGCGGATTTTTTCGAAGCCTGTATTAGGCGTGAAAGCGACAGCAAACCGAGTTGGGCACAAGCAGTTGTGCTAAAAATTGGCGATGATGATACCCCAGCGATCTCCTTTGCGGTGGCTCACCGAAGCAGCGCTTTATGTGCGCTTCTACCGCGATCCCATTGGTACAATGGTGAGGTTGTATCAGCGATCAGGACCGTTCGTAGCGGTTCGCCCCGGCGGCCAACCGATCGTTTTCGGTTTTGGCCCCCGCTACAATAAGATCGCTCTCGAAGACCCGACGACATTTCACTCCAAGAGTATTCTCTTACCCGGCCCACCGGGCTCAGCCCAGCGGCGCCTCAACGCGGGGCTGCTGACGATGAATGGAGAGCAGCATCGCCGCGATCGGCGAATAGTGAGTCCGCCTTTTGCACGCAAGGCACTGAGCCAGTATCACAGTCCCGTAGTCAAAATCCTCGAAGACGTCCTGAGCAAATGGCGGCCCGGCGAAGTTCGCGACATTGTGCGGGACATGACCGGTCTCGCTACTCGAATCAGCAGCTACTCCCTTTTTGGCGTCGACGATGAGGACGAGGCGAATACCGTCGGCACGCACCTGCGCCATTGGTTGCATCAGAACTTCCGGCTTAGTGTTCGTATGTTTCGGCGGGACTTGCCCGGATCTCCCTTCCGTAAATTGCTCCGCATGGCAGAAGAAGCTGAACAAAGCGTGCGCGCCATGATTGACCGGCGGCCTAGCAGCGCCAGGGATGGGAATGACGTATTATCCATTCTTATCCGGGCCCATGACGAAGATCCATCTCAAATGACGGAGGATCAACTGATCGGTCACGCCGCGGTGCTGTTCGGCGCGAGCCATGAAACTACGATTGCCGCGCTGAGTTGGTCCCTATTGTTGCTGTTTCAGCATCCCAACGTCTGTCACGATTTGCTCGACGAGCTCGATGGTTGCTCGCGCGGGGGAGCGCCGACGTTAGAGCAACTCGAAAAAATGTCCCTGCTTGACGGGGTGGTGAAGGAAAGCCTCCGACTGATCCCGCCGGTTGCGTTCAGCTCCCGCCGCGCCGTGCGGGTGTTTGAAATCAACAGCGTCGAATGGCCAGCCGGTACAACCCTTGTGTTTAGCCACTATATAACGCATCACATGTCAGAGCTTTATTCACAACCACAGCAGTTCATTCCCACGAGATGGCAATCTATCCGTCCATCGCACTACGAGTATCTGCCGTTCAGCGCGGGGCCGAGAACATGTTTAGGCATGGACTTTAGCCTGATGGAGCAGAAGCTCACCCTGGCGATGTTATTCCAGCGCTACCGTCTCACGCCGTTGCCGCATGCTCGGATCGATCGCGCTTCAAAACTGGTCACCATGCCGCACGGGCTGCTGATGCGGGTCTTACGACAAGACCGTGAATTTGCCGCGACCCCATTGCGCGGCAATGTGCATGAGATGGTTGATTTCGTCTAAAGGCTAAACTTGCCTGATGGGTCCTAAACGGCTCGCCTGCGCAGAACGAAGCTGTCTATTGTCGTTCACCTATAAATTCTGCTGAAAAACCCTCTTAGGATTTTGTTCTTTTCTTCGGTTTCGGCCGCTTGCGAATCAGCCAGAGTTTGTAGCGAGTATCGACCTTCCACCCCACCATTTCCCCTGGCTTAATATCAATGGCTGCGGCGAGCGGGAGTGGCAGGTTAACAGAGGTGAGAATAGGGGATGAGGTGAGTAGCGCGGTATTTTGGTTTGGCAGAGGAGCCGTTGATCGAGAAGCGCACGGGTTATCGAGACGAGCGGGCGGTGGCAAGGGAGCTGATGTACCGGTATGGAGGAGTGAGTCAGGAGGAGATTGGAAAGCTGTTAGGACAGCTCGATTACCCTTCGGTGAGTCGGGCGCAAGCGCTTATGGAAAAACGTCGAGCAGAAGAGCGCGCTGAGAAAGGCTTGGGGGGAGATCGAAATAAGGCTTGTGCCATAGTGAACAATTTGACCCTAAATCTCTCTCTAAATCTCTACTACAAGGCCAATGATGCGCGACCCTGCTCGGGCTTACACTCCTCCTCCCTGTGTCTCGTACACGGTTGGAGCGGTTCTGGCGGGCGTTTCTTGATAGGTGGGGGACCTGCCTCTAGTGCGGCCCAAGTGTCCAGGCCGACTTTGCCGTCTGTCTTTAGAAGCTTCATGGCCTGGAAATGTCGTACGGCTAAATCCGTCTTCACGCCGAACTGCCTATCCACCCACAAAGGTGGTACACCCTTGAGCCTGGCGTTGAGCAGATTTTGGCAGTATCCTATATAGGATCCTTGCGCGTGTATTCGAATTGTTGGTAGCATCGATAATCGCTTTTTAGTTTTACATATGAAGATCACTGGCCGAGTTCATGGCTCTAATGACAACCATGTAATTAGTGTTTGGTCGAGAACCCAGAGAAGAGGCGCGGTTCCCTCGTAGCGGCGCGAGTTTTGTGGAGTTTTGTCGACACGAAGAATGGCACGAAGTGGAGCTGGAAAGGCAGTTTTTTGCGACGGTGCGGGGCAAAGAAGGAATTTCCCCATGAATCTTCGCCCGCAATAGCTGGCGATTGGAGGTAATAAAAATATTCTTCGTCCAGCGCGCCATGGGTGCAGCGTTGACCCTTTAGTCCGTTCATAGAGTATGTCAACGTGTTGGACAGCGTGATGTTGGACGGAGGAAGAAGGCGATGCGAGTAGTACAGAACGTACAGATGGAGATT
>JBGPIK010000093.1:0-18317 GCA_041484845.1 Binatia bacterium | reverse complement strand
CCTCTCGTGATGAAATTGAGATCCATAGCGTTCACACTCGGCTGGTTAGCTGTAATGGTTTGCCTTCTTTTTCCAACTGGTCCCCATCCGGGGGTTCCCACGGATCAGACTCGCGCGACCATCGATCAGGTCTTAGAGATCCTAAACAATCCCAAGCTAGAATCTAAAAGCGCGAAGGAGGAACGACGAAGCCGCTTGCGTCAAGTTATCTATCCGCGTTTTGATTTTGCCGAGATGGCCCGACGTTGTCTGGGTCCAACCTGGCAGCGAATTAGCCGAGGAGAGCAGCAAGAGTTTTTAAAGTTATTCACTCAGCTACTGGAAGAATCTTATGTCAGCAACATCGAGTCTTATAGCGGTGAGAAAATTCTCTAGGCGCGCGAGACTCAGGATCAGGATTTTGCTGAGGTGGACACCAAAGCTATCACGAACCGGGGCGAAGAATTCGCTATCAATTACAAATTGCATAAGGTGAATGGAGATTGGAAAGTATACGATGTCGTGATCGAGAACGTCAGCATCGTGAACAATTATCGCTCCCAGTTCAGCCGCCTTTTGGCGAGGTACTCATTTGCAGAGTTGCTTGACAGAATTCGCGAGAAATTAGCACCGTTTCGATAGCCGATTGTCGGAAGAATGATGATGTTAGAATTTCCGAGATGCGCGTGAAATATCCATGATCAAGAGAGCGGTTTCTTACGGCCAGAGCTCCTGCAGTGATTTGGGGAGCACATGTTTAACATCTTCGATCTCTCCGGCACTGATATGCCGCGCCAGTATTTTGAAAACGGCACGCATCACTTTCTCTGGATCAACCGTGTCATCGTCGCGAAAAACGCGCGCGACGTGATCAAGGAAATCGCTCTTATGCCGCTCCTTCATCGGCTTTTGCGTAAGTGTCCATCCTTCATAGTAGAAACCTCGTAGGAGAATAGGCAATTGTGCACCGAGATGGACGGCCTCCTCCACGGTCAGCCGATCTCGCAAGGCATGCAAGGCCGTGCGCAACGCAAGAAACGTTTTTTGCGGCTTATCGTCCCATTGCAACTCACTCATTAGCTCGTTTAGCCAAACCTGTGTTTTTTGCAGGGGCGCATCAAAAATCTTTAAGGCAGCGTTACTCATACGATTACTCCTTCAGTTCGTTGTGCACGATCTGTCTGAGCAGACGTGACGGATGCAAATTAGGCTCTGGATAAGAACTCCTCCAGATCTAAAATGTTTTCTAGGCGCAAAATTGGTGCCGGCCAGAATTTTGCAAAAATCTTTCGCCGCTTATAGGGACAATTTCATCTTTGCCATTTTTGACAAAAGCGCGATGATAGAGCGCTGGTTGTCGTTATTGTGGCGCTTCGTGAGTTTGCGAAGTCGGCGGAGGCGGCGTTCCCAGCCGTGGAAAACGTGTAGAAGGAATCTTAGCTCGAATCACGCGCTGCCTGCGCAATTTGGCTATTGTATGTTGGTTGGCGCAGGCATGACTATTGCGCAATCCATTATTAAGAAAACATGATTTCGAAGACCATGGGAGAGAAGGTCAATTGTTGTTACTCTTTCATGGTGTCCATTCGGGATTGAGCGAAAATGTATTGTCGCGTTATTGCGTGTGATTTCGACGGCACCGGCGCCACCAACGGTCATCCTGCCCCCGAGCTCTATGCGGCTCTTGCCGCGGCTCGCCTGCATGGGATTGTCACGCTCCTGGTCACGGGTCGAGTTTTAGAAGATGTGCAACGAGCATGTGAGGAATTATCATCCCTCGATGCGGTTGTGGCGGAGAATGGCGCGGTGGTTTATCTCTGCAGCCTCGGGCGGACTATCCAGATTGGCAGCCCGCCCCCCGACTATTTTCTGGGCGAGTTGCGCGCTCAAGGCGTGCCGTTTCATACCGGGAACGTTATCGTCGGCACCTGGGAGCAGCACGCCAATAAACTCCTCGAACTCATTCGCCGTTTCGGGATCGATGCTCAACTGGTTTTCAACCGGGCGGCCATGATGGTTCTTCCCAGCGGCATCAATAAGGGAGTGGGGATTCGCCGGGCGCTCGAGGAGCTGGGGCGAAGCGAACGTAATCTGATTGCCTTCGGCGATGCGGAAAATGATATCCCGATGTTTCTCGATGCGGAGATTGGAGTGGCGGCCAGAGGTTCGGTGCCAGCTGTTACGGCTCTGGCGGATGATTCGCTTTCCCAGCCCGGCGGCGCCGGCGTAGCGCTTTATGTTCGAAGGCTATTGGAAAGGGGCGGGATTGTTAAGTCTCCAGCGCGCCATGCCGTGATGCTTGGAAAAACATCCGAGGGTTCCGGAGTGACGCTGCCTGCCAGCGGGGCGAATGTCGTTATTAGCGGCGACCCGCGCTCGGGAAAATCATGGATCGCGGGTCTGATTTCAGAACAGCTTATAGAACTCGGTTATCGGGTTTGCATCATAGACCCGGAAGGGGATTATACCCAGATGGGGCAGCGCTCCAAGATCGTGACGTTCGGGCACGATCTAGCCTTGCCTTCGCCGCAGGCGCTCGCGCGGGTGTTGGCCACACAGTCCACTAGCATAGTTCTCACGCTTTCTTCGTTGACGCCTTCGGAGCAGCTTGACTATACAAAGGATCTGCTCGCGTCACTCCATGAGGCGCGAGATGCGACGGGTATTCCGCACTGGATATTAATTGATGAGGCGCACTATTTTTTTCGCGCGGGAAGCCCCTGCCTAGAATACCTTGACAGCAATACGGGGAATTTTTGTCTGGTCACGTATCGTCCCAGCCTGCTTGCTGCCGAGGCCTACAACGCCATCGGTGCGCACATTATCACCAGCACGAAGGTGGAAGAGGAGCGCTATTTTGTGACCAAAATTCTTCAGGCCCAAAGCCGCGGCGACACGGCTGCGCATACCGCGCTGGATAGCATTGAATGGCCTTGTGCCGGGTTGCTGATGACCGACCCTGCGGCCCAACCCTGGCAGGTGTTCATTCCTAAAGAGCGGATCACGCGCCATGCGCACCATGCGCGTAAGTATGCCGATACGCGCTTGCCCGAAGATAAAGCGTTTCGCTTTATTGATGCCGGCAGGCCCATCACCGTTCACAACATGACGGAGTTTTACCAGGCGATACAGAGCATCCCTCTAGCGTCGTTGCGCCACCATGTTAACAGCGGCGATTTTTCCCGTTGGGTTGCTGAAGTCCTGGGCGATCAGCAACTGGCCCGCGGCTTGCGAAAGATCGAGCGGACGACGCCGGCCGGCGCAACACCGGACCGCGCGGAAATACTGGCGCACATCAAGGACCAGTACTTAATAGAGCAGAATGACAATGGCCATGCCGCGAGTGTCGCCGCCTTGGGACATTGACTCGGCGATCGCGAGACTGGGAGGGATTTGGTTTAAGCAAATATGCTTATAGCGGCTGCTGGCGTTGATAAATTGCAGGATTCAATCCCGGCCTGCGATGCGGAGCAGCCCTTATAATGCCATCTCTTCTACTCGCCAATTCTCGCTGGAGTTGGGCACGGCGTGAATTTCTCCCGCTCGGCACGGAGTGAATCTGCGAAGAACCCGCAGCACACGCTCTCGAGAACCCAAATCGCTCCAAAAAACCTCGCGCACGGGAAGAACGGATATCGACTTCGGGTGGCGATCGGCAATCTTCTCCGTGATCTCTTTCGAAAAGTTTACCGGCTCTAATCCTTCATACACTTCGTTAATTGTTCGTTGCTCCTCCACAGTCCCGATGGCTCCAAGAATTCGACAGAAATTGGAGTAAAGCGCGGGCTGCACTCTTTGCACCAGCTGCCATAGAGTATGCAGCTTAAAGACCATGGTCATGGTATTCCATAGTGCCCCGGCCATCACCAGCTCAAGTGCCAGCTCTGCCCTGGGTTTTTCAATGAAGGCCGAAACAGGTCTGGTTCCGAACCGGCAAACCCTGCCGAACTCCTCGCGTGGCACGACGTATCCGTACTCAGGCTCCGGTTCGTGCGGCGCGATGGCAAGAAGAACAATCCGGGAAGGGTCCTGTTTGACCGCTTGGATAGCGAGGGCCACATGATTCATGAAGCGCTCTTCTTCCAAGATAAAGTGATCCGAAGGAAAGAGCGCGATAATAGCCTCAGGACAGCGCTTGTAGATGAAGGCCAGTGGAAGCAAAATGCCCGGCCCCGTCTCCTTGTTGGAGGGCTGCACGACAACGGTTTCTCTAGGGCGATCGGCAAGCTGCCGACGGACCTCGGCATGCAGCAAGTGTTGTCGGCTGACCACGGTGAGGATCTGATCGGCCGGAATCAATCTCTCGACACGATGAAATGTCTGCTCGACCATTGAATGCTGGCCGATGAAGTTGACGAACTGCTTCGGTAGCTTTTCACCTTTGAGTTCTTCGATGTAGGGCTGCAAACGTTTGCCATCTCCACCAGCCAATACGAGCCCGTGAAGAAGCCTGCTGTCAAAACCAGTTGTGTTCATCAGAGTGCTTTTCCTTGCAATTGTATGAAATATCGCCCGGATTGTTTCTTGTGCCTTCGTATCTTCGGGGTTTTAATCGACTGTAAACGAGCAAAAGTCAGGCCGTTCTTTTTTCTTCGCGGATCGCCACCGTTTTTGAGTCGCGACAAATTGTCTTTTGCATTTTTGCCGAAGAATATTCGTTGTTTTTTGCACGAACGATAATCCCGGCGGTCAAAACGTTGCGGAAAGTTCTGCTTTCTTCATTTAGCCGACGACATTGCCAACGCTTTATCTAGCCTGAAAGCGAGCCGACGGAGCGGCTCTTTGGGCACATCCGTTGCCTTCGCGAATTGCTAGGACGACGGAAATGAAAACGTTGCTTTCTGTGATAGTGGCGGCGCGGCTGCTTTCGGTGCGCGCAAAGCAGACGGTTCGTTGGGGAAAGTTACAAAATGAATGAAAAAAGGTTAGGTCGAAACTTCATCATCTTCCATCCGTCGGACTTTTCCGCGGCCAGCGATGTGGATTTTGATTATGCCCTCAAAATCGCGATGCAGTCCAAGGCAGAGATCGACATAATGCATGTGGAGGCACATGTCGGCCCGGAGCTCTACTGGCCTCGATTTTCCGGCAGTGAGAGCTACTTTGACGCGCTGGGGCATGTTGCCCGCTGATGTTCGGCGGGAAGAGGTGGTCAAGACCGGCCTCCGTATAAGGAAGATTCTAAAATCGGGTAGCGATCCGGTCGTAACCATGCTGCGGCATTTCCGCAGCTTTCCCCCTGATCTCATCGTCTTGGCTACCCACCAAAGGGAAGGTCTTGAACGCTGGTTGCACCAAGCAGTCGCTGAGCCGCTCGCGCGCCGGTCGGGGGCCATGACACTTTTTCTTCCGCGTCCCGGGAGCGGGTTCATTTCACTCAATGACGGTGCTGTCGCGCTGCGCAAAATTTTGATTCCCATCGATCACAATCCCGCTCCGCAGGCGGCGCTCGAAAAAGCTTTGCTCCTGGCGCGAGGTTTGGGTTGCGTCGCGGGAGCGCTGCGGTTGGTTCATGTGGGGCCCCCTCGATCTGCGCCGGTGATTGATCCGCCGGGCCAGCCCGGATGGTCTTATGAAATGATCGTAAGACAGGGTGATGTCCTGGAAGAAATCCTAAGAACCGAGCATGACTGGGAGCCCGAACTCATGGTGCTCGCAACCCATGGACATCTCGATTTTCTCGATGCGCTGCGCGGGAGCACGACCGAACGAGTATTGCGCGGCGCGCGCTGTCCGGTGTTAGCCGTCCCGGCATTCAACGAGTTTGATTAACGTTGGTGCCGGGCCTATTAGACGGCACACTCGCGGCAGTCGGACTGGACTTTGTCGTTTATGAGCGAAAGCGTTTGTCCGACGCGAGAGGCGTAACGGTAGACCGTGACGCCTTTCAACTTCAGGAGGCGAGCCAAGTTGAAGACGTCGCGCACCGCACTTAGCGGCGCATCGTGAGGAAGATTGACCGTCTTGGAAACTCCTGCGTCTACATGAGCCTGGAAGGCGGCCTGTATGCGCAGGTGCCATTCCGGCGCGATCTCAAGGGCAATGGGAAAACGGCGGCGTAAATCGATGGGCAGGTTTGTCGATCGCCGCACGGAACCTTGCGCCCTCAGGGCTCGCAGGGCGGCTTCTCCGTTTGCGCCGAGAGCTGCCAATTCCTTTTCCACGGTGGGATGGACTTCAATCATCACCTTTCCGTCGAGTACACGGCGGGCAAAGGCGAGGGCAAAAAACGGTTCTATCGCAGATGACGTTCCGGCGATAAGACTCAGGGTTCCCGTCGGGGCTACACAGGTGACGGTCGCGTTACGCAATGCCGAGAAGCCACGGCCGGGCCAGACGCTTTTCTGAAATGCCGGAAACGAGCCGCGCCGTTCGCCCAATTTGATCGAGGCGGCGCGCGCCTCAGCCGTCAGAAACTTGGCGATTTTTTCCGCGAGCGTCACCGCCGCCTCTGAATCGTATGGAATCCCGATATCCGCTAAAAGATCCGCCAGCCCCATGACGCCTAAACCGATCTTGCGCGTCCGACGGCTCACGGCCTCGATTTCGGGAAACGGATAGCGGTTGGCTTCAACGACGTTGTCGAGGAACAGAACCGCGTCGTGAATTGCTTCCGCGCATCTTTTCCAGTCGATAGCGGCGTCGGCGGCGAAAACGGCCAAGTTGATTGAGCCCAAGGTGCAGGATTCATAGGGAAGCAGCGGTTGTTCGCCGCAAGGATTGGTCGTCTCGATGATTCCCAACTCCGGCGTCGGATTGTGCCTGTTGATTTCATCGATGAATAACAGGCCCGGATCTCCGGTTGCCCACGCCGCTTCCACGATACGATCGAAGAGCGTGGCCGCATCCACCGTCCGGGATATCCGACCGGTTCGAGGGTTGCGCAGGCCGAAAGCGCTCCCGGCCTCAACCGCCGCCAGAAAAAGTTCCGTCATTCCGACAGAGAGATTGAAATTCTCCAGGCGCCCGGGAGAGCGCTTGGCGTCGATAAATTCCTCGATATCGGGATGATCGGCTCGGAGAACCGCCATATTGGCTCCGCGCCGCCGGCCCCCTTGCCGGATGACCGCGGTTGTGCGATCGAAAAGCTCCATAAACGAAACCGGCCCCGAGGCGATGCCGCCCGTCGACCGAACGCGATCTTCGCGCGGGCGGAGCGAGCTGAAAGAGAAACCGGTTCCGCCGCCCGTCTGATGAATTCGAGCCATGCGGCTCAACGCGGCAAAGATCGAATCAATGTCGTCCGTGATGGGGAGTACAAAACAGGCCGCGAGCTGCCCGCCGGGCAAACCGGCGTTCATCAAGGTGGGGGAATTCGGCAAAAATTCGAGACGATGCATGCGCTCGAGAAACCGCGCTTCCCAGAAGCGGTCGTCTTCTCCGAAAGTCTTCGCCGGTTCTGCGATGGCTCGAGCGACGCGCGCGAACATGCCGTCGGGAGTCTCCACCAGTTCTCCGGCGTCGTTGCGACGCAGATAGCGCTCAGCGAGGATCTCCAATGCATGTTCCGACAAAGACGAATTGAACAAGTTCATGCACGAGCACCCATACTCTTGATCTTTAGCCGGGAGTTCGCCTGAGAACGAACCGTCGCTTGACCCGATCTACGTTGGCGGATCCTATTCAGCTCTGTGAGGCTTGAGATGCCGCTTGAACCAATCCGCTGCCAAGCGCGCCGCCTTGTTCAGCGTACCCGGCTCCTCAAAGAGATGGGTCGCGCCCGGAACGATCGCCAGATGTTTTTCACTCTTGAGTTTGGCATAGGCTTGGCGATTAAGGTCGATCACAATATCGTCGAGGCCACCAACAATCAGTAGCGTCGGCGATTGGACGCGGTCCAATGCCGACATGGCCAAGTCCGGGCGGCCGCCGCGTGATACCACGGCACCGATAGATGGACCGAAGGTGGCTGCTGCCTGCAACGCCGCAGCTGCGCCGGTGCTGGCGCCGAAATAGCCGATAGCGAGCGACGCGCTCTGCGGCCGATCGACTAACCACTGGGTAGCGCGCTCGAGACGCCACGTGAGAAGGCCAATGTCGAAACGATTCTGGTAGATTGAATCTTCCTCTTGGGTCAGCAGGTCCATCAGCAGCGTGCCCATGCCCGCTTTATGGAGCACTTGGGCGACAAAATTGTTGCGCGGGCTATGGCGACTGCTGCCGCTGCCGTGGGCAAACAATACAATCCCTCGAGCCCCTGAAGGGATCACCAGTGCGCCTTCCAGGTTGATCCCGTTGGCAGGAATCTGGACGATTTGATCGAAACGGTCCAGTTCAATACTTATCTCATTCATCTTTACACACCTCGCTTCCGCATAGATATGTCCCGCAAAACGTCGTGTGCTCGTCACTAGGCCCGCGACTATGCTCGCGTATCTTGTGCATCGTGAAAAATCCGTTCTTACTTCTCATCATGTTTGCTAAGCACCCTCCCGTTATCCACCCACGGCGTGCACCCCTAATACGTCAAAGCCTCTTGCTTTGAGGAGTTTGGCAATGGTGTCGGCGTCGCCCGAACGGAAACGCAAGTAGCATACTGGAGTCTCACCCCATTTTCCCCGGTAAGTCCCAATGCCGAGAACCTCTCCGCCTTCCTTAGAAATGATCCTTGAGGCCTCGGCCAAACCGCCGCCTTCATCCTGCAGCACAAAGTCGATTCGCGTGCTGGTCACTTCTGACGTCCCCATGACATCGAGAAAAGCTTGCAGAATATCGCTCGTCGTGATCATCCCGACCAGGCGGTTCTTTTCGACCACAGGCACACCACCAATCTTTTGTTTGAGCAAAATCTGGGCGGCCGCCTCAACGGTCGTGGCCGGTATCACCGTGATAGGCTTTTGGGACATCGCTGCTTTGACTTCTGTCCGGTCCAGCAACCCGACATGTTCGCGAATGTCGCGATCCGTGATTATGCCAACGAGCTGTCCGTCACTTATGACCGGAAGCCGCCGAAAACCTCCCTTTTGCATCTTTAGCCGCGCCTGGATCAAGAGATCCTCAGGCATCACCGTAACCGGATCTTTGCTCATACGTTTGCTTACAAGCATGGGAACCTCCAATCAAAATAGACGTCGGATCCCGAGGGAGGAACTCAGCACGCTCCTCGTTGTGTTATCGTCGCCGGAGATCGTACTCCTGCCATGAGCCGCGTGCTTGTTTCTCAGCTCTTCTTCGACGTTTTCACCTGAACAGCAGAAATTTGTCGCACGACACTCGTGCTCCCGCACTTTGGGCACTTAGTTCTCTTTTTCGCTTGACGGTCGTATTCTTCCAATGAGCAGATCCGCTCGAACGGCTTCGCACATTTCTGACATAAGAATTCATAAGTGGGCATAACTAGCGCCTCCTGTTGCTTACCATCTGACTTCAATTCTATTGACGACGCTCTTAACCCCCAGAACGCACCACGCATCTCGTTCCGCCATTTGTTTCATGGTCTCAACGGGAACCAAACCTTCAAGGGTTACAACCCAATCCTTGGAGTTGACGCGGATTCTGCTGGCGTTCACAAAAGGATCTTTTTCCAAGACGAGGTGAACGGCATCGATCAATTCATCGTCGTTATCTTCCTCTGGCGGAACTTCTTCCAGGCCATTGATGACATCACGGGTCCCCGGTACCCACCATGCGAGAACACCGGCAAGCCGCTTGTGGGTTAAGCTGGGTACTTTTCCGTTGAGAGTGACCACGCCGTCGTTGACTTCCACGATAATCGATCCAGCCGGATCGGCTATCGCTTTTTGAAGCGATTCGACATCACGGCCCGTCAAACCGCGAATGACACACCCCTCCAGTGCCGATTCCTCCAGCAAGACCTTACATACGTGATCGCGGATTTCCGCGTCTCCCATCTTTTCAGCAGGAGTGACCTTCAGCCGGTCGACAATGCGTTGAACACCATGAGTTTCCGCCGCCGCCAAAAGAGCCAGCTTCTTAGCGGCGACGTTTTGCATCTCTCCCGCCAGGATCAGGTCGCCATTCTGCATGGCAATGCTAATCGGGAAGCGGTGCAGGTTGATGCGGGTATCTTTTTCAAGAGCCGCGCGAATGTTTTTCGTTAATTCTGTTGTTGTAGGCACGAATTCCTCGCCAACATCGGGAAATCTATCTCAATCGATCGCGCTTGACAGACGTACTAATTCCGCTTCAAAGACAAGTGCACGAGCCATGCCGCGAGGGCAACAATGCTAACCGGGGCCAAATCAACATATGTACTTTTCAATAATGACAAACAGGGTACCTGATTATTCGCGGCGATGAGATTCAGTGCATTTCCTCACTGCTGGACCATCATTTGGTAACGTCTCCAGGGGATCTGCTTGAAACCGTCCTCTATCATTTGACACCTCAGAGCACCGCCGATTCACGCATGGGAGACGTGCTGGCACGCCGTATGCGATTAGCAAAGCCAGAAGAGCCTTCTTATTGGTGAAAAAAGGCCTGTCTCCCACCACGCTTTTCGGAGTCTTAGCCTAAAGCGCAGCGAAAAGAGTGGATGTGATCGCTAGCTCGCAAGCGAAAGAGGAGACTGGCCGCCAAGCGGAGGAACTGAGCAAATGAAACTTCAGGAAATAATGAGGGCTGATGTGATCCAAATCTCGCCTGGGGAGTGTATAGGCGAGGCCGCGAAACGCATGCGTGAAAAATCAGTGGGTTGCCTGGTGGTAACCGCCGATGGCGCCATCAAAGGGATTATCACCGATAGGGACCTCCTGGCCTGTATCGGTCAGAGTCACGATCCCTATCAATGCGGTGTTGCACTCCACATGAGCCGACCGGTCATCGTGTTGCGGCCGGAAGAGGACCGTCTTGCGGCTGTAAGTGTCATGTGCAAGAAACGAATCAAGCGTTTGCCTGTTGCCAAAGACGGAAAGCTTTTGGGTATCATCTCATTGTCTGATCTTGCCGCTCTTGCCGAAGGCGACCTAAAGCGGCTTGAATCGTCAACACTGTTTGTCTCCGGCCTGATCAAGAGTCAGGGAGCGCAAGGAGGGGCATCGAAGCTTCGAATCCCTACGGAGTGTGAGTTGCGGAAGTCGCCAAATGATCAGTCGGTCAGGGAGTAGGATACCGGCAAGATAGGCTTATCTCGCCTGGCGAAGGGTGAAATGGCATTAATTTTATGATTACTGAATGCAGCGCGCAAACGAGTGTTCTGCTCACCGATCTCTATCAACTCACTATGCTGCAAGGCTATTTCGATCAGGGAATGGAGGAGACGGCAGTCTTCGAATTCTTTGTCCGAAAGTTTCCGTCTCAGCGCAACTTTCTAATAGCCGCGGGATTGGAACAGGCAATGAGTTTTGTTGAAAATCTTCGCTTCACCTCCGAAGAGCTAGAGTGGATCTCAGGTCATAATGCATTCCGTCCGGCGTTTGTACGCTATATCGAAAAGCTGCATTTTACCGGCGATATCCACGCCATTTCTGAAGGAACCGTTTTCTTCCCCAACGAACCAATTTTGCGCGTGACCGCGCCGCTACCCCAAGCCCAATTGGTGGAAAGCCGCTTGATCAATCTGCTGCATTTTCAAACCCTAATCGCCTCTAAGGCTGCTCGCTCTGTTTTAATTGCCCCAAACAAACTCTTGGTCGATTTTGGCCTGCGCCGCGCTCATGGGGCTGAGGCCGGCTTGCTGGCTGCTCGTGCCAGCTATCTGGCCGGTTTTGCCGGCAGCGCGACGGTATTGGCGGCGCCGCTGTGGGACGTGCCAATCTTCGGTACCATGGCTCACTCGTTTATTCAGGCCCACGACGATGAAATTCTCGCCTTCGACCATTTTGCGCACTCGTTACCGGACAATGTGATTCTCTTGATCGATACCTATGACACTGAAGCCGCCGCCGAAAAGGTTGTGCGACTTGCGCCCAAACTGGAGCGGGAGGGTATAAAAATAAAAGGGGTACGCTTGGATAGCGGCGATCTGGCGGAGCATGCGTTTAAGGTGCGGCACATTCTCGACCAGGGCGGGCTAAAACATGTGACTATTTTTGCCAGCGGCAGTGTCGATGAGTACGTTTTAGAGCGCTTGCTCCAGAAAAGCGCTCCGATCGACGGATTCGGCATCGGTACCCACATGGATACCTCGGCCGACGCGCCCTATCTGGACTGCGCTTACAAGCTAGTTGAGTATGCGGGCAGAGCCCGGCGAAAGCGTTCGGAAGGAAAAGTGCTGTGGCCAGGTCGAAAGCAAGTGTACCGTAGCTATGACGATGACGGTCGTATGACTGGTGATGTCCTATCGGTAGAGGGCGATGCAAGGGAAGGCGAACCGTTGATCCGCCAGTTCATGAAAGCAGGACGGCGCGTGTCGGCCGGCGAGTCCCTACACGATCTGCGCAAGCGCGCGCTTGCTGAAATCAAACGGCTGCCGCGATCGTTGCTCAGTCTTGAGCATGCGCCAAACTATCCTGTCACTGTTTCAGAGGCGCTCCGTAATCTTGCTCAGCAAGTAGACGCTGGCCAATTCAGGAACGCGCAAACCACTGGCGAACACAAGTCTGTCTTAACCTACGGTTGCAACCCTAACTAGGAGAAATGCCATGCTGTTTGAGAACCGAGAACATGCCGCGCGTTTGTTGGCTCAAAGATTGAAACCTTATTACAAGGGCAAGAACCCGTTGGTTCTCGGCATTCCACGCGGAGCTGTGCCGATGGCAAAGATCATCGCGGACGATTTGGGCGGAGAATTGGACATCGTGCTCGTGCACAAGCTCGGTTATCCTGGACAGCCCGAACTGGCGATTGGCGCGATCGACGAAAAAGGCAACGTGTTTGCTGCGGATTACATGCTGGAAATCGAACCCCAATATCTAGAGCTGGAAAAGAAACGCCAACTTGAAGTATTGCGGCAGCGTCGCGCCCGCTATACGCCGGGGCGCCTGCCCATCGATCCCCATGGTCGCATTGTGATTGTTGTGGATGATGGCATTGCCACCGGCTCGACCATGACCGCGGCCTTGCGTGCCATACGCCGGCAAGAACCCAAAAAACTCGTCGGCGCCGTGGCTGTGGCATCGGCTATGGCGGCGCGTGCCATGTCCCATGAGGCAGACGCCATGGTCTGTTTGAATGTGCCTGCTGAGTTCTATGCGGTGGGACAGTTCTTCAAGGACTTTTCGCAGGTCATCGATGATGACATAGTCGCGATTTTGCGCCAGCCTGAGCCGCAGATCGCAGCCGTCAATTAGGATCAGGTCGATCTATCCGTCTTCTGATCAGACGTTCTCAAAATGATTTTCATGTTTGACAATCCATCAAGCGAACTGCACGGCAACTCGACAGTTTTTCATGGCACGCCAATTGCGAATCGTAACATTAACGAAAGGTATTGCTCACAATAAAATTAAGGGGAGGAATTTCTTATGGAAAAGGCAAAAGAGAAGGAGAATAAGGCGATAACACCATGGAAGCCGTTCATGGACCTATCGAGGTGGGAGCGCGACATGGACCGGATGATGGACGACTTTTTTACCAGGCGCATGAGGCCGTGGTGGCCGGAGCGATGGCTAGGCGCGCCGGAGGGCGGCATTGTCGCACCGACAGTGGACGTCTATGAGGAAAAAGACGACATCGTTGTGAAGGCCGAGCTGCCGGGAATGGATAAGAATGATATTGAGGTCAAGATTTCAGACTCCGAGTTGATCCTCAAGGGGGAGAAAAAGAAAGAAGAAAAGGTCGAGGAAAAGGGCTACTACAGATGCGAGCGTTCCTATGGCGCTTTTGCGAGGACCGTGCAACTACCGAAGGATGTGCAAGCCGACAAAATCAAGGCGTCCTTTAAGAACGGCATTTTGGAAGTGAGGCTCCCTAAGAGCGAAGAGGCCAAGGCCAAAGAGATCAAAATCAAGGTCGAGTGAGCTATAGCACCTCGGGTGTAGGGCGATCAGTCGATTTTCTTGGTTGGCTGAAATCGGACGGAAGCGTTCCTGCCCTACGCCCGTCAAGAGCATCATCAAAAGGTTTCAGCGCGGTGGCGCCACAAAACTTGTTGTGGCGTCACGGAGTGTGGAGTTTTACCTCAAAGGCCGAAACGCCAGTCGCGGCTTCACCGTACTGCGCTTCACTGTCATAACTTATTGCGCTTATCCAAAAGACTGCGTGTCTTCTTTTCTGCTGCTCTCCCTATCCAATGGTTTCTTCTTGCCTGGAAAGCCGCCAGAGGATGGCATCTCCCTTGCTCTTCGTGATTATAAGCAAGGCTCGTTGTGGCGTTACTTTGTAGTTCAGTATTGAATTGGTGTTCGATGGCGTACCACGGAAGCTACCGAGATTTTGCAAGTCTGGAAAAAGGAGCGGTCGGTTGCCGCAGACTTGCGAAGCACAAAATGCTTCTGAATGCATTGCGGTGGGTAGCAAGACGATCGTTAGCCCATACAAAGTGTCTTAGGAGGCCGAAATGGCAAAAGTGATTGGTATCGATTTAGGAACTTCAAACTCCGCCGCCGCAGTTGTGGAAAGTGGAAGGCCCGTGATTATCCCCTCGGCTGAAGGTGCGGGGGTCGCCTCGGGGAAGGCATTCCCTTCTTATGTGGCTTTCACAAAAGACGGTCAGCGCTTGGTCGGTGAACCGGCACGACGTCAGGCGGCGATCAATGCGGAAGGCACGATCCAGGCAGCTAAACGTAAGATGGGCACCGACTTCAAATTCAAGGTGTTCGGCAAGGAATATACACCGCAGCAGATCTCCGCTTTTATACTCCAGAAGATAAAACAGGACGCGGATGCGTATTTCGGCGCTAGCGTCGAAGAGGCGGTCATCACTTGTCCTGCCTATTTTGACGACAATCAGCGCACGGCGACGAAGGATGCGGGAGAAATTGCCGGCCTTAAGGTCTTGAGAATCATCAATGAACCCACGGCAGCTTGCCTCGCCTATGGATTGGAGAAAACTGGAAAGGAACAAAAAATACTGGTTTTTGATTTTGGCGGCGGCACTCTCGACGTCACGCTTATGGAAATCTGGAAAGAAGGCGGATTCAAGGTCCTGGCAACGAGTGGCGATACCCAGTTGGGTGGAACCGATATGGATCATGTCTTTATCGAACATATCGCCCAAGAATTTAAACGCGACACCGGGATCGATTTGAGAACGGATCGTATGGCCATGCAACGTCTGCGTGAAGCAGCGGAAAAGGCGAAGGTCGAACTTTCGAGCACTTTGACTACGGATATCAATTTGCCGTTCATCACCGCCGACAGCGCCGGCCCAAGACATTTAACCCTGTCGGTCAACCGCGCGAAGATTGAGGAATTGGTCAGGCCTATTATTGAACGATGCCGTGGCCCGCTGGAACAAGCATTAAAAGACACCACAGATGCGTTTGCGAAGGAGGGTGTCAGTTTCAGCAACAAGGATGTCGATAAGATTATCATGGTAGGCGGCCCTACGCGAATGCCGATCGTGCAGAAATTTGTCGAGGATTATTTTGGCAAGAAGATCGAGCGTGGCGTTGACCCGATGGAGTGCGTCGCCATGGGGGCGGCCATTCAGGCAGCGATCATCAAAGGCGAACTCAAGGATGTCTTATTGCTGGATGTTACTCCGTTGTCTTTGGGCATTGAAACTTTAGGCGGGGTCGATACCCGGTTGATCGAGAGAAATACCACTATACCGACTAGAAAAAGCCAGATTTTCTCGACTGCCGCGGATAACCAGACCGCGGTAACGATTCGCGTCCTGCAGGGAGAGCGCCCTATGGCCAATGATAATGTCGAGTTAGGAAGATTTGACCTGGTCGGAATTCCGCTCGCGTCCCGTGGCATACCTCAGATCGAGGTTGCTTTCGATATTGACGCCAATGGCATTGTCCATGTTTCAGCGAAGGATCTCGGCACAGGAAAGGAGCAATCCATCCTTATTACCGCGCCGAAGAAGCTCGCCAAGGACGAGATCGACAGGATGGTCAAAGACGCGGAGAAATTTGCCGCGAAAGATGCTGAGAAAAAGGAGGAGGTAGAAATCATCAATCACGCTGACAACCTGGTTTACACAACTGAAAAATCGCTACGAGATTATGGTGACAAGATCAGTCAAAGCGAACGTGCCGATATTGAGGCGCACATCAACGCCCTGAAACAGGCTGTTAAGGATAAGAATATCGAACGGATCAAGAGAACGATGGACGAGGTCACCCAGGCGTCGCATAAACTAGCGGAGGCCATTTATAGCCAGGCGTCACAACAACAACAGAAATCACAAGACAAAGCAGGCGCGGCCGAGAAGGAAGGGGTGATTGACGCCGAATACGAAGAAACCGGGACTTCACGGTGACCGTGCTCCTTCATCCTTCCCTGTGTCGCGATGCCGCAGACACCGATTTGTCATCCCGAACGAATGTGAGGGGTCTAAGAAAAATTCCTCGTATTCGCTCGGAACGAGGATTTCTCGCGGAGTCTATCCTGAGCGCAGCCGAAGGGCTCGAAATGACAGAAGAGGAGTGGTCGCAGGATTTCGAAATTGCAACACACCCTCATTGGGTAAGGACACAGTGGAGGCCGCCAAAGATGCGGCGAAAGGATTGCGCCCGCAGTAGTGAAGTTTTGCATGCCACGCGCCGTTCCTTATGTCTCAGCCGCTTCTTTTACAAAGTCCGCCAGCTGCGCCCTTTCGCTCTCAAGCTTGAATTGTCTTAATAACTCGCGTTGGCGCGGGGTCAGTCGGGTGGGTGTCTTAACCTCGACGACAACAAACAAATCCCCTTTGCCTCGCCGGTGCAAGCGCGGCATGCCCTTGCCGCGGGCACGCAGCGCCGTGCCACTCTGAATCCCCGGCGGCACGGTGAGGCGGACGTTTTCTCCTCCCAGGCAATCAATGCTCAGTTTGGTTCCGAGCGCTGCATCGGGAAAGCTAATCGGCATCAGCGTATAAAGATTTTCACCTTCTCTTCTTAGAGTCGGATGAGGTGCAATGCTGATTCGCACCAGCAAATCACCGGGTAACCCTCCTTCTGAGGCGGCTTCACCCTGACCGGCAAGCCGAAGCATCATGCCATCGTCGATGCCCGCCGGAACGTGCATTTTGATTTCGTGCGCGAGCAACTCGATGCCTGTGCCGTGGCAGGTGGGACACGGAGTTTCGATGAATACCCCTTTCCCCATGCAGCGCGCGCACGAAGAAACAGTTATCACTTTCATTCCTCGGTCTGACTTAATCCGTTGTTTTTGACCGCTGCCTTGACAATCGGCGCAGGTCACAGGTTGGGTTCCTGGCTTCGCGCCATTGCCGCCGCAGGTTTTGCATCGCTCCGAGCGTGTGATGCTGATGATGCGCTCTCCGCTTTTTGCGGCATCGTCTAGAGTAAGCCCGAGGTCATAGTAAAGATCCGCTCCCTTTGGTTTAGCGTGGGTTCGTCGCGTCGGACCTGTAAACAGGTCGCCAAAAATGCTGCCGAGGTCACCGAAGCGGCCCCCAAAGAAATCGCCGAAATGAAAGTCACGGAAAAGATCCTCGGTTGACCAGTGCTCGCTGATTCCCGCGTGACCTGCGGCGTCATATTGCTTGCGTTTGGTTTCGTCGGAAAGAACCGCGTAAGCCTCAGCAACCTCCTTAAACCTGTCAGTTGCGTCGGGAGCAGGGTTTCGGTCGGGGTGCCATTTAAGCGCAAGCTGCCGGTAGGCCTGTTTGATCTGTTCCGGGGTTGCTGAACGATCAACGCCCAATATTTCGTAGTAATCCCGTTTTTGTTGTTTAGCTGCCATGCGCGGACCTGCGGCTTTTCTTTGTCCGCTGCGTGGTCCCACGTTAACCAGCGTGGCGGGTGTTACCGCTAGTGAATTTTGCTTTAAGAAAACCGGCCAAAGGTTTGCTTAGCCGATCTCTTTAGTCGCATCCCTGTGGTTAAACGACTCGCGATCTATTATCCGCGCTCCACGTGGGTGACTCCGGCCACAACTCTTTTAACGGTTTCGGTAGAACGTGTTTAACATCTGCGATTTCTCCGGCGCTCACATGCCAAGTAAGGATCTTGAACACGCCGCGGACCACTTCCTCGGGATTGACCGCGGCATTATCTTTAAATGCCTTTTTGACGTGATCCAAAAAATCTTCCTGGTGACGCTCTTTGTGCGGCTTCCCCTTGAGCGTCCAGCCTTCGTAATACAAGCCGCGAATCAGCATCGGCAGTTGCGCTCCCAGCTGCACGGCTTCCTCCACGGTTAGCCGATCCCGCAAGGCATGGAGCACGGTGCGCAACGCCAGGTACGCCCTATGCGGGCGGTCGTGCCAATCGAGTTCCGCCATGACCTCGTTCAGCCAAACATGTGATTTTTGAAGTGTCCCTTCGAAAACATCCTCTTTGACTTTTGCTCGCGGCCTGGGGTAGCTCGTTCTGTGCTGG
>JBGPIK010000092.1:0-18461 GCA_041484845.1 Binatia bacterium | reverse complement strand
GCCGATGTGCCGCAGATGGCGATCGAAGCCGCGCGCGGCGCGGACGTCATCGTAGCGCTCACGACCACCGCGATGAGCAACTCTACGCCGGGATCACGCGCGATGCGGCAGGCCTGCGGCGGGCCGATGTGGCTTATGGAGGAGATCACCGTCGAGATTCTTTGCGACGGCGGCTGCCGGACGACGATGAAAGACATTGAAGAAATTTGCACGCTCGGGCGCAAGGTCGGCGAACTGCAAGATAAGGGCAAGAAAATTCGCGTGCAAGCGGATAACGGCACCGATCTCACGGCCGAGATAGGCGGTTTGGCGCCGGGATTTTTCGCTGATTGGTGGGGGCGAATTCCTTTCGGGCGCAACCCAAAAAACGGCAAGTTGGCCGGAGGCACATGGCCGTGGGGCGAAGCTCACGTGGAACCGGTGCCGGGCACGGCCAACGGGACGGTCGTGTGGGAGGTGACGGCGCAGTTTCCGCCGGGCCGGTGGAAACATCCCGTGACGCTAGTCATCAAGGACGGCCGCGTCGTCGATATACAGGGCAAAACCGAGGCGGAGCAGGTGCGCTGGTTTGTGGAAACCTACGGCGATGAAAATTCTTGGCTGGTGGGTGGAGAAATTTCAGTCGGGCTTAATAAGCTCTGCCAGAAAGACAATGACTCGGTGCGCGAGTGGAAGAAACATTACGGCGCGATGCATTTCGGCATGGGCCACGGCGCCGATCGCGGCAAGATCAACAGCATCCTCAGGCTTGAAGGAATCACCGACAAGATCACGATGACCATCGACGACACGGTGGTGTGCGAGAAGGGCAAGTTCAAGATTTGAGGGAAAATTCACCACGACGGGGACACGCCCCCACCTTCATCCTCCCCCGCATTGCGGGGGAGGAAAGAGGAGGGGGAGATTCAAGCGTGCAGAGCGAAAAACGTAGAAAGAAATAAGGTTCTAATTTACCTCGTAGCAAAGCAGTCGCCGCATTAAGGAACGAAGAATGGCAACTCCAGTATCAGTACAGCGTCGGCCCCGTGCGTTTCAGGATCTGCGCGAATATTTATCCGTAGTGAAAGCGATGGGCCAGCTCCAAGTGATTGAGGGAGCGGACGGAGAGCTGGAAATCGGCGCGCTCACCGGGCTCATCGGCGCGCGTAAAGAATGTCCGGTCTTGCTTTTCGATGCGATCAAAGGCTATCCGCGCGGTTGGCGTTTGATGACCAACATGCTCAACAACGCGGCGCGCCAGAAGTTGATTCACGGCTGCCCGCCCGAAATCAGTGAGTCCGAGGCCATGCGCTGGTGGAATGCGGAGGTCAAAAAATTTCAGCCCCTGCCGCCGGTTTTTGTGCAAGACGCTCCGGTCAAGCAAAACGTCAAGCGAGGCGCAGACGTCAACCTCAAGATCTTTCCCTGGGTGCGCTGGCATGAGAAGGACGGTGGACCTTATATGTGCGCCACCGCGACAGTGACGCGGGAGCCGGAAAGCGGGTACGTCAATGTCGGCTCCTATCGGTTCAAGTTGATCGATGAGAACACTTGTGTCGGCCACTTGGCGTCGGGGCACCACGGCGATATCATCAGCAAGAAATATTGGGCGCAGGACAAGGGCTGTCCAGTGGCGATTTCACTGGGGCAGGAGCCATCGATTCTCATCGCCGCCGGCGACAACGCCGCTTGGGGCCATTGTGAATACGATTACGCCGGTTGGCTGCGCGGCGCTCCAGTCGAAGTAACCCGAGGCGTTTATACGGACCTGCCGATTCCCGCGACGGCGGAGGCAGTGCTCGAAGGTGAGATTCTTCCGCCGAAGGCGGGCGTCGCGATCGAAGGGCCGTTCGGTGAAATGGGCGGATATTATGGTGACGCCAGCCCCTCGTCGCTGATAAAAATTCACGCCGTGCTTTTCCGCGACGATCCCATCATCATGGGCTCGCCGCCGTTTCCCAACACGGCGCGAAATTTGTTTGGCGCTCGCGGTATGCGGGTGCGCTCCGAGCTTGAGGCTCTGGGAATCCCAGGCATCAAGGGTGTCCGATATGGTGGCGGTATAGTCGTTCTCTCGATCGAGCAATCTTTTCCCGGTCATGCGATGCGTGCGGCCCTCGGCGCGCTCGGCGGCACCGGCGGGTACCATACGCGCTTCGTGATTCTTGTCGACGAAGACGTCAACCCACACGATCTAGAAGAAGTGTTCGAAGCGATGGGGAGCCGCTGCGATCCTGGCACTTCGTTAGACATCAACCGGCGGATCTGGAGCTCACGCGTCGACCCGCGCCTCGATCCGGAGAAGGCACAGAAGGGCGACTACACGGCCTCGGTCGCCATCATCGATGCGACCCGGCCCTATCACTGGAAAGAACATTTTCCTGAGAAAGTCGGTATCTCACCCGAGTTGCGCCGAGCGATGGAAGCAAAATGGAAAGAGTTGTTAGGCGGGTAGCAGGCTTGGGAGGTGCTGATGAAAAATGATCAAGATTTAGTGGAGCGGCGTGGACTAGTTGTAACAGTGCGTCCCGGCAAGCATGCCTTCCCCCTTGACGGGGGAAGGCAAGGATGGGGGTGCGAGAGCGATTGTGAATCACCCCCTCTATTCTCCCCCATCAAGGGGGAGGAAGCCACAGAGAAGACATACCGACTGATCGCCCTACGTAGTTCAGTTGTTTCGTTGTTGCTGATCGGTTTTTTCTTTCTTTTCGATTCCGATGCCTCAGCTCAACTGAGAAAAGTTAGGCTCTGCGCTCCCGGTGTCGGTTCGGGAATCATGCACGCCTATGTGGCGAAAGAGCGCGGCTATTTCGCGCAGGAGGGGTTGGATCTCGACGTGCTTGTGGCGCGCGGGCAAATTTGCACGATGGCTTTGTTGAATGGGCAGATGGAGCTATCGAGCAACCCCAACATGTTCGACGCGATGGTCGCGGGACGATTTAAGGGCAAAGTGATTTACGTTTCCGCGAAAACTCTAGGCCATCGCTTTGTGGTTTCCCCGGAGATCAAGAGCTTCGAGGAAGTAAAGCAGAAACGGATTGCCGTCAGCACCTTCGGCGGTCTCACCGACATGCTCACCAGGGAGATTCTCGAACAGCACGGCATTAACCCGGCCAAGGATGTTGTGCTACTGCAAATCGGCACACCAGACGTTCGCTATGCGGCCTTGAAAGCGGGCACGGTTAAGGCGGCTCTACTCGCCTCTACCGGCGCTTTGCAAGCGGTCAAGGAAGGCTTTCGTGAACTGCCCTACAAACAACCGCCCTGGATTTCCTCGCCGATCACGGCATCGGACGATCTTTTGGCGCGCGAGCGGCCCATGGTTCGCGCGCTGCTCAGGGCTATGGAGAAGGGGCACATTTTCTATGGACAAAATCCTACGGCGGCGATTGCGCTCACTCAAAAGGTGCAGCGAGTCAATGACCGTGCGGTCGCCAAGCAGATTTATGACGATGACATGCTGCGGCATAATCCCGGCGGCCAATTAGAGGAGCCAAGCATGAAACGCGTCGTCGAAAGAGCCAGAGAAATGTTGAAGGTGCAAAGAAATGTGGAACTCAACGAAGTCTTTGATTTAAGTCTCGCCAGAGACGCTGAGGCGGATCTCAAGAGGACGAAATGGGAGCCGTAAAAAACCGTGAGACGTGAGGCGTGAGGCGTGAAAAGTGAGGAATGAAACGTTGGCGTGAGGAGCTTTGCTCGCCTTACGTTTCGCGCCTAACGCCTCACGGTGTCTCGATTGAGGTGAAGCCATGGTCATGATGGAGCGATTCGGGAGCCCGGCGACTCGACTGATGTCGGTGATGAAAAGTTTTCAAGTACCGGTGCGGTCGATTCAACCGGGCGACAGGATTCTGGTGATAACGGATGACGCGATGGACCCGCTCGTTTGGCAAGCGGCAATGGCGGCGATCAATGAGAAAGGCGGCGAGCCGGTCCTGTGCATGTGGCCGAGGCTGGCGCATCATTTCGCCGATCCGCCGCAAATGGCGATCGAGGCGGCGCGTGGGGCGGATGCAATTTTTGCGCTGACGACCACCGCGTTGAGCGATGCGTCGGCGGGATCGCGCGCGATGCGCAAAGCGTGTGGCGGGCCGATGTGTCTGATGGAGGAGATGACCGTCGAGATTCTCACCGAAGGCGGCGGCCGGGCTAATCTCGACGAGGTCAAAGAAATTTCCGCTTTGGGACGGCGCGTCGGCGAGATCTATGATCGCGGCAAAAGGATTCACATCTTGTCGGACGCCGGCACCGACTTCACTGCGGACATCGGCGATATGCCGCCTTCCTATCACGCCGATCGATGGGGCAGGATACCTTTCGGGCGCAACGCCAAAACTGAAAAATTGGCCGGCGGGACTTGGCCGTGGGGTGAAGCTCACATCGAGCCCATTCCCGGCACAGCTAACGGAACCGTGGTCTGGGAGGTAACGGCTCAATTTCCACCGGGTAGGTGGAGACATCCCGTGGCGCTGACGATTAAAGACGGTCGTGTCGTTGATATTCAGGGCAAGACCGAAGCCGATCAGGTGCGCTGGTTCCTAGAGACCTACGGCGATGAGAATTCATGGTTGGTTGGCGGCGAGATGGCCTTAGGCTTAAGCAAGCTCTGCCAGCCCTATGCCGATTCGGTGCGTAGCTGGAAGAAACATTATGGAGCGATGCATTTCGGAATTGGTCACGGCGCCGATCGCGGGAAAATCGTCAGCGTGCTCCGGCTCGAAGGCATTATCGAGAAAATAACGATGATCATCGACGATACAGTGGTATGCGATAACGGAAAAATTTTGGTTTAAGCCCGGCAGGACACGGGACGTAGAAAAATCGAAGGAGAGTTAGTCAAATGAGGCGATGCAGACCCGGCCTTTCACTGGTTATAGTTATTGTCAGTATGTTTTTGACGTGGAACGGCGTTGGCGCCGAGGTGCGCAAGTTTACCATTTGCGCGCCGGACTATTCCGTAGGAGTCATGCCGCTGATAATCGCGCGGCAGAACGGCTACTACGCCCAGGAGCAAATGGACGTTCAAACCATCGCCGCGCGCGGTAATCTCTGCACCATGGCGCTGATTGCGAACTCGGTGCAATTTACCGTCTCCCCCAGCACCTTTGATGCGGTGGTTGCCGGCGACGTCAAGGGGAAAGTGATTTACGTCATAGAAAAATTTCTGCTGCATCGATTGGTGGTCGCGCCGCAAATCAAACGATTTGAAGATCTCAAAGGAAAAAAAATCGCGATCAGCGCTTTCGGGACTCTCACCGATATGTTGACGAGAGAAATCCTCACCGATCACGGCCTGAAGCCTATGCAGGATGTCTTGCTGCTGCAAACCGGAGGCGTTCCGGTGCGATTGGCCGCGTTAACATCGAATAATGTGCAGGGGACGCTGTTGTCTTCCCAGCAGGCTTTGGCCGCGATGCGCGATGGCTATCGGGTTTTAGACTACGACCCGCCTCCGTTTGTATCGCATCCGCTGATTGCGAAAAATGAAATGTTGGCTAACGAGCCGGGGATCGTGCGTTCTTTGCTGCGGGCGGTGCTCAAGGGTCATCTGTTCTATGGCCAGAAGCCGGAAGAGACCCTTACGGTGATACAAAAGTTCCTGCGCATCGAAGACCGTAAGGCGGCGCGCGAGACGTACGAAGACGAGATGCGCCGCTACAATCCCGGAGGCGGCTTCGAGCCGGGCAGCATGAGAAAAGTCATCGATCGAGCGCGCGAAACCAGAAAAATTGAGCGCAACGTAGAGACCCAAAATGTCTTTGATTTGAGCACGGCCGCGGAAGTGGAAGCGAGCTTGAAGAAATCGGGGTGGAAGCCGTAACCGCAAGGCGCACCTTGCGGTTATAGACGTCAGAAGTCAGAGGTCGGAGATCAGCAAATACAGAATCTGCTTGGTCCCCGTTCTTCGCGTGACCTCTGCCAATTGATCTCTGACCTCTTCGGTTTGCCCTTTGCGAACTTCTCAAATAAGACGGAGGGAAAATGTTTAAAGTCGATCCGATTCTGAAAGACATAGCCGGAAAGCAGCTCACCCAGCGGCGCGCGCGAAAAACTGGAGAAGCCCCGCGGCCTGTGACCACCGTTCATTCCAAAGCGCTGTATGGGCTTCAATTCAGGGCGACCGTGGAGGGGCACAGTTTTATTTCAGACGAAGGGGACGAGGTCGGCGGTCGCGATGCCGGCCCCGCGCCGCTGCGCTACTTTCTTGCGGGTACGATGATGTGCCACCAAGTATGGTGCGTGAAAAGCGCGGCTCTGCTCGACGTTCAATTGAATCGGTTCGAAGGAGAGATCTCGGGATACATCGAACCTGGAACCGGGGACATGGAGCAGGAAGTT
Organism: Binatia bacterium; assembly: GCA_041484845.1. GTDB lineage: Bacteria > Desulfobacterota > Binatia > UBA9968 > UBA9968 > JBGPIK01. Next base: position 12,140 of record JBGPIK010000092.1, on the reverse strand, counting down.
GCCAGAGGCTTCGGCCGAATCGCATACACAGTCACGGTGGACAGTCCGAGTCCGCCGGAGACGATACAATCCATCGTTGAGGCGGCGACCCGCCGCTGTCCCGCGTTCGTCACTGTGGCGCGCAGCACTCCGATAGACCTCACGATCATCCATAATGATGTGAACCTCGGCGAGCGAAGGTATGGCAAAAGCAGTAGCTAACGGCCCAAAAAACAGAGACCGCAAAGCGAATTGGAGTCTTGGAGTAATGGAGTATTGGGTTTAAATACAGCACTCCATTACTCCACCACTCCAGTGCTCTGGAAACCGGAGGGCTAGATGAAAAGGCTTCGATTTCTTTTCCTCGCTGGGCTGATGATATTTTCGCTCCTGGCTTCCCCTCCGCTCCATGCTAAGGAGCGCATCAATGTTGTCTATGCATCGATCAGCGGGCTGTTCTTGGCCTGCTGGGTCGCCCAGGAAGCGGGCTATCTCGACAGAGAAGGTCTGGAAGTTAATCTCGTCTACATTCAAAGCGCGAGCACGGCTATCCAGGCCATGTTAGCAGGCGAAGCCCCGATCGTGCTTGCCGGCGGAGAACCGGTCATTGAATCCCGACTCAAGGGTGGAGACGCAATTTTCATCGGTGGAATATCGATTGTTCCCGCGGTTCACTTCATGGCTGCGCCGGAAATTCACTCGGTCCAGGATCTGCGCGGAAAACCGGTGGGCGTAACCCGCTACGGCTCATCGACGGACTACGCCATGCGGCAGGTGCTTAGAAGAAACGGCCTCGAACCGGTTCGCGACGTTCCGGTCCTGCAAATTGCCGGCGGACACCGAGCCATGGCGGCGGCGCTTTTGGCCCGGCAGATTTTCGCGGCTCCCATCGCGCCGCCGAACAGTCTCCGCGCCGAGAAAGGCGGGGCCAAACTTTTGATCGACATGACCAAATCAGGCATCTATTTTCCTTACTCGACCATTGCGAGCACGCGCGCGTTTCTCAAGAAGAGCCGGCCTACGGCGTTGGGATTCATGAAAGCCTACTCCGAGGGAATAAAACGTATGGTGAGCGACAAGCCGTTTGCCATCGGGGTGATCAAGAAATACATGCGCGAGGACGACCCGGAGATCCTGGATGTCACGTATCAATATGCGCTGGATTTTATCGCGCGCGTTCCCGAACCCAACAAAGAGGGGATTGCCGAAGTCCTGCGCCAGAGCAATGATCCCAAAGCCAAAACCGCGCTACCGGAAAACTTTGTTGACGATGGGCTGGTGCGCGAGCTGGCGCAGAAGGGCCTGTACCGCTGACTTTCATAGTCGCGGTATTATCACAGCGCGGCTGAGCCGTAACCAAACGTGAAAGGCAGATTTCACCACGAAGGGCGCGAAGAGCACGAAGTTTATCAAAAAAAGTTCGTAGGGTGCGCCCGGCGCACCGTTTCGCTCGATGGTGCGCAAAGCGCACCCTACGCGATCCGAATTTGGGCAGGTGGAGAAAACTTTCAAGCACAGTAGTACAAAGGTCATGCGATGACCGCGGTTCTCGATCCGATCGTGCTGGAGCTTATCCATTCCAAAGTAACCAGCATCGTGGAAGAGATGCGCGTGGTGCTCTTCCATAGCGGCTATTCGACGGTGCTGCGGGAATCCGAAGACGGCAGCGCGGGACTGTTGGATGCAGAGTTGCGCACGCTTGCGGTCTCGAAAAAGCTTCCGTTCCACTTCGCGTCTTTTTCGGCGGTGAAAGAACATTTGCCGCGTTATTTTGCGCCCGAGGAGTTGGCGGAGGGGGACGCCCTGCTTTTTAATCATCCGTTCGAAGGCAATGTGACGCACACCTCTGATACGGTGATCCTCGTGCCAATCTTTTTTGACGGATGCATAGTCGGCTACAGCGGCACGCTTGCGCATAAACCGGATCTCGGCGGCGTGCGCGGGCTAACCGCGGCCAGAGACTTGTGGGAAGAAGGCCTGGTGCTGCCGCCGGTTAAATATCATTCTCGCGGACTCGTCAATCGCGATATCGAGCGAATCGTAGGCGCGAACAGCCGCATTCCCGTGGAGACTCTGGGCGATTTAAGAGGGCAGGTGGCGGCCTGCAACGTTGGCGCGCGCCGTGTCCAGGAGCTTTGCCGCCGTTTTGGTGTTGCGACGATAGCCGCGGCGTCACGCGAACTCATGAACCGCGTTGCGGATCGTTTGCGCGCGGCGCTGAAAGCCATGCCCGACGGCACACACGAGGCTGAAGGCATCCTGGATCACGACAATGTCAATCTCAGCCGGCCGCTGCGGGCTCATCTCGTGGTGATCAAATCCGGCGACAAAATAGTTTTCGATTTCAGCGGCTCGGATGCGCAAGCTCAGGGAGCGGTCAACCTGGTCCCGCCGATGGTGAAAAATAGTTGTTATTGCGCGCTCATGGCCATGACCGACGCCAATCTTCATTTTAACCACGGCTTTGTAGAGGTTGTTGAAACCCGTTTTCGCGAAGGGACAATCGTCTGTCCCAGGCCCGGAGCAGCGGTTTCGCATTATACGCCGCTAGCTCATCTCGTGTGCGACATGGCGGTAAAAGCGCTCGGGGAGTTTTGTCCGGAGCGAGCGGCGGCTTCGTCCGGCGGAGGCGGTTCGATTCGTGTCATGGGCAATTCGGCATCGGGAAAATCCTGGGTGCTCATGGAATTATTGAACACCGCGCAAGGCGCAACCAACGGCCGCGACGGCGTGAATCTCATCCATGGACCGCTTGGAGCCGGCCAATTTCGTCCCGGCCCCATCGAAATTCATGAAAGCGAATTTCCCCTGCGCATAACACAGTTTGCCGTAACAGCCGACTCCGGCGGAGCGGGGAAATATCGCGGCGGAATGGGCAGTACGCGCGAGTACCAGGTTCTCGAGGAGTCGATCGTGCCCGTGCGCAGTTTAAAAGGAAGCTTGAGAAGCAGGCTGCCGCCGTGGGGAATTTTCGGTGGCCGCAGCGCGCGCGTGGGCGACGTGTTCGTCAATGGTGCAGCAGTGGCCGATGGCGTACGTGAAGTTTTTCTCAAACCGGGGGATATCGTCCGCGTGCAAACCAATGCTGGCGGCGGCTTGGGCGATCCTTTCGAGCGCGACCCGGAGCGGGTTCTAGGCGATGTCTTGGACGGGTACGTGAGCATTGACGCGGCGCGCGCAGAGTATGGCGTCGTGATTGATGCTGATGCTCTGACCGTGGATCCGGCAGCCACTGGTGAGCTTCGCGGCAACAACTGTAAGGCGTGAGTCGTGAAGGGTAAGGGGCAAAGGCGGAAAACAGAGATCAGAGATCAGAAGTCAGCGGTCGGCAAGACGGCGAAATTGTAGGGGCGCGATTCATCGCGCCCACGCTCAGCGAGCAGAAGGCAGGGAACGGACATTAGGTATAAGAGGGATCAGGCGTGAGGCGAATATCGGATTTCGGAATTCGCATTGTGAATTTTGAACTGAGATCTGATTCCGATTTGTGATTCTGTGGCTTGGCATTCTAGCCTCCCAGCTTCAACAAAACGTGAGTCGTCAGGCGCGAGCAGTGAACGGCAAAGTGCAAGAAGCAAAGAGAGTCACGAGTTAAAGCAACACTCCAATACTCCATCACTCCGTGGGGCTTCCGGGAATACTCAGCACTCAGTCCTACGAGAGGGCAGGGAGCAAGATAGCAAAGGGCAAAGGGAAGATGTTGTGGCAAACGTAAATTTTGGCGTCGGTCTATTTGCAACGGAGAACGCCCGAGAAGGTGTGCGCTTGGCGCAACGGGCGGAGGCGTCGGGTTTCCGGCGCTTCTGGGTCGGTGATTCCCATATGATCTGGCGCGAACTATACGCGCTTTTGGGCGCAATCGCCGCAACCACGCGAACCCTGGAAATCGGACCGGGCGTGACGCATCCGCAAGTGCGCCATCTGACTGTGACTGCGAGCGCTATGGCGACTCTCAACGAGCTCGCGCCCGGTCGCGTTCTGCTCGGGTTTGGTGTCGGCGCAACGGGACCCGGAAATATCGGCATGAAGCCCATCACCATCGACGAGCTCGAAGAAGCGCTCAAGAATTTAAAGCAGCTTCTGGCCGGCGACGCGATTCAAATGAACGGACGAAAGGTCCAATGCGTCTTCGCGTCCGGACCCAAAGTTCCGATTTACGTTGGTACGCTAGCGCCCAAGGTGATGAAGATCGTCGCCGCGTTGGGCGACGGCATCATCTATACAGGCGAGGTATCGACGCTCGAATCCATCGTCGCTACGATGAAACAATATTGCGCCGAAGCGGGTCGCTCGGCTGATGAAGTGAAGGTCGTTTACCGGATTCCTTGTTGCGTTGGCGAATATTCAAAGGATGCCCGAGAAGAGGTCAAAGGCAAGATCGCGCGCGCGGCGATGACCCATCTCGGAAGGCTGCACAGAATGGGAAAACTGACGGATGAGGAAGATCGCAAAGCCGTCGAGCGCCTGTGGAAGCACTACGACACCTACCATCACATGGGACCGGAGCATTCCTACCTGGTTCGTGACGAGTGGGTGGACCGCTTCGCCGTGGCGGGCTCGCCTGACGACGTCCGAGACAAAGTGCGCAACATCCTTCAATCAGACATCGGCGAGCTGACAATTATTCCCTTCGGAAAATCGAAGGAGTCGGTGATCAAAATGTTTGCTGAAGAAGTCATCGCAAGGCTTTAGAGGGTCGTTTCGCCTGAGCAAAAAATGGGCAACCAATAATCTTGACGCAAGGCTGGGAACGTTGATATGGGTCGGCGTGTGAAACGATACGAGTGCTTGAAACAGATAGCACGAGAAGGACCAAAGGGGTCGGGAGTCTTTTCTTGACAGGAACGGCTGCTCTGGGATAGAAGATGTGCCATGCCGCGCCGTCCTCGTGTTTCGACCGGTGGATTAGTCTACCACGTGTTAAACCGCAGAGTGGGGCGGTTACGACTGTTCGAAAAGCCTGCCGACTACGGCGCCTTTGAAAAAGTTCTCCAAGAAGCGTACAAGCGAACCGGTATCCGCATTACCGCTTACTGTCTCATGCCCAATCACTGGCATTTACTTCTCTGGCCCCGCGACGATGGAGATCTCTCCGAAGTGATGCGGTGGATAACGGTAACGCACACGCAGCGGTGGCATGCGCACCGGCGGAGTTCGGGGAGTGGGCCGGTCTATCAGGGGCGTTTTAAATCCTTTCCTGTTCAGAGCGATGAGCACTTTCTTACCGTTGCGCGATACGTGGAGCGCAATGCCATGCGGGCCAAGCTGGTCAAGCGGGCGGAGGAGTGGCGGTGGTGTAGCCTGTGGCGGAGGAGGCAAGGCGATCCAAAGCTTTTTGACTTTTTGAGCGAGTGGCCGGTCAAGCGACCGTCGCGGTGGGTTAAATGGGTCAATGAGACGGAGAAAGAGGCGGAGTTGGAGGACTTACGCTGTAGTGCGCAACGCGGCCGGCCGTTTGGCAGTGAAGCTTGGGTGGCCCGAATGGCGAAACGGTTGGGGCTTGAGTCCACGTTGCGTTCACGCGGACGTCCCAAAGGATCGTGAAAAGACTCCCGACCCCTTTGTTTCCCTTCTAGCAGTCAAAAAGCGGAAACCGCCAAGCGAGTTGGAGTATTGGAGTAACGGAGTATTAGCTTTAAATACAGCACTCCATTACTCCATCATTATACAAGGGCGACCTAAGTCAACTCATCACAATCTGTAAAAAATGTTTACAAAAAAATCATGCGGCCAGAGTTTTTCCTCACCCGCGAAATAATCGACCTATGAAGCTTGACAATCCCCTATGCTTCTAGCGTATGCTCAGCCCGTTCTTGCGAAAACTAGAATGAAGCACTGATTCAAGAACACGCTTACAAGCGCCTCAATCTCGGCAGCAGGGTCGGTTGACAACATGGTACGACAGCACGCGATCCGTTTTTTCTTTCTTTTCTTCTTCCTTGGCAGCTCTGTTCATGCGCAGCAGCAAGTCAACGGCGATGCCTTGGCGGCTGCAACATCACTGGAGCCGAAGAAATTGCCTGCCGGATCGAGTTTCCAAATGCCGACAACTTCGATCACTCCCGCCTCAAGCGCCCAGAGAGCGACGGTCACAAGCGCCTTAATGAAGCAGCCGCTAAGATTCGTGAAGAACCAAGGCCAGTTCCATACCGACCAGATTGGCAAAAGAGTCGAATTCTACGAGCAAGGGAAGGGCCAAGCCACTTATTTTACCGGCGACGGCGTTTACCTCCGGCTGAGGAAATTAAAAGACGCGCTCCTCGAGGACGAGCAAAAGCCTGGCACGCCCGAGACCGGCGCGAGCGTCTTAGTCAAGCTCGCGCTGATCGATTCCGCAGAGTCGCCCGACATAATCCCCGAGCGACAACAGCCCGGTCGGGTCAATTACTACCTGGGCCGCGACAGCAAAGGCTGGATCTCCGGTATTCCTACGTTTGGCGCGGTGCGCTATAGGAACGTCTACAACGGTGTCGATGTCCGGTACTACGGCAACAACAGCCAGCTCGAATATGACGTCATCGTCAAGCCCGGCGCCAAGTTCGAGCAGGTGAGGTTCTCCTTTGAAGGCATAGAAGGGCTTCAAGTCGCTGCCGACGGAAGCCTCGAGATCGCCGTCGGCGGGGGAAAAATTTTTCAGAAAAAACCTTACATCTATCAGGAAATTGAAGGCAAGCGGGTGGAGGTAAACGGCGGCTTCAAGATTGTCAAGGCCGCAGACGGCAAGTTCGCCTACGGCTTCGTAGTGGCTTCATACGATAAGAACCACGACCTCATCATAGACCCGACGCTCACCTTTTCGACTTATCTCGGCGGAAGTTCTGACGACATGGCCTACGGGGTCGCTACAGATACAGCCGGCAATGTCTATATAGCAGGCGAAACGTCATCGGTTGATTTCCCGACGCTGTATCCTGCGCAGGAGATAATTGGGGGCTACCCAAACTCCCCTGACGCGTTTGTGGCCAAGGTCGATGCCTCTGGTGCGCTCGTGTATTCGACCTACCTCGGTTCGACCGGGGCCGATATCGCCTATGCCATCGCCGTTGATGGAGCGGGCAACGCGTACATAACAGGCAAAACGCAGTCGATCGGTTTCCCGGTGCTGAATGCTCTTCAAGGGACTATTGCGGGTGGCTACGACGCCTTCGTAAGTGTTTTGGATTCGAACGGACAGCTCACATACTCAAGTTTCCTCGGCGGGAGCTCAGAGGATGTCGGCCGATCCATCGCCGTGGATGCGAACGGGAACGTCTATGTGGCCGGTGAAACCTGGTCGGCGAATTTTCCGACCACAAGGGCGCTTCAGCCGAACTTCCAGGGCGCCACGGACGCTTTTGTAACGAAGATGTCTGCGATATCTACCGGGCCCAGCCTTGCATACTCGACTTACCTCGGTGGGACCGGAGTTGATTCCGCTTGGGGCATCGCAGTCGACACGGCGGGCGACGCCTACGTAACAGGGGAGACGGGCTCATCAAACTTCCCGACGGCTAACGCGCTTCAGCCCGCGTATGGGGGGGACCCTTCGGATGCCTTTATCACAAAGATCAGTGACGCCGGGCCGCTACCGCACCTCGACTACTCGACGTACATCGGCGGGGGAGGAGAGGATTGGGGCCGGGCCATCGCGGTGGACGGAGCGGGCAGCGCCGCCATCACCGGGTATACGGGGTCATGGGATTTCCCGACGAGCGCCAACGCATTCCAGCTCTCTCTCGCTGCCGGTTCACGCGATGCGTTTGTCACCAAACTGGATTCCACCGGCGCGGGCTTGACATATTCGACGCTGCTAGGGGGAAGCGGTGATGACCTGGGCTATGGGATCGCCGTGGATCGCGGGGGCAACGTTTACGTGACAGGCCCGACAACCTCTGCGGACTTCCCGACGCTGGATCCATTGCAGCCGGTTATCGGCAGTGCGTTGTACGACGCCTTTGTCACGGAACTGGATGCCTCCGGAATACCTACATTCTCCACTTTCCTCGGCGGTAGCTTAAATGATTACGGGCAGGCCATAGCCGAGGATGGATCCGGACACGTTTTTGTCGTCGGGATGACGCAGTCTACGGATTTCCCGACGACAACGAACCCGCTTCAGCCGAGCAACTTTGGCGGCTGGGATGCATTTGCGGCCAGAATAGATTTCGGCGCGCCACAACTCCTCTCTTATACGGCGGAGACCGGTTTCAGCGGCGGTCTGACTCCTTCAAGCGGCACGACAGCGACTGTCTTTACTTTTAAGGTCGTCTACACGGACGCGACGGGTACCTCTCCTTCTGCGGCGAACGTCTGCATCGACGCCACATGCTATGCCATGGCACTCGATACCAGCGGCGCAGCCAATCTTTGGGACGGAAACTATGCGAATGGCGAGCAGTATGTATTCTCCACCACCCTCACCGCCGGTACGCATAGCTATCATTTCGAGGCGTCCGATGGAACGACTCCCATGGCACTCCCGGCAAGCGGCAACCTCTCCGGGCCAGCGGTGGTCTCCCTTCCGGTTATCTCGCCTGCGGTGCCGTATGGAGCGCAAGGAGTTCCGTATACTGGCGCGCTGTCGATATCAGGAGGTACAGGGCCGTACACATGGAGCGCGACCGGTTTGCCGGCCGGGTTTTCGATTGACCCGACGACGGGAGTGATATCCGGCTCTTCCCCCGTCGAAGGGGTCTACACAGTAACCGTCACCGTCACCGATGCGAACGGCTACACCGCTAGCCAGACCATCACAATCACCATCAACGCCTACACCACCCCGCCGCCGCCGCAAGTATTCGACATCATCGACCTCGGTACGCTCGGAGGGCAAACCAGCGTAGCCATAGCGATGAACAACTCGGGCCAGGTTGTGGGTTACTCAGGTACTGCCGGAGGCGAAACGCACCCGTTCCTCTGGAGTAATGGCGTGATGACCGATCTCGGTTTACTCGGAGGAACGTGGGGCCAGGCTAGCGCGATCAACGCTTCCGGTCAGGTGATAGGCCGGATCAACACGGCCAGCGGCGCTGCGCACGCTTTTCTTTACAGCAACAGTGTGATGACAGATATCGGCACACTCGGAGGAGCCCAGACCACTGCCTGGGCTATCAACAACTCTGGCCAGGTTGTGGGGCAGTCCAACACAGTGAGCGGCGCCACACACGCCTTCCTTTACAGCAACGGCGTGATGACCGACCTGGGCACCCTCGGAGGAACCGACAGTGTGGCATACGCGATCAACGACTCGGGCCAGGTGGTTGGATTTGCGTACAGGGGAGCCCCAGACTATACCTTTCACGCCTTCCTCTATAGCAACGGCGTGATGAATGATCTCGGCGCCCTCGCATCCGGGAGCTTCAGCGAAGCTTACGCCATTAACAACTCGGGCCAGGTGGTGGGCCGTTCAGGTACAGGGTCTTCCGGCACCTATGACGCTTTCCTCTACAGCAATGACCGGATGACTGACATCGGAACATTCGGAGGCATAAGTTTGGCGCGCTTCATCAACAGTTCGGGCCAGGCGGCGGGTTGGTCTCGGACGGCCACCGGCGCCGACCATGCCTTCCTTTATAGCAATGACACCATGACGAACCTCGGCACGCTGGGTGGGCCACAGAGTTATCCTCTGGCCATGAACGGCTCGGGTCAGGTGGTGGGAAATTCATCAACCGTCTCGGGCTTCCGTGCATTCCTTTATGACAACGGGTCAATGAAATATATCTTGCCCTCGCCCTCGTCACCTGCCTGGGATGGCTTAGATGCGGCACAAGCTATCAACGACAGCGGACAGATCGCCGGATTTGGCACGATCAACGGGGCGACCCATGCTTTTGTGACTGTTCCCTCTTCCTCGTCGGCAGACGTTGCCGTCACCGTCTCCGCCAATCCAGTGACGGTAGCCGTGGGTTCGTCCGTCACACTTACGGCGACGATCACTAATAATGGGCCTGGCTCGGCGACCAACGTCGCGTTCAGCGGCCTTGAATACATCGTGCGAAGCTCATCGGCTGTCTTGGTGACTCCGAGTCAAGGCACCTGTTCGCCCGTGGTCGCAGGCACGGTGGGTACGCCGATCACCTGCTCGCTCGGCAGCCTGGCGTCATCCGCCTCGGCGACAATCACCGTCGTCGCCACTCTGACCTTTGCTGCAGCGCCGCTCCCGGGCAACAACTCAGTCGGGATGATTGCGGACGTGTCCGCAACCGAGCCCGATGCAACCCCAGCGAACAACCATTTCTACGGCGCGTTCAACGTCCACCAGCCGCAGGCAGATGTCGCTGTGACAGTGGCCACCAACCCGACGAACGTCCTCGTAGACGCGCCCGTTACACTCACGGCAACCATTACGAACAACGGACCCGATGCGGCGACGAGCGTTGCCTTCACCGGACTCGAATACATCGTCCGGATGTCATCCGCCGTCGCCGTGACCCCGAGCCAAGGCACCTGCTCGCCCGTGGTCGCAGGCACGGTGGGTACGCCGATCACCTGCTCGCTCGGCACGCTGGCGTCATCCGCCTCGGCGACAATCACAGTCGTTGCCACTCTGACCGCTGCCGCAGCGCCGCTGCCGGGTAACAACTCTGTTGGAATGATTGCCGATGTGACGGCCACCGAACCTGATCCGACAGCGGCGAATAACCATTTCTCCGGCGCCTTCAGCGCCCGCCAGCCGCAGGCAGACGTTGCGGTTACGATGTCGGCGAATCCGACGACCGTCAACGTTGGACAGCCGGTGACGATCACGACCACAGTATCGAACAACGGACCCGATGCGGCGACCAGCGTAAATCTCACGTTGCCGTGGCCGGTGTTGACCTCGCAGTTTGCCAACATCCAGCTCGCGCCCAGCCAGGGGACGTGCGACGCGGTTGTCGCGGGCTCTCCCGTCACTTGCTCGCTCGGCTCGCTCGGCTCGGGCTCCACGGCGACGCTGACAATCGTCGCCACGCCTACCGCGGCAGTACTGCCAGCGGGCGCGGCCACCACAACCGTCGGCATGTACGCCGATGTGTCGGCGACGGAATCCGATCCGAACACGGCAAACAATCACTTCCCTGGTAATACCCAATTCCCCCGCGCGTTTAGCGTGCGTCAGCCGCAGGCGGACCTTGCCGTCACAGTCGCGGCGAATCCGACGACGGTGAATGTCGGCTCGCCGGTTACGCTCACGGCAACCGTCACGAATAACGGACCCGACCCGGCGACCAACGTCTCCTTCAGTGGTCTCGAATACATCGTGCACACGTCGTCTGCTATCACTGTGACGGCCCCGCAAGGCACTTGTCCGAGCAACGGGGCAACTCAGTGGACTGCGGGCGTTGCGGGCACGCCCATCACCTGCACCTTCGGCACGATCGCTGCGAATGCTTCGGCGACGATCACTGTCGTTGCCACGCTGAGCGCTGCCGCCGCGCCACTCCCGGGCAACAACTCTGTTGGCATGGTTGCCAATGTGACGGCCACCGAATCTGATCCAACCGCGGCGAATAACAATTTCTCGGGCGCGTTCAACGGACACCGGATACAGGCGGATGTCGGTGTGACGATTGCAGCCAATCCTGCGGCGGTAAATGTCGGTTCGCTGGTTACACTCACAGCAACCATTACCAATGACGGACCCGACCCGGCGACCAACGTCTCCTTCACCGGCTTTGAGTATATCGTTAGTGCAGCTTCCGGCGTCACCGTGACGCCGGCCCAGGGCAGCTGCTCGGCCGTAACTCCAGGTGCTGCGGGCACGCCGATCTCGTGCACGCTCGGCACGATTGCTCCGAACTCCTCGGTCACCATCAGGGTTGACACCGCGCTCACCTCCGCCGCCCCGCCCCTCCCGGGCAGCAGCTCTGCTCAAATGATTGCCGATGTCACAGCCACAGAGCCCGATACCAACACATCGAACAATCACTTCTCCGGCTCGTTCACGGTGATGGCGCCCAATGTGAGCGTCTCGATTACCCTCTATGATTCTTCGGACGCCCCTACAACAACCTTGACGGTGCCGGTCGGCGGTTCGTTTACGGGAATGGCTGCTATCCACAACGCGGGTGGGAGAACTACCAACAACGCCGGCTTCAACATGTCGTTGCCTGACGGCCTGACTTTCGATTCTTCCTACCTGACGAGCCATCCTGTTTCGCAGGGTTTCTGTAGCTTACTCGACGCTAGGACGCTGGACT
>JBGPIK010000091.1:0-18539 GCA_041484845.1 Binatia bacterium | reverse complement strand
GCTGCCGGTTGCGATTACTTTGGGGCAAGGGCCCGCGGTGTTTCTCGCCGCCCAGATGCCTTTACCGCCGGACGTGGATGAATATGAATTCGCCGGCTATCTGCAGGGCGCGCCCGTCCCCGTGGCTCGAGGAGCCGTGACTGGCCTCCCGATTCCAGCCAACGCCGAGGTCGTCCTTGAAGGCGAGCTGCCTCCGATGAAGGATGAGGAGATGCCCAAAGAAGGTCCCTTTGGCGAATGGCCCGGATATTTCACCGATTCCAACGTGGGCGAAACGCCGATGATGGTGGTAAAACGGGTTTACTACAGAAATGACCCGATTATCCTGGGCGCGCCACCGCTCAAGCCGCCAGCCAGCTATTTGCCGCTACCGCTCGGTGCCGCCACTCTATGGGAGCAGCTCGAAAAGGCAGGCATTCCCGAGGTTAAGGGCGTTTGGGGATTTGTTTACGGCGGTCAACCGGGCCCTTTCACAGTCATCGCGATCAAGCAACGCTATGCGGGCCACTCTAAGCAAGCGCTGCTGGTCGCAGCCGGAGCACGGGCTGGCGCCTACGGTGGCAAATTCGTCGTGGTCGTAGATGATGATATCGACATCGCAAATCCCGCTGACGTGATTTGGGCAATTGCCACACGCTGCCATGTCCGGGAAGGACTTGATGTGGTAAAAGGAGTTTGGGCTTCAGTATGCGAGCCGGCGCTGCCGCCCGAAGAACGTTCGCCTAGAGGGTACACGTCGGATCGCGTCTTAATCGACGCATGCCGGCCTTACAAATGGATGGATCAGTTTCCGCCGGTCAACGCATTCACGAAGGAATTCAAAGACAAGATTGAAAACAAATGGAAAATTTAACCGGTGCTGCATGCCCCTTTGCCCTGGTGATAGATATAGCACCAGCCCTGCGTCTAATGAGCTGAACACCGCGTCCTGGACCGGCGCTCGAAATTCGCCGAGGCGGCTGGCACAATTTTTAGGCTCAATGGATTGCGGTCTTCTGCTGACCTGAAGAAATAAAGTGGATCTATAGGAGTTTCATCATGGGAACTCTCGAAGCACTAAGTCTGGCGATGGGAACGGCGTGGACGTCGGGAATTAATCTGTACGCGACCGTAGCCGCGCTCGGGATTGCTGGTCAAATGGACATGATTCAGTTGCCCCCGAATCTGCAGATCTTAATGCATCCTGGCGTTATTGCAGTCGCCTGCGTGATGTATGTCATTGAATTTTTCGCCGATAAGGTGCCTTATTTCGATAGCGGTTGGGACGTGCTCCACACTTTCATCCGCATCCCGGCGGGGGCCCTTTTGGCAGCTCGTTCTTTGGGCGATATGAATCCGGCGCTGGAGCTCATGGCTCTTCTTGCCGGAGGCGCTGTTGCCATGGCAGCGCACGGCACCAAGGCCACCCTCCGACTCGCCATCAATGCCAGTCCTGAACCTTTCAGCAATTGGGCGGCAAGCCTAACCGAAGATATCACGGTCTTGGGCGGCCTGTGGATGATTTTTCATCATCCATTGCTCATGATAATCTGGGTGGTAAGTTTTGTCGCGCTCGTCATCTGGGCCGTGCCAAAACTTTTTCGTCTGGGCAAGCGTGGCTTTCAAGCGTTACGTGCTCGCATGCGCGGCATAAAACCGGATCAGTCCACGCCAACCCGCTCACCGCAGGTGAGCTAATTCACCTAGCGCGGAGATTGACAGTCTCAATACGATAAACTGAGGTGTCCTTTTAGCAATGGAATTGGAGAAAAAAGATTTGACCCAAGTCCCGCTGCCGGCTGCCCCTCTAACGCTTGACGGCTCGTATATTTTGCACCAGACGTTCCGCATTCGTTGGTCGGGGTGGCGCGCGCTCGGCGCATCCGATCAAAAAACGACGTTGGAGCGAGCGGTCTTAATGATCGCCGGCATGGAACAAAACAATGAAGAGCCAACAGCGCTTTTTTCCATGTTGGGTCATAAAGGCGACCTGATGATCGTCCATTTCCGCAAGACCCTGGACGAGCTGAACCATGCGGAGCTGCGCATCGCTCATTCCAGATTTCATGAATTTCTCGAACCGACGACATCGTATGTCTCGGTTGTTGAATTAGGGCTTTATGAAGCTTCAGTCAAACTCTACGGCGAATTGACGGCAAAGGGACTGCGCCCAGGGACCGGAGACTGGAATCGTGAAGTCGAAGCCGAATTGGCGAAGCACAGACAAGCCGCGGCACCGCGCCTGTGGCCCGAGATTCCTCGGCGGCGTTACGTGTGTTTCTATCCGATGAATAAATTTCGCGGGGAGCACAAAAACTGGTACAGCGAATCGATCACCGAACGTCAGCGCATGATGCGCGAGCACGGCATGATCGGACGTCATTACGCGGGGCGGGTCACGCAAATTATTTCGGGTTCCATCGGGTTTGACGATTGGGAATGGGGTGTAGATTTATTTGCCGACGATCCGCTCGTCTTCAAGAAACTCGTTTATGAGATGCGCTTCGATGAAGCAAGCGCGATCTACGGGCTGTTCGGCGCGTTTTTCATTGGCCTGCGCTTTCCCGTGACGCAACTCGGCGCCTTGTTCGAGGGCAAAACACCGAGCTTCGCTTAATTCGCTAGCCGCGGAGGGCGCTCGGATCCCGGAGTCATACGATGCGGATGTCCGGACAGCTTCTCTCCGGCTTGCACAGAAAACTAACAAGCCCGGAGGATAATGGATGAGACTTGACAACAAAGTGACGATCATCACCGGCGCCGCACATGGAATCGGCAAAGCATACGCGCGCAGATTTGCCGAAGAAGGCGCACATGTCGTCATCGCCGATATCGACGGCCAAGGCGGTGAATCAGCGGCCAAAGCCCTTTTGGACGCCGGCTTTTCGGCGTGGTCACGAGCGACGGACGTAACCAATTACTCCAACGTCCAAGGATTGATGCGTGAAAGCTTGAAAAAATTCGGACGCATCGATGTTCTGCTCAACAACGCGGCGATTTACGTCACTCAAAAACTTTGGAAGGGGCCGGTGGAGGAGTTGGCGATCGAGGAATGGGATCGGGTTATTGAAGTGAATTTAAAAGGTGTTTTCCTTTGTTCCAAAGCGGTCATCCCTATCATGAAGCAGCAGCGCAGCGGTAAAATCATCAACATCGCCTCCGGAACCTTCTTTAGTGGGTCGGGTAATATGCCGCATTACACGACCGCCAAAGGCGGCGTCGTCGCACTGACTCGCGTTATGGCGAGGCAACTCGGGGATTGGGGAATTAACGTCAATTGCATGACCCCGGGGTCGACAATGAGCGAAGAGAACGTTACGGATGACGTGCTCGCGAGACGTGAAGGGAGCATGAATAAGCGCTGCTTCAAAAGAGTTGAAACGCCCAACGATATCGTTGGAACAGCGCTCTTTTTGGCCAGCGCTGACAGCAACTTCATAACCGGCCAGCTGCTGGTCGTCGAAGGTGGCGGCATCATGCACTAGTCCGCGTATATAGGGCCGAATACGCGTCTGTGCCATGGCTAAACCGCCCCATCAAAGAATTGGGCTTATACATCCTTGCACTTAAAAACGCGCTACAGCGTTAGGAAGACGTTCCGGTAATGCCATACACGTGACCACATTCGCTACAAAAGATGATATTGAATGGCGCAAGAATAAACTGTTTGCCCCTCGCCGTGCTCGTTCCGCCTTTTTTTGAGATGATATAATCACTTCCCGTAACCGCACAATTTGGACATTGGGGCTGTGGTTCGGCTTTGGGTCGAAGAACCGGCGCGGCCGGCATCTCTTTCTCTTTGTCGCTCATAGGCCCACTTCACCTCGTTGCACACCCCACGTTCGCTAACCCGCATCGACCCTAGCTTTGCGTCGGAAACACCCTCGGCTTATTTTGGAAGTTCCGGCAATACATCCATCACGCCGATCATACTATCGCGCGTGACCAGTTTTTCGAGCTCGGATTGACTTAGCCCCTCGGTCCCCTTTGGACGCAGCGGCAACACGAGATAGCGGATGTCCGCGGTGCTGTCATGGACGCGCACCTCGACATCGTCAGAAACAACGAGGCCGAATTCGCGCATGACTCCGCGCGGATCGTTAACGGCACGTTGGCGGTAATTGAAACTCTTATACCAGTCGGGGGGCCGGCCCAGGATCGGGCGCGGGTAGCACGAACATAACGTACAAACCACCATGTGACGAACCTTTTCGCTGTTTTCCAGCACGACGAATTCGTTGATGGCAGTGGCATCGATGCCCATCTCGGCACATGCCGCTTTGGGATCGGCGATCAGACGCCCCTTAAAAGCAGGGTCCGACCAAGCGCGCGCGACGAGCGCGGCACCATTGGCGGGCGAGCGCGCCTCCTGATATTCGATCTGACACTGGATATCCTTCTCCGTTAAAATTCCCTTCTCCAGTAACAGATCGCGGATCGCGTAAATTCGTTTGGCGTAGTAACTGAGTTCGTGCTTTGGATGTTCGTCACTATCGACATCCGCGGACGGCTTACTCATGGCGACCTCCTGGGGGAACGGGATCTAACCAATGCTCATAGATGTCGACCAGGACCTTATCTTTGGCTCCCGCGGATTTTGACCACAGATCGCTTTGATTAAAGGCGACTAAATAAAGCGTGCGTTTGGGCAGACCGCTGCCTCCGAAGGCGAGCGACTCGGGATTGAGAAAATCACCGTGGACGCGCTCAATCCATCCGCTTTTGCCCCGGACATAAAAAGGAGTGCGAATATGACCCGGGCGTTCATCACTCCGCACCTTGACGCGATCGCCCGGTTTAAATTGGCCCGCGCTCTGGATCATGGCTCTCCCCATCGGTTCTCAAAATCAGAGAGCTTGCGGTCGATCTCCTCTTTGGTCAGGATCTTTTTTTCAATGAGGATCGCTTCCATGCTCGCGATCCAGCGCTCATAATAGGTGAGATTTCGGTAAAGCTCCGAGTCCATCTCTTCTCGCGCGCGGCGCATCTCATCCGTGCGTTTGACGCCTTTTGCCCCGAGGGCTTGATTCACTGCGTCGGCAAGAATCTCCCAATCTGAAAGCGCATGGTCCGACGGATCGATGGGACCGGCTCCGGGAAGCCCTCCTATATCATGATGACCTCTCGACATCAGTTGACCTCCACGCTAAGCCTTTAAACGGGTGGCCAGAGCTTTGTGTTCGTCCTTAATACCTGCGGGCAAATGGTCTCCGAACTTGTCGAAATATTCGCCTTGGCTCTTGAGATTCTGTTTCCAGCCCTCGCGGTCGATGGTAAACAGCTGATTGAGATCGGCTTGCGGCATATTGAAATCATCGCTATTTAGGCTGGAAGCCTTGGGCACGTACCCGATTGGGGTTTCTTCAGCCTGTCCGGCGCCCTTGGAGCGTTCAATGACCCAACGTAATACGCGCAAGTTTTGGCCAAATCCTGGCCATAAAAATTTACCCTGGTTATTGCGCTGGAACCAGTTGACGCGAAAAATTTTAGGCGGACGCGCGGCACGTTTCGCCATGGATAACCAATGCCCCCAGTAATCGCCCATATTGTAGCCGCAAAACGGCAACATCGCCATGGGGTCACGACGAACGACGCCGACCGCGCCGGTGGCTGCCGCGGTCGTTTCTGAAGCCAATGTCGCGCCCAGGAAAGTGCCGTGCTGCCAATTGAAGGACTCAAAAACCAGCGGTACGAGCTTCTGTCGGCGCGCGCCGAAAAGAATAGCACTGATCGGCACACCTTCCGGCTTTTCCCACTCCGAAGAGTAGGTTGCGCACTGTTTGATAGCAACCGTGAAGCGCGAGTTCGGGTGCGCCGCGGGATTCCCGCTTTTGGGGTCCCAGGGTTTGCCGCGCCAGTCTTGGGCGTGGTTGGGCGTTGGATCATCGTGCCCTTCCCACCAGACCGTCCCATCCGATTTCAGCGCCACGTTCGTGAAGATTGTATCTTTCTTAACCATCGCCATGGCGTTGGGGTTGGTTTTCAAACCCGTCCCTGGTGCGACGCCGAAAAAGCCGGCCTCGGGATTGATGGCCCAGAGTCTGCCATCGGGGCCAACGCGCAGCCAAGCGATGTCATCACCGACCGTATGAATTTTCCAACCTTTCATGCTCGCGGGCGGCACCACCATCGCCAGATTGGTTTTTCCGCACGCGCTCGGGAAAGCGCCGCAAACATAATTGATTTCCCCATCGGGACTCTCGACGCCGACAATCAACATATGTTCAGCGAGCCAGCCTTCGCGCTGGCCGAGCTTGCTTGCAATGCGCAGAGCTAAACATTTTTTGGCTAGCAGTGCATTTCCACCATAGCCCGAGCCGACACTCCAAATCGCATTGTCCTGCGGGTAATGACAGATGAAGCGACGCTCGATATCAAGATCAGCTTTACCATGAAGACAGCGCGTGAAATCGTCGGAGTCGCCAAGATGATCGAGAGCCAGCTTTCCCATGCGCGTCATGAGGCCCATGTTGAGCACGACATAAACGCTGTCGGTCACTTGGATACCGACCTTGCTGAAGGGAGAGCCCTGGGGCCCCATCAGAAACGGAATGACGTAAAGCGTCCGGCCACGCATCGAGCCGGCAAAAATTTTTGCCAAACGATCGTAGGATTCTGCCGGAGCCATCCAGTTATTGTTCGGGCCGGCATCCTCCTGTTCTTGGGTACAGACAAAGGTCAGATTCTCCGTACGGGCCACATCGTTCAGCGCGCTCCGGTGAAGATAGCAGCCCGGCAAGGCTTGCTGGTTTAGCGGCATCAGATCGCCGCATTCGACCGCGAGCCGCGTAAGTTTTTCTTTTTCCGCTTCCGAGCCGTCGCACCAGAAAATATCATCGGGCTGGCACATGGCCGCCACTTCCTTGACCCATTTTCGAATGTGTGGGTTTGAGGGTATCGTTCCTGTTGAAGTACTCATGAGTGCAATCTTCTCCCCTTTGCAAAATCTCAATTACCGCTGGCGTTGGCCGCGCCAATGTTCGCGTCGTCTCACACCGGCATTTCAAGAATGGCTGCAGCGCGTAGGTCGCGCGCCGCTTTCAACGTATCTGATTGAGCGCGACCCTGTCAACTAAACGCCCGAAGCGTTCCGTTAATCATGGAAGGTCCGCAGCAAACACCATCGTCCTCCTGAAACGTCGGCACTCCAGATGGCTAAGGCCGTCAATGCCCCACGTGTATCTAATATTTGCAGTAAGGTCTCTTCACCGGCCGGCTTGCCAATTTGCCGCAGAATTTCTTGTTGGCCCATGCGCAGTCGCTGGAGCAAACGACCGTCCCATTTGATCGCCGGCAGATGGCTGAGAGCCGAGGATAAAGAAAGCAATGGAATGCTCTCAGCCGAAGGGGCGTCCTCAAGCTCCTTGAGAGTGACCGCGCGCTCAAGCCGCAAATGGCCGCAAGCTGTTCTGCGCAAAGTCTTGAGGTGCGCGCCGCAGCCGAGAAACGTTCCCATATCGGCGGCTAGCGTGCGCACGTATGTTCCCCGCGAACAAGTGACATCGAATTCGATCTCAGCGTCATTCAACTTTTCTAATGACAAACTTTCAACTCGAATCGCGCGCGGTTCGCGCGGTATTTCCTTGCCTTGCCGGGCCAACCGGTAAAGCCGGATGCCATCGCGTTTGAGCGCTGAAAACATCGGCGGAATCTGTTTAAGGTCTCCCGTGAATTTTTGTTCCAGAATGTCAAGCTCCATTGGGCCGATGGGCGGCACCGGGCGCATTGACAACACTTTTCCGGTTCCGTCCTGCGAATCGGTCTCCACTCCTAAGACCATGACGCCATGGTAGCTTTTCGGCGCGCCGAGAAAAATATCGGCAATTTTTGTCCCCTCGTTTACGCCCACGAGCAGCAAACCTGAAGCGAACGGATCGAGTGTGCCTAAATGGCCGACTTTTTTAGCTCTAAGGATGGTCTTCACTTTATGCACGACATGGGCGGATGAAGGACCCTCGGGTTTATCGACCAGGAGCACTCCGCTCCCGACCGTGAGAGGAATTCGCAAAGGGAAAGTTTCGGACATGGAGGCAACGAGCTTTGTATCTACTCTACAAAACCCCTAGGATTTGACCTGATTTAACAGATCCTCGATTCTCCGCGCTTCGTCCTCGCTTTCATCATAGAAGAACTCGATGCTGGGAACGAACCGAAGATTGAGCTGTTTCGCAACCTTCGAACGAATGAATCCGGTGGCGCTCTTCAGCCCTGCGGAGACAGCCTTGCGGTCTTCCGGGCGTCCGAGCAGATTAAAATAAATCCGCGCATGACGGAGATCTTTACTCACCTTGGCACCGGTCACCGTCACGGCGTTAATCCGCGGGTCACGAATTGCTTTTCTTAGCAAATCCGAAATGAGCTCGACGAGCAAGTCTCCGACACGATCCGCGCGCTGGTAGTCCATAAGCTAAAGTGCCGTCAGGGGTCGGTTGCGAGCGTCGGCTTTAGGGTTGGCCGCTGCATTGAACAAACCGACGGCTAGTCATTTCACTTCAACAATAAAAACACTCGACCTCTGCTTGGCCTAATTCGACAAGCTTCATTTCATCGACGAAATCGACGACCTTTTGCAGCGACGCCTCGACAATCCGCCGGTCACTCCCCACGACAGCGAAACCCAGCACCGCGCTTTGCCAAAGCTCTTGATCGCCGCATTCGGCCACTGAGACATTGAAGCGATTGGCGACGCGCGCCTGAATCGACTTCAGGACTCCGCGCTTGCCCTTCAGTGAGTGGTTCTCAGGCAACAACAGATTGAGCTTTAGAACCCCCACAACGAGAGGTGAATTTAACTGCTCAGAAAGGTTTCGACTTATCGTTTTTCTCCTGCGGTCGCGCGCGACGCCTCGCGCCCGGTGGGATTCGGATTGATGCGTCTGACCACCGGAATACGGTCATAGGCTTCGATCACATCCCCTTGCTTGACGTCTTGATAGCCTTCAATCGATAGACCGCATTCGTATCCGGCGGCCACTTCACGAACATCGTCTTTGAATCGTTTAAGACTGGTCAATTTGCCTTCATGAACGACAACCTGATCACGCAGCAACCGGACCAGACTCCCGCGCTGGACCTTTCCTTCGGTCACATAGCAACCGGCGACAGTGCCGACGCCTTGGATGTTGAAGGTCTGGCGAATCTCCACTCTTCCGAGAGTTTGTTCGCGATACGTCGGTTCGAGCATACCTTCCATAGCCGCCCTCACGTCCGCCACCGCTTCATAAATGATCGTATAGAGTCGGACATCCACGCCTTCTTTCACAGCCAAAGCTGCGCCTTTGGACTCCGGACGCACGTTAAAACCAATCACAATAGCATTCGAGGCGGCGGCGAGCAGAACATCGCTCTCCGTAATGCCGCCGACCGAGCCATGGAGGACGCGTAGTTTCACCTCGTTTGTGGACATTCGAACCAGGGCCTCCGTCAGCGCCTCGACCGACCCCTGAACATCGGCCTTGAGGACAACCCGCAACTCCTTTACATCTCCGGCTTTGATTTGGTCGTAGAGATCTTCGAGCGATACCTTACTGGTCTTGGCCAGCTCGGTTTCGCGCTGCTTGCTCTGGCGAAACTCCGCCACCTGTCGGGCTTTGGCCTCATCGGCTACTGCAACAAAAGAGTCGCCTGCTTGGGGAACGCCTTGGAGACCGAGAATCTCGACCGGAAATGACGGCGGCGCCATTTCGACTTTGTGCCCCCGGTCGTCGATCATTGCCCGCACTTTACCGTAGAACACTCCGCAAACAAAAGCATCGCCACCTCGTAGCGTGCCTTCCTGCACGAGCACGGTGGCTACGGGTCCTCGGCCGCGATCCAGTTTCGCTTCTACGATCGTGCCGCGCGCCAATTTGTCGGGATTGGCTTTGAGTTCCAAGATGTCGGCTTGCAGGAGAAGCATTTCCAACAAATGCGGGATACCTTCATGGGTCTTGGCGGATACCGGCGCGAACACCGCGTCGCCGCCCCAATCCTCCGAGACCAGTCCGTGTTCCGATAGTCCCCTTTTCACTCGTTCTAGATTAGCGTCAGGTTTATCGATCTTGTTGACCGCGACGATGATCGGCACCTCTGCGGCCCGGGCGTGGTTTATCGCTTCCACCGTTTGCGGCATGACGCCGTCATCGGCAGCAACCACGAGCACGACGATATCGGTGATTTGCGCGCCCCTGGCCCTCATTGCCGTAAACGCTTCATGACCGGGAGTATCCAAGAAAGTCACGCTCCGGCCATCGACCTGCACATGATACGCGCCGATATGCTGCGTAATGCCGCCGTGCTCTTGGGCGGTTACGTTGGTACTGCGGATGGCATCAAGCAGTGACGTCTTACCATGGTCGACGTGCCCCATAATTGTAACCACCGGAGACCTGGGGGCGAGGGCAGTCTCTTCCTCTTCGGCTTTGGTGTCGACTTGCAACGCGGTTTCAACGTCGAAAGCAACGTTCTCAACCTGATGATCAAACTCGGATGCAATTAAAGTCGCCGTGTCCGTATCGAGAACCTGATTGATAGTAGCCATCATTCCGAGGCTCATCAATTTTCTAATCACCTCGCCGGCTTTAACTCCCATCTCCCGCGCCAGATCACCGACCGTGATGACCTCGGAGATCCTGACGACCCGCTTGCTCGCCTTGGGCACCGTAATCTCGGTTTTCCTCTGCTCTTTCCCAGGCAACGCCCGTTTCTTTTTAGGTATGCGTCCTGAACGAAGCTCCCTTTCTCTAAATTCCAGGACTTCCTGCTTCTTGACCACGCGCTTCTTGTGTCGCCCGGCTTTGGTTGGCTTTTCCTCTCCCTGAGGCTTTGGCACCTCACCATCCTTAGGTAGCGGTCTTACCGCCTGCGCACCGGCAACCGGAGGTACTCCTGGCTGCCCGGGCCCTGGACGACGGCCCGGCGGCGGGGGAATTGGCGCGGGTTGAATCGTACGGCGCAGATCGATGCGCCCTAAAATACGTGCCCCTCTCTGTGCTTCTGCCGACGCCGCAACCGGTTTCTCCGGAGCCGGAGTCGTCGGAGTCGGAATGGCCGGGGCTAGCCGCCCCGCGGCGGCTCGTTCTTCAGGAGCGATTTCTGCGGCTTTGGTTTCAACCGAAGAGGTTTTTTCCGCGGGCTCCGCCTGAGCGCTCAGCGGTTCCTCAACAGCAAATTCAATTTCCGGCTCGAAAGTCGTTGGAAGCTCTTCGGGAGGCGGAGGCAGCTCGACTTGCTCCGTGGAAAGAGCTGGTGACACCCCCACCGCAGCTTCCACCGTCTCGGCTTGGACCGGGGATGGCTCCGGTTGAGCAACTTCGGTTCGACTCGTTCGTCGTCGAATTACATTCGCCCTGACGCGCCGTTCTACGACAGTTTCCCGCGCCTGGACTTCTCCTAAACCTTCATCCTCCGCCTTCACGACGCGATCCGCGACCACTTTTTCCTCCCCGACATGAACCTGGGGTTTTTCTTGGGCTGCCAGTGCCGCGCGGATACGCGTCACCTCGTCCTCTTCCAACGCGCTTTGGGCTTTGCGTCCTCTCATTCCCAACTTATCCAGTTGGGCGATGAGTTCTTTGGTTTCGATGCCCAATTCTTTTGCCAATAGATGGACTCTTGTTTTACCCATCTCTTACTCCAAGCCTTGCTCTTTTAACTCTCGCACTAGATTTTCTCTTGCGTCCTTACTAACTTCACGGTGAAATGCCCGATAAACGCTCTTTCTCTTGATAAACGCCTGCCAACATTCTGGGACACAGTGCAGATACCCCCCCCGACCGCTTCCCTCCCGATCGATTTGCAACGAATTGGCATCGGACGCTGTTAACCGGATGAGCTTATTTTGATCATCTCGGGCGCCACAGCCCAAGCATGTGCGCTGCGGTCGGTATCCTTCCTGAGACAAAAATCACCTAAGCTACTGCGGCGTTTTTTCATCGCCTGCCTGTGCGGCCATGCTATCCGACTCCGCTAAGGCCGCCTGTTGTTGCAATTGGGCTTTATCCGCTTCTTCTTTCTTGCGCTTATCGGCGACAAATTCCTGCGCCGATTTGTGCAAGGTCTCGGCTTTTTCTTGGCTTATCCCCTCAACGTCGAGAATTTCTTCCAAGTCGCTCTCGGCAATTTCCTCGGCGGATTTAAACCCGGCCTGGTAAAGAAGTTCGGCTGCTAGATCGTTGATCCCGGGAATGGCGCCGATCGATTGTCGCGCCCGGCGTGTTTCTTCTTCCGCTTCCGCTTCGCTACGCACGTCAATACGCCAGCCTGTCAGGCGAGACGCGAGGCGCACGTTTTGCCCCTTCTTACCAATCGCGAGCGAAAGTTGGTCGTCGGGGACGATGACTTCCATACTGTGCTCATCATCGTCGATGATGATTTTGGAAACTTTGGCAGGAGCCAGCGCCCTGCACACGTATTCAGCTTGATCCGGTATCCAGTGAACAATATCGATTTTCTCGCCGCGAAGCTCTTGAACAACGGCTTGCACGCGGGTGCCCTTCATCCCAACGCAGGCCCCCACCGGATCCACGTCAGGATCGTTGGAGATCACCGCGATCTTTGCCCGTCCTCCGGGCTCACGCGCGGCTCCTTTCACCTCGACAATGCCTTCGTAAATTTCCGGAACTTCTTGAGCGAATAACTGGGTCAGCATGCCCGGATGCGTACGCGATAAGACGATTTGCGGGCCGCGGCTAGTTATCTCGACGCTCACAATATAAGCACGAATCCGATCTCCTTGGCGATAACGCTCCCTCGGGACCTGCTCCTTTTCCGGCAAAATGGCGTCGGTGCGGCCAAGATTGACAATAATGTTACGCTTCTCAAATCGTTGCACAATGCCGTTGACGAGCTGTCCTTCACGGCCCTTAAATTCGTTGTAGATGATCTCGCGTTCGGCGTCGCGCACCCGTTGCACGATGTTTTGCTTAGCGGCCTGTGCGGCAATACGACCGAACATACTGGAGTCCAATTTGCGGAGCAGTTCGTCGCCGATTTCCGCATCCGGGTCGAGAGATTCGCGCGCTTCATCCCGCGTAATTTCAACGGCCGAATCCTGTACGGTTTCGACCACTGTTTTGGCCTCGAAAAGCTCAACCTCGCCGATTTCAGGATTGAACTGGGCTTCAATCTTACGTTGATGGCCGAAGGTTTTCTTGGCCGCCGAGATCATGGCATTTTCCAAAGCGCTTATCAGTATGGCCTTGTCAATGCCCTTTTCCTTGCTAACCTGCTCGATCACTCGATTTAGATCTTGCTGCATGTTACGCGCTCCAGTCGTGCTCGTAATTGGACTTTTCGATTAGAGAAAATGGAATCCGATACTGCGCCCCTTCTTGTTTCAATGTGATTTTCTCCGTTTCAACTTCCTCGAGAATACCCACAAAGGATCTTCTGCCGTCGATCATATCCCGCGTCCGCACACGTATTCGTTTGCCAATAAAGCGAAAAAAATGTTCCCGCCGCCGGAGCGGCCGATTGATGCCGGGGGACGAGACTTCTAGGGTATAGGTGCCTTCAACCGCATTTTCGCTATCGAGAAGATCACTTAATTGATGGCTAATGCGGCCGAGATCATCTACATTAGGTCCTCCTTCTTTATCGAGGTAGACCCGAAGCACTCGGCCGCCACGGCTCCCTTCGTGACGGAGTTCGATATCAATGATCTCCATGGCTTCCTTTTCAGCCAACGGAGATGCAAGTTCCCACACTCGGGATACCGTTGCATCCATTTTTTTGGGACCCAAAAACAAAAAAAGCGGGCATAGCCCACTTTGAGTAAACTCCTAAGTGTATAATTTTTTTATCATAGTGAACGACTCCATTGCAACCCCCTTAGAGCGTGCTTGCCTTTGCGTGGAGAGACGATTTTGCTATGATTCCTCGAACTACGGACAGCGCATGAAACTCCTAGGAAATCAAATAACTCAACTGCCGGGTCAGATCTCCTGGGAACAGATCCTCGGCAACCTTGAGGATGGTGTGGTGACCGTCGATCCAGACGGCAAGATCGTTTTCTTTAACGAGGCCGCTGAAGTCCTAATGGAAACCTCGGCAGCCCAAGCCTTGCAAGGACATGTGGACCTGCTTTTTCAGCGTGAGCCATGGTTTTTGGACCTCGTCAAGAAATCGCAGCCGCCGCGCCAAGAAAGCGCCAGGGGAGAAGGGGACCTCATAACCAGGTCGGGGCGCAAACTCCCCGTTAGTGTAACGGTTTCTCCGCTCCGAGACCACCATGGTAAGTTTCTCGGAACCATCCTGCTGCTTCGCGATATTAAACACCGTATAGAGCTCGAAGAGGATCTCAAACACGCGGACCGTTTGGCCATGTTGGGCACCTTGGCCGCGGGCCTGGCCCACGAGATTCGCAACCCCCTTGGCGGCATCAAAGGCGCGGCGCAATTACTGCAGCGTTCCGTAGACGCAAACTCCTCGTTACGCGAGTACACGGACATCATGATCCGC
Organism: Binatia bacterium; assembly: GCA_041484845.1. Classification (GTDB taxonomy): domain Bacteria; phylum Desulfobacterota; class Binatia; order UBA9968; family UBA9968; genus JBGPIK01. The sequence continues at coordinate 4,121 of JBGPIK010000091.1, read as the reverse complement.
GAAGTTGATCGGGTGAATAAACTCATCGGGCAACTCCTTGATCTTTCGCGCCCACCTCAATTGACGCTTGCTCCGGTCAATATTCACGAGATCTTGGATGATGTGCTACTACTCGAAAGCCCAACTGCCGGCGAAAGGAAAGTGACGATAAAAAAAAAATTCGATCCCAGTCTTCCGCCCATTCGCGGCGATCGGGCGCAACTGACCCAGGTTTTTCTCAACCTGGTTAAGAATGCTTTTCAGGCCATGGACAAGCCCGGCAGTTTGGCCATTATAACCCGGCTGGAAACCGATTATCACGTTCGCGAGCAAGGAACAGGGCGCAATCGCTTTATCGGGGTGGAGATCAGCGATGAAGGCGCAGGGATTAAGGAAGAGGATTTGGCGCGTATTTTCGCGCCGTTTTTCACCACCAAGAATAGCGGCACGGGTCTCGGGCTAGCCATTTGCTATGGCATCATCAAAGAACACGGCGGCATCATTCGAGTCGAAAGCAGCGAAGGGAAAGGAACCACCTTTAAAGTGTCGTTGCTGGTGGCGGATTAAACGATGGATCAGGGAAAAATTCTCGTTACGGAAGATGAAGAATCATTGCGCTTTGTGCTGAAGAAAGCGCTCGAAAATGAAGGCTATTGGGTGCAAACCGCCGCTAACGGCTCGACCGCACGACAATTACTCACGGATTCTCATTTCGACGTTTCTTTAATGGACATCAAACTCCCCGACGTCGACGGTTTGACGCTTCTTAAAGAGATGAAAGAAGCCGGCATCGATACTCCTATGATCCTCATGACAGCCCAGAACACGATGCGCAACGCCATTGGCGCAATGAAAAGCGGCGCGTTCGACTATATTACCAAGCCGTTTGATCTCGACGAGGTGCTGGTTCTGGTAAAGCGAGCTATGGACAGTCAGAAGTTGAGCCGCGACTTTCGCGAGCTCAAGGAAGAAGTAAAAAAACGATTCGAGCCGGGCGTCAATATCATCGGCACCAGCTCGAGCATGCAAAAAGTCTACAAGACCATTGGCCAGGTGGTGGATACGCAGGCAACGATCTTGATCCAAGGGGAAAGCGGAACCGGCAAAGAGCTTGTCGCCAAGACGATCCATTACAACTCGCCGCGCTGGAATCAGCCGTTCGTGGCCATCAACTGCGCCGCCATTCCCCGAGATTTGTTAGAGAGCGAGCTGTTCGGACACGAAAGAGGCGCCTTCACCGGAGCCCTTGACCGGCGCATCGGCAAATTCGAGCTTGCCGAGGGAGGCACGCTCTTCCTCGACGAGGTGGGCGACATCCCTTTGGAGCTGCAAACCAAACTGCTGCGGGTGCTGCAGGACCGCGAGTACAGTCGAGTCGGCGGGCGAGACATTTTGAAGGCCAACGTGCGCATATTGGCTGCGACCAACCAAGATCTGGATAAGGCAGTCAGAGAAAAGCGTTTTCGCGAGGATCTTTACTTCCGCCTCAAGGTCATCCCGATATACCTCCCGCCGCTGCGCGACAGAAAAGGCGACATTGCGCTCCTGATCGGCTATTTCGTTGACAAGATCAACCGCGAGATGGGCATTCAGATTTCCGGTGTCTCGCCGGAGGCGCAGAAGCTCCTGGAAGAACACTTCTGGCCCGGCAACGTTCGCGAATTGGAAAACACATTGATCCGGGCCGCCGTCCTTTCATCCGGTCCGATTCTCTTCCCCAAAGACTTTACCCTGCAGAACAAACCCACGACGAATAGCCTTGAAGTGGATCAGCTGTCGCTCGAAGAAATCATCCGGCACAAGCTCGAGGATTATTTCCGCCGCACGGAAGGCATTGACGTTGACAACCTCTATTCCCTAGTGATCGAAAGAATCGAGCGGCCGCTGATTGAGCTGACACTGGTAAAAACCCGGGGCAATCAGATCCGCGCGGCGCAGATCCTCGGCATCAACCGAAACACCCTGCGAAAGAAAATCAGCGATCTGCGCATCGAGCTCAAAAAAGAAAGTTCCTGAAGTACAATGACCGTGCCCAAGCTTTCGCTCCCGCCGCTTTACGCCATTCTCGATCCAGAGCAAACCCGAGGTCGATCCGCCGAACACGCATTGCGCGAGATGTTAAGCGGCGGCGCGAAGATCATACAATTACGCGCAAAAAAGATTTCAGCGCGCATCTTCCTGGAGCTCGCGCGCAACGTGCGGGAGATCACTCGCGCGCATGGCTGCCGTTTGATCATTAACGATAGAGTCGATGTCGCATTGGCCTGCGGCGCCGACGGCGTTCACCTGGGCCAAGAGGATCTGCCTTTACACGCCGCTCGCCAATTGCTGCCCGCGAAAATCATCGGCATCTCAACGCACGACTTGGAACAAGCCAAGCAAGCTCAAGAGGGCGGCGCGGATTATATCGGTTTTGGCCCGATGTATGGCACGGCGACGAAACAGACCGGGTATTCGGAGCGCGGTGTCGCAATGCTCCGCGAGATACGTAACGTTGTGCGCATTCCCATCGTCGCCATCGGGGGAATAAATGAAGGCAACGTATCTGAGACCTGGAATGCTGGTGCCGATTGCGCGGCGATCATCAGCGATATCCTGGCCGCGGAGGATATCACGGCGAAAGTCCAACGGATTTGTGACCGCCATCCCGGCTGAACAAGTCAAAGTCTTAAAGGTGTGAGATGAGCAGCAGCTTCACCGCGACTCCCGACGACCGCTACTTCGAAGACTACGTGACGGGCTCGGTACTTGAGTTCGGCTCGATTGTCGTCGATGAAAAGGAAGTGCTCGATTTCGGCAAGCGCTTTGTGCCGCTTTCGTATCATACAGATAAAGAAGCGGCCAAAAAAAGTATCTACGGTGGTTTGATCGCTAGCGGCTGGCACACGGCCGCGCTGATGATGCGGCTTTACACCGACAACTATCTTTCCAAGGTCGCCAATCTCGGCTCTCCCGGCATTGATGAATTGCGCTGGGACAAGCCCGTCTTTCCCGGCGATAAGTTGTCGATCCGCATCACCGTCCTGGAAGCCCGCCGCTCAGCCTCGAAGCCGGATCGAGGCATTCTCCGATCTTTCATTGAGGTGCTGAATCAAAAGCGCGAAGTCGTGATGACCTTAAAGTCAGTAAATTTCGTGCGCAGCCGCCAAAGCGCGGCGGGAAATTGAGCCGTTTAGTTCGCCCGCCTTGCAGTCCCATGAATCGTAGCGTTGATTTCTTCGATACTCAATTTGAGCGCCAGATACGCGGAGGAGACTTCGCTCTCAATCCCTTTGAGAAATTGGCGCTCCCATTTTTGCGGGGTCGCGTCCTTGATCTTGGTTGCGGCCTAGGCAATCTCAGTATCGAGGCTGCCCGACGGGGCTGCTCTGTACTCGCACTTGATGCCAGCGTCAATGCGATTGAGCGCATCCGCGAGGTCGTTGGCGCCTATGGTCTCCCGATTGAGGCTACGGTAGCCGATCTCGCCAACTATCGGATCGCCGAGGACTTTGATGTGATCGTTTCAATCGGACTATTGATGTTCATGGAGAGCCTTTGCGCCCGTCAGCTGCTCAAGGATATTCAATTTCATGTAACACCGGGCGGCCTCGCAATCATAAACGTCCTGATTGAAGGCACAACTTATTTGGATATGTTTGAGCCCGGCTGCTACTATTTGTTTGGCCAGAACGAATTGTGCAACGAATTTACGGGGTGGGAGCTAGTTGAATCCAAATTCGACAGCTTTGAAGCGCCGGGCCTAAGCATAAAGAAGTTTGCAACCGTCATTGCCCGCAAGCCGCCAGCGTGAATTTTCACGCCGCATCTGACCGGCTCCGGCCAACCCGCTTGCACGCTCCCGTTGACCCGGAAGTTCTTATCCCTCTTCCGCCTGATCGAAGGCGTATTCGTCGCGTTCGGTGTAGTTTTCGAAGCGGGTGTACTCGCTCAGGAAGGTCAACTTAACCGTGTCGATGGGCCCGTTACGCTGCTTGGCCACAATCACTTCCGCAAGGCCTTTCTTGCTCTCGTCCGATTTATTGTAGACCTCGTCGCGGTAGATGAACATGATCACATCGGCGTCTTGTTCGATGGCACCCGATTCGCGCAGGTCGGACATCATCGGCCGCCGGTCGCCGCGATCTTCGACCCGGCGATTG
>JBGPIK010000090.1:0-18754 GCA_041484845.1 Binatia bacterium | reverse complement strand
CTCGCTGGTCAGGGGCAAAGCACGGATCAGCATATAATTGGTTTTCAGACCAGCGGCACGCAACCGGTCGCGCGCTTCGCGCACCGGCTCATAGCTGGAGCCATAACAGATGATTCCGGTTTTGACGCCCTTTTCCTTTTCGATAATCGGCTTGGGCACGTACTTCCGCGCCGTTTCAAATTTTTTGCGCAGCCGGTCAAGAATGTACTTGTAATCATTCTCATCTTCGGAATATTTGGCGTCGGCGTCGTGGCCCGAACCGCGGGTAAAATAGGATGCCGAACGGTGCGTATTACCCGGCACAGTCCGATAGGGAATACCGTCGCCGTCTTGATCGAAATAGCGGCGAAACTTTTTCCCCGTTTTGGACCACTGCTCGAGTTGCTCGGCATTTAAACGCTTACCGAAATCAAAAGGCTCCTTCTGCAGCTTGATCGGCTCTGAAGACCATAGATTCATGCCGAGGTCGAGATCCATGGCGACGAAAGTCGGAGTTTGAAAACGGTCGGCTACATCGAAACTCCGTCGCGCGAAATCAAAACATGAGTTCATATCGTGGGGAATCAAGACGATGTGACGTGTATCGCCATGGGAAGCGCCGTACATGAGTGAAATGTCGGCCTGTTGAGTACGGGTCGGCAGACCCGTGGACGGGCCGCCACGCTGAATAATGAAGAAGACACACGGGATTTCCGCGTAGTAGGCCAAGCCGATGGATTCACTCATCAACGAGAGCCCGGGCCCCGACGTAGAGGTCATCGAGCGAGCGCCGGCCCAGCCGGCACCGACGATCATGCTGCAAGCGGCAATTTCGTCTTCAGCTTGAACGATAGCGTAAGCGCGCTTACCGTCTTTTTGTTTGCGCAGGCGTGGAAGATAATACTCAAGGGCCTCAGCGAGCGAACTGGATGGCGTGATCGGGTACCAACAAATGACAGACGCGCCGCCATAAATTGCTCCCAGCGCCGCGACGCTATTCCCGTCCGTAATGATTTTGCCCTTGTTGCCGTTCGGGATAACCTCGAGCCGGGCAATATTTTGCGTAGCTCCTTTTTCTTTCAGGTATTGATACCCGGAGTCTATGCAAATGAGGTTGGATTCGATCACCGCAGGTTTTTTCCCAAAGGTGTCTTCCAATACGGCCTTGATCACCTCCATGTCGATGCCGAATAGATATGCCAGAGCGCCAACGTAGACCATGTTGCGTTGCTTAGCTCGCAGTGGTGAAGCCGGAACCAATTTGGTTACCAGCTTGTTGGCTGGAATGCCGATATACTGCACGCCTTCACGTTTCAGCTGGGCAGGCAGAGGCGTAGAATCATCGTATAGGATCAAGCCGCCATCACGGACGCGATGAATATCCTTGGCGGCCGTGACGTCATTGAACATGACCATGACATCGATCACGTCCTTACGACTTAAGTAACCCTCGGCCGAGGCGCGAATCTGATACCATGTCGGCAGGCCCTGAATATTCGACGGAAACATATTCTTCGACGAACAGGGAATCCCCATTTTGAATATCGCCTTAAATAGAACGTTGTTCGATGAGGCGCTGCCGGAACCGTTTTCAGTGGCGACACATAGGTTGAGATCATTAATAGCAGGCGTGTCCAAAATCTAACCTCCTTAAGCTTCCTAAAAACTTTTTCAGTCTAGCATATTTCCCTTGCAAGACAACGTATTACCCTGGTGTGTACTGGTCTTCGTTAGCGAGATATTCGGCAACCTCTTTCCAAGTGCGCCGGACTTTTTCATCGATATCGAAGGCTCGCGCATATTGCAAAATATCGGACATGGATACGAGACCGACAAGATTCTCATCGCGGCCACGCACAGGCAGGTTTCTGATGTCGCGCCGGTACATTTCGCCAAGTGCGTCGCCGATCAACGCCGTATCGGGCATTATGAGCAATGGCGCGGTCATTACTTCATTTACGGTCGTTTTCTTGGTGTCGATTTCTTTCGTGGCGACGCGTTTGAGCACGTCCCTTTCGGTGAAAATCCCTTCGGGTTTACCCCTGACAGCAACGACGACAGCGCTAGCCTCCTTTTTGACCATCAAGTCAACGGTATCGTATACGGACCAAGACTCTTCAACCGTATTAACAGCAGCTGTCGTGAGGCTGCCTAGTGTCGTGGTTTCACTCAACCCTTGCCCAAGCTCAACAGCAAGTTTAAGAATGCGGCGCATAGACACAATGCCGACGATGCGCCCCCGTTTTCCGCGGACCATCAGGTGTCGGTAATGGCCCTTAAACATCTTCGCAAAGGCTTCAACGATGTGGGTTTCCTCGCGCACTGCCCGTATGGGTGAGGTCATCACCTCTTTGACGCTTGTTTTTCTCGTATCGATGCCGGCATTAACGACTCGCTTCAAAACGTCTCTCTCGGTAAAGATCCCCACGGGGACCTGATTATCGGTTACAATAATGCGGCCGATATCTTCGACAGACATCCTCTGCATAACCTCAAAAATGGGTGTTGCAACAGGTGTGGTAGTGAGATTGGTGGTCATAATCTCGCTAACTTTGTTGGAAAGCATGGCATACCTCCATAAACTCGGCTTTCATTAAAGCCGACGTAGCTAGAAATTCCACTGCCAATATACATTTTTTTGCCGAGCAAATTAAGGGTGTGGTTAAAACATCGGGAGGATTGCGAGTCTGCACTCTACCATGTTAGATTTACTTTCATTCCCAGGGAGGCGCCAAAAGACCATGAGCCGCAGGGAAACAGAATTTGACCACGGACTGGTCACCGAAACCCAAAAAAAATTAAAAAAACCTCCCCTCTACAAAGTTTTACTGCACAATGACGATTATACTACCAAGGAGTTCGTCGTGCAGGTTCTGCAGTACGTTTTCCATAAGGAACATACTGAAGCCGTTCAAATCATGCTCCATGTTCACAAGAAAGGAATCGGCGTGGCGGGGGTGTACACGTACGAAATCGCAGAAACGAAGGTCACGCTGGTCGAAAATTTAGCGCGACAGCACGAATATCCGCTGAAATGTACCATGGAAGAGGCGTAGCATGATCAGCAAAGAACTTGAAGGTACCCTAAACAAGGCATTGAATGAAGCGAAGCGACGGCGGCATGAATACGTTTGTTTGGAGCATCTTCTCTATGCTTTGTTGCAAGACAAGGATGCCAGCGGCGTGATCGTTAATTGCGGGGGCGACATTGATCGGCTCAACAAATCTTTGGAGGAATTCTTCATAGGCCATTTGGAAGTCTTACCGGACGGTCTAAATCAGGAACCGCAGCAGACACTGAGCTTTCATCGGGTGCTGCAAAGAGCCGTCATCCATGCTCAGTCGGCTGAAAAAAAGGAGATCAACGGAGGAAATCTGCTGATCGCCATGTACCGCGAGCCTGACTCCTATGCGGTCTACCTGTTGGAACAGCAGGGCATGACCCGCTTCGACATGGTTAACTTTGTTTCTCACGGTATTGCGAAGAACGCCAATACAGGGGAATGGCCGCAAAGTGATGATGAGCAGAGCGATGAGGAAAAGCCAGCGCAACGGATCCATCCCTTGGAGGCGTTTGCGGTTAACCTGATCGAAAAGGCGGCTCAAGGAAGTATTGATCCCTTGATCGGTCGACACGACGAGATTGAGCGGACGATTCATATATTATGCCGGCGGCGCAAAAATAATCCAATTTACGTCGGTGATCCCGGCGTCGGCAAAACCGCACTTGCCGAAGGTTTGGCGTTAAAGATTCACTGCGGCGAAGTCCCCGACGTGCTCAAGAATGCGGTTATTTATGCTCTTGATATGGGAGCTTTACTTGCCGGGACGAAGTTTCGCGGCGATTTCGAAGCTCGTTTGAAGGGAGTGTTGGCGGATCTTAAAAAACAGCCGAATACCATTCTTTTTATCGACGAAATTCACACCATCGTGGGCGCCGGCGCTACCAGTGGTGGTTCGATGGATGCTTCAAATATATTGAAGCCCGCCTTGGCATCCGGCGAGCTCAAGTGTATCGGGTCCACAACCTATCATGACTATAAGAGTTACTTTGAGCGTGACCGCGCCCTGGCGCGTCGTTTTCAAAAAATCGAAATTCCGGAGCCTAGCCAAGAAGAAGCCTACAAAATCCTGGAAGGTCTGAAGCCTCATTATGAGAAGCACCACGGCGTTCAGTATACCACTAACGCGATTCGCGCAGCGGTGCAGCTTTCCGCCAAGCACATTAATGACCGCTGCTTGCCGGATAAAGCCATTGACGTGATCGACGAGGTGGGCGCGGCCGTGAAGATTCAACCGCCGGAGAAACGCAAGAAAACAATCGGCACGAAAGACATTGAGAAAATCGTCGCCAAGATGGCCAAAATTCCCCCGCGCAGCGTCTCAACCTCAGATAAGGAGCAATTACAGAATCTCGAGCGCGACCTTAAACTCGTCGTGTTCGGTCAAGATGCCGCCATCGAAATGCTTGCCGGAACGATCAAGCTCTCCCGTTCCGGTTTGGGTCACCCAGAGAAACCCATTGGTTGTTTTCTCTTCTCCGGCCCGACCGGTGTAGGCAAAACCGAGATGGCGAAGCAGTTGGCGCACAATATGGGGGTCGAGTTTATTCGCTTCGATATGAGCGAATATATGGAAAAGCACACAGTATCGCGTCTGATTGGCGCCCCGCCCGGGTATGTGGGCTTCGATCAAGGCGGTTTACTAACGGACGCGATCAACAGGAATCCGCATGCCGTCTTGTTGCTCGACGAAATTGAAAAGGCTCACCCGGACCTATTTAATATCCTGCTCCAGGTGATGGACCATGCGACGCTTACGGACAATAATGGCAAGAAAGCTGACTTTCGTAACATTATTTTGGTTATGACGACTAATGCCGGCGCCCGTGAAATGAGCGGAGCGCCATTAGGGTTTGGCGCCCATTCCAATGCCGGCAAGGGCAAAGAAGCCATCGAGAAGATGTTTAGCCCAGAGTTTCGCAACCGCCTTGATGCCATGGTCGTGTTCAATGCGCTGAGCATGGAAAACGTCGAACGGGTGGTCGACAAATTCATCATGGAACTTGACCAGCAGCTCAATGAAAAAAAAGTGTTTTTGCAGCTTACCGTAAAGGCTCGGCGATGGTTTGCGGAAAGAGGCTATGACCCGGCGTTTGGAGCGCGGCCTATGGCACGTTTGATTCAAAACGAAATCAAAAGGGTGTTGGCAGAGGAAATCCTCTTCGGCAAACTGCAGAACGGCGGCAAAGTTGAAGTCGATGAGAACGAAGGCAAGCCCGTGTTTACCTACAGTCCGCTTACTTCCTAATGGACTATCTCTCGTTTTGACCCCGCCGGTTCTTGCCGTTATCCATGCTCCTGACAATGGAACAACTCATTATTGGTGCGTTCCTTGCCTTATTTGTGTTGGAGTTCGTCATTGAGTTCGTTCTCAACGAGCGAAACTTAGAGTACGTTGGGGCTCATTGGCGGGAAAAGAAAATCCCCGATTTTTTTCAAGGTAAAATCAGTCCAGCCGAGTATGAAAAATCAGTCCAATACACGATTGCCAAGGGACAGTTCCAGCGCTGGGCGGAACCCTACAGCCGCATGGTCATGCTCATTATTTTGTTTAGCGGCTTGCTGCCTTTTCTCAACCGGCGCTCCGATGGGTTGGCAAAGTGGCTATTGCCTCTCCCTTACGCTTCGGGAATAATTTTGTGTTTCGCCGTCGGATTCGTCTTCTTGTTGGCCAGCCTGCCTACGGATGTTTACGCAACTTTCGGACTTGAAGCGCGTTTTGGTTTTAACAAAACGACAGCAAACCTCTACATTGCCGACAAACTGAAAGGTCTTTTACTCGGCCTGCTGATCGGGGCGCCTTTTCTCTACGTCGTATTTTGGCTAATGGAGAAGACCGGTCGTCATTGGTGGCTCTGGGCGTTTGTGTTCATTTCCGGGTTCCAATTGCTCCTCGTTACCATTTATCCGGCGCTGATTGCGCCGCTGTTCAATAAGTTTGAGCCGCTGAAGGAAGGCGAACTGCGCAGTCGCATATTGGCGCTGGCGCAGCAAGTCGGCTTCAAAACCAGTGGAATATTCTCCATGGACGGATCACGACGCTCGGCCCACTCCAACGCGTATTTCACCGGCATTGGAAGAGCCAAGCGCATCGTGTTGTTCGATACTCTGATTGATCAAATGACGATTGATCAGGGGCTAGCGGTGCTAGCGCACGAAATGGGCCACTACAAGATGAAACACATCCGCCGGATGTTAGTCATTCAGACGGTATTTCTATTCTTGGGATTGTTTGTTCTAAGCCTGCTGGTCGATTACAAGCCGTTCTTTTTCGCCTTCGGTCTGAAGAGCCCATCCAATCAGGGCGCGCTCGTGCTTTTTACTTTGGTATCGAGTCCATTCACATTTTACTTAGGCCCGCTGATGAATCTCTTGTCGCGCAAACATGAGTATGAAGCTGATCGCTTCGCCGCAATTACTCTACACGATGGCAAGCCGATGGAAGAGGCGCTCATCAAATTGACCGTCAAAAATTTATCCAATTTGACACCGCACCCATGGTATTCCGCCTACCATTATTCTCATCCGACGCCGGCCGAACGGATCACGGCGATCCGACAATGCGCAAATTAATTATAGCTTATTTTTGACAGAGAAAAGAAATGGTCGGGGCGAGTGGATTTGAACCCCACCAATAAGAAAAAGGGCAACGAGTGAAAGCGCCTGTAACCCTAAGTGGTTGCGGCGCTTTTTCCGTTTTTGGCGCTTCGCTGCCTATCCCGAAAAGTCCCAGGTTTCGCCCATCAAAACCCGCAAAAACCGAAACCGTTTCGGTTGGACGTGGCCCCGGCGCCCTACCCTGGCACGACCCGGCACCTGGGTGTAGCGGTAGGAGTCCCGTGGTCACGCGGCGCAAAAACAAAAAGGGATAACAAGAACGTGAATTGCGTGCATGGCGTGTACAAACCCGTTTCCGGCAAACACCGTCAGTTACAAAAAGAGCATTCGCTACATGGGCGCACGACGAACACCTAAACAAAAGGTAATCCAAGCAATCGCAATGAGCGAGCTTGAGGGAGCCACGAGCCTGGAAATCGGAAAGCGCCTTAATATGCCGTCGTCCACTGTGCGCGATATTTTGAGCGGCAATTCTCCAAGGTGGGCCGCGCTACGAGAGGACGGCGAGTATTTCAAATACGCCGCTGGCGTGAAGCGGGAGCTTCAACTCGCTTATTCGGAGATCGCCAAAAAATCGCTGGAACAGGCCGAGAGAGAGCTTCCCGCGGCGAGCTATGCCCAAAGTCTAATGGGAGCGGCCATCGCCACGGATAAAGCATTACGGCTGAATGGCGAGGCAGTCCCGGGCCTTCAGGTAAACACGCGCTCGGAAATCGAGAACCTTGACGCGTTGGCTGAGCAGTTAAGCCGGTCGCTATTGACTAACTTGGCCAACGGTCAATCCTGAGGTTGATTGTATTGTTATATTTCCCCTTGCGAAGATGACAAGCGACCTACGGTAGCGGAAATCACATCAGTGTCCATAACATTCAAACGCTCTAATTGTTTTAGAGCAGCTATACGATCAAATGACGGGTAATAATGGAACAGTTCATTAAGCGCGAAGAGAAGCTCCGATTCGCCCGGCTGTTTCTCGCCACCTCTCATTTGAAGCGCAAGCACATAAGCCCATACGGATTCTCGGGACATATTTGGATTATTCCTAAGTGGGAATCTGAGCAACTTAATCGCTTCAGGCGCGGATGAAAAAACGTCTCTTGCGGTCCGAATCAACCCCGTTATAATTTGCCACAGCACAACCATCACATTGATCCATGAAAGTGCCACTTCTAAGGCCCACAAGCTGACAAATAAAGTCGCCTTGTCACTAAAAGTTTTCTCGTCGGGCGGGAGTAGTTTTTTCAGGTTCTTATTTAGGATATTGGCTTTCGTTAACCAATCAACAGCCCCAAAGAGGATTATTTTTAATAAAGTCAAAATGATGACTAGTATGCAACCGAGCGCGTACAAGAAAAAGTATGGATGCTCATTAATCCACATGAGAAATTCACGTTAAAAAAGTTTGACGCAGGAAATACAACTAGTAAGTGACCCGCACTACGCGGCGGCAAATGCCCGTCAGCCTATCTCCTCAGATGTCAGTCTAAGGCCGCTTTACTCTTGCATCTTCGGTGTGTCAATCGGCGCAAATGTGTTTGGGTTTACGTCGTGAGAAATGCGGGCCGCTCGCGGACTCTACGCATTGCTTACTGGCACGCCGTTGGGATATACAGGCCGCAAAAGAGCGCGTGAATGAAAGACGAAAGAAAAAACGCCAGTGCGGAACCACCGAGCCGTGAAGTTGTCGCCTTACAACGGTTCGGGCGAGGCCTTTTAGGGGCACTTTGCGCCGCCGGGCCTTTTGCTCTCATCTTCCTCTATGGCGAAGTTGAGTTAGTGCCAGGATACCTTTTGCTCGCAAGCAGTCTTGCACTCGCTTACTTAATCGCAATCTCGCAGTGGCAAAAACAAGGCCTTCCTTTTCTCAAAGCAGTCGCGCTTGACACGCTACTCATGTACGTTTTCGCTGCCATCATGGGCGTGATCAGCGGAATCATATCGGGTTTGGGTGGCCCAGCGTTTTATGGAAGCGGGCTTATATCGTTTCTTTTAATATTTCTCGGGTTCTGGACTCTTGAAGCGAGGCGTAGGCGGGGCGCGCACGCCTTTACCGCCCTGAAAACACTTTCGGCTACCACCCTGAAAACATTTTCGGCCAGAACTATTGGACGGGACGTTTGCATTATTTGTGCCCTTAGTCTTATCGCCGGCTTGTTTGCAAGTTTAGCAACGCCAGAGAAGTTCGGAACGCCTGATTACCTTGCTGTCGTGATGCTTTTGTCGCTTCCGCTTTCGGCGGCTGGTTTCACCGTGGTTGGGTGCCTGTCGCCCAATAATCGCTGGCGTCAAATTGTTTTCGTCGGCGTTTCGGCGTGGCTTCTTACCGGAATCGGGTACATTGGAGTCTTTTCTATATCCGCCCTCGACTGGTTTGGGGGAGGTGGTGGTTACATCGCGGTACCAGCAGCGGTCGGTGGTGCTTTGTCTTATCTCATCAAGGGTTCCAAACCGACCGCGAGGTAGGAAGTCGTTTTCAATGAGGCGGCGTGAGATAAAAACACGCTTGAGCCGCCAGAAAAGATGATATAAGCCTCGGCCTGTCGATGTTTCTGTTTCCAGTACTGCTCGGGGTTGTTGCCGTTCTTTTAATATTTCTCGGGTTCTGGATTCTCGAATCGTGGCGCAGAGGTACCGCGGGGCGAACACAATGACACCCATTAAGAAACTTTCGGCGAAGGAAGTTGTGCGGGACGTTTTGATTATTTTTGCCCTTAGCGCAATCGCCGGTTTTTATACGAGCTTAGCGATGCCAGGAAAGTATGGCACGCCAGAACATTCATCCATGGTGGCTCTTTTATCGCTTGTGCTTTCAACGGTTGGGTTCACCATAGTTGCGTGTTTGTCGCCCAATAATCGTTGGCGCCAACTTGTTTTCGTCGTTGTTCTAACGTGGCTTCTCGGTGGACTCGTAAACATTCCGTTCTTTGGTTTATCCTTCCTCAACTGGCTAAAGGGCGCTGTTCACGTCGTGATAACAGCAGTGATCGGTGGTGCATTTTCTTATGTCATAAAGGGCGCTAGACCGTCGCCGACGTAACAACTCAAGCCGGTACAGCGACCGCTTAGGTCGGTTGTAACCTTCGCTTTCTCAACGCACGGGACCTTCTAACTCTTTCAGCGGTCCCTTTGCGGTTATGCTGTTTGCGGCACTCGTTACCACAGACGACTTGTTTGGAATCATAGGCTGAAAAGTATTTCCCGCATTCCACGCATGTTTTTAGCCTAGAGATCAAGGCGCGAATCAACGTCTGACCGACGAACCAATAAAGTCTATCCGCAATCGACTTGGGGCGTGGGGAAACCTCTTTAACAACAAAGCGGTAGTCGCCCAAGTGGAGCACTCTTTCTTGTGACAAGATTCTGCCGTCAACCGGCGCAATGTCATTGGACCGTTCAGGGTCATAGGTGCAATGCCATCCCTCTAGTGAATTAGTATTGTCGTCGACGTTCTCGGCATATAGAGCCCACTTAGGGCTAAAGGTACACCAGTTAAGCCGACCCATTATGCTTTCCATTCCGCGACGTACCCCATAGTTTATTTCGTCGCGTTCTTTCGCGTTTAGCGAAGTGCGAAGAATCGGTTTAAAAGCTGTTTTGATTTCGTCTTGGAGATTTTGAAGGTTCTCTATCAACCTTGGGTCACCGGGTTGAATATCTTTCTCTTCTAAGATGCTGACAAGCAACTTCAATTCAGCGTAGCGTTTCCGGTCGACGTCGGTTATGCCTCTTGGTATTCCTAGCCTTGGCCACGACTGGAAGTAGTGCCAGCGCTTCTGAATATCGCACGTGGTTAAATCGAGATTGAGAAAGTGGGCCAAGTCTACGATCAAAGCCTGGCCGTTCTTTGTTCGCGCGCGCCTTATCACCTTTTTCTTTTTTTTCTTCCTCTTGCCTGTCTTCTTCTTCTGTGTAACGGGCATTGTTTACCCCATCGGCTAATGAATGTAACGGTACTTTATTGTAAGCTACGTTACAAGAGGATATCACGTTATACAGCTAGAAGATAGTTAACGGGAGGTGTCTATGGACGAAGACGAGTTACTTTCTATCACAGAGGCGGGGCGCATCTTGAACCGATGCGCGAAAACGGTTCGCCAGTATGACCGGAGCGGTCGGCTGCCCACGTTGCGCACACGGCGAGGCATGAGGTTGTTTCGTATGGAAGACGTGAAGAAACTAGCGCAGGAAATTCAACAAGCGTCGCTGAGCAAAAACAAGCCCGCCTAAACGGCGCAGTGTGAATAAAAAGCCCTGCGCTTGGTTACCCACCTGAAACGCAGGGCGAAAGGAAAAACGATATGCAAACCCTAATCCCGCCACAGATTGAAAGCAAGCCACGCCTGCGCGCCGTGGTCGAAATCGTGGACGGCGAGCTTAAAATCTTTCCTGTCACAGACAACGACGCCGACGAGAAACGCATCCTGGACGCCTTGAGATTCATTCGCGAGGGATTTGAGGAATGAGTAGCGAGCTTTTCGAGCGCGTCAAAGAAATTCCGATTGAGTCAGTCCTTCGAGACTATTTCCCGAGCTTGGATCTAAAGCGCGCCGGACATGACGCAACCGGGCGTTGTCCGTTTCACGATGAAAACACGGCGAGCTTTCACGTCTACCTAGAAAAAAATAGGTGGCATTGTTTCGGGGCTTGCGCTGGCGGCGGGAGCAGCATCGACTTGTTGCTTAAGGCCGGGATTGAATCGGACGCGCTATCAGCGGCAAAGAATCTTGCCGGGCGATACGGCATCGAAGTTAAAGAGAGTCGCAAGCCCACGCGAAAAGCAAAGCCTCTTACCGTCGCGCAGTATGCCGACTTTTGCGCGTTACCCGCTAAGTTTCTCGAAGAGCGCTTCGAGCTATCAGACGCCGAGCGCGGCTTTGAAATGCCGTACAGAGATGAGGCCGGGAGCGTCGTCGCGATCCGTACCCGGCACGCATTGGAAAAGGGCAAGACTAAAGACGGCCGATTTTCATGGCGCAAGGGTGACACACCTATTCTCTATGGCCTATGGCGGCTTAGGACAGAGCAAAGGCGCCTAGTCGTCGTCGAGGGCGAAAGCGACACCCACGTCCTAACATTCTGTGACGTGCCGGCGTTAGGTGTGCCGGGCGCGGGTAATTTCAAAAAAGAATTTGCCACGTCCCTGTTACCATTCGCGGAAATTATCGTCATTCAAGAGCCGGGTGAAGCGGCCGAAAAGTTTGTCGCAACTATCACGGCGGCATTGAAGGCTGAAAAGTATCAGGGCATCGTCAAGGCCGTCACGTTACCGGAGAAAGATCCGCGCGCTTTATGGCTTACGTCCAGGGACAAAGCGCAATTCACGGCGACACTTGAGCAAGCGATAGCCGGCGCGGCGCCGATTGATCTTTACCCGCCGGTGCCACGGACAGCGGATCTAATTTTCGAAATACGTAATCTGTTGACGCGGCACTTATTCTTCAAGAATCGACGTTCGGCACTACTGATTGCCGTGTGGATCTTGGGCACCTACATCTACCAAAGCTTCGCCGTCTTCGGCTACCTATGGGCCAACAGCGCCGAGAAGAGATCCGGCAAGAGCAGGCTTTTAGAAATTCTCGAAAAACTTACCAGCAACGCCACGCCACGATTGAGCAACGTCAACGTTGCAACGATTTTCAGACTAGCCAACAAGCAGCAAACTTTAATCTTAGATGAGCTGGAAAATCTTAAGGGCGAAGACAAGGAAGCCTATCAGGGCGTGATTCAGCTTCTCAATACCGGTTATCAGGCCGGGGCCAAGGTTGCGCGATGCCTTAAAATAGAGGGCGAATGGGACGTGGGTTTCTTTGAGTGTTATTGCCCTAAAGCTTTTGCGTCCATTAAGGGCTTGCCGGACACCATCGAAGATAGATCGTTCAAAATCCTTATGACGCGAAAGGCCGCGAGCGAGCGCGTCGAGCGTTTTAACCTTCGACGCCAGGGCAAGGACTTAGAGGATTTGCGGTCAGCATTGACTGCGTGGGCCGAGGCGCGAAGCCAAGACATTCAATCAGTGTACGACGCATTAGGCGACGTTGAGGCGATTAAGGGCTTGGACGATAGATTCCAAGACATTTCGGAGCCGTTGATAGCTATTGCCCTGGTTGCGGACACTGAATTGAGCAACGGGGCACAACGCGTATGGCCGGATCTAAGCGAGATCCTGCAAGACATGGCCGGGCATCGATCGGACGCGGATAGAAGCGACGCGTTGACGGCGCTTATAGAGATAGCAGCGGCTATATTAGGCGACGCTGATGAGACGTTTGTGTCCAATAACGACTTGCTTAAAAGGGCCGTTGCGACAGAGGGATTGCACTGGCTCAAATCGACAAAGGGCCTTGCTACCTTTTGCGGGAAATACGGCCTAGTGCCTCGCCATAATCTGACAAGGACGGAGCGCGGGTATTCGATCACAATAGAGTGGATTGAAGACACTCGTTCACGTTACATGCCGTCTACTGTTGATTCCAAACCGTCCGAAGTGTCCGAGAGCCGAGCTGGGCGCGGACTTGAGCTTGATTTATGAAGTGTCCGAAAAGGACTTTTTGGACGGTTGTGAAAAGAGGCGCAAACCCGCATGGGAGTGGGGCGCCGGACGGTTCGGACGGTTTGAAAGCGGAGCATAAGGGGAGATGCAACAAAGCGAAATAGTAAAACGAGCCTTGGCCGTTCTTCGTGACGGTAGCGCGCCGGGCGAAAGAGCTGCCGACATTCAACCGGTTGAGCGCCTCGCCGTCGCCGTCCTAACCGAAGCCGAGCCGGGCGAGGTGGCGCGAATCTGCGAGGTGTGGCGCCGGTTGTTTGGGATTGAGCTTTCACCGGATCGAGTTGCGGAAAACTTAGCAATGCTTCGGCGCTGGAAGTCGCGACGGCTGGGCCGGCATGGTTGAGGCGATCTTTAAGGGATGAGTGAAGAGTATCTAACAATCTCTGAAGTCGCCACGCGGTTGAAGCTTGCGCGAAAGACTATCAAAAACAAGATGCATTCGGGCGCCTTCCGTAAGGGCGTCCATTATTTTAGCCCGCCGGGCATGGGGCC
Organism: Binatia bacterium; assembly: GCA_041484845.1. Classification (GTDB taxonomy): domain Bacteria; phylum Desulfobacterota; class Binatia; order UBA9968; family UBA9968; genus JBGPIK01. Next base: position 5,053 of record JBGPIK010000090.1, on the reverse strand, counting down.
GCGTTTCAAGTGGTCCGCCGTGGTTGCGTGGTTGGAGCAAGCCCAAGAGCCGGAAACAGGAAGCGACGATGCAATCCCGATGGCGCGCGGGTACAAACTTAGAACGTCTTATGCTGAATAGAGATTTACCGAGGTTAGAACTGTTTTTCCAAGCCGGCTTGCTTCAGGATTGCGTTGGCGGTGTGGCGCGACAAGATTTTGCCGTCGACGGTGACATGCCGCTTGGTGAGTGGGCTGTACCAAATCTCATGGTCGCCTTTGCCGCTGCGAACCCAGTAACAACCGTGGGCTTTGAGGATTTTCTTTACGTCGGGGGAAAAGTCGCCCATCAGCCACGAAGCGAAATCATCGCTTCCCGATGAGCGATCAGGTTCAGCGGAATCTCATGGACTTCCGCGTCGAGAGTGCCGTTGGCTTCGAGCAGTTCGGGAATCATGATTGCAAGTTTTCGCTGGAGCGCTTCGACGGTCTCGGCCTCGGTTACAAGGCCGGGTAGATCGTCGCTAGTGGCCACCCAAACCTTGGCCTCTGCGTCCCATTCGGCTTTGACTTCGATTCGGTGCATGATCAAAAGCCTATGCGATCAGTCGGCGCCTGTCAAATGCGGCTTATGGACGAAACGGCCATCGCCCTTCCTTTTGCGATCACGGGTACGCTTTTACGAAGCTGCTCGATGGGACTTGACGTTAGTGGACAATGCGTCTATAAAAGTAACGTGACCGGGATTGAATTCAAGAAACTTCGCGAAACCATCGGGCACACGCAAGCGAGTCTATCGAGAGAGATCGACGTTACGATTCGCAGCTTGACGCGGTGGGAAACTGGCGAGACCCCAATACCTAAGATTGCCGAGCTGGCTTTGAAGTACGTTGCGGAGCGAAGCCAGGGAAAGAAGAAACGGTAATGGCTTGCAAGGTAAAAGTGAACCGTCACGGCTTTTTGGCTTTCCGGCTATATTGGGACGGGCGGGAGTCGTGGGAAGGGACGCGGTGGAAGGATACACCGAGGAACCGGCTTAAGGCGGAAGCGGACGCGCTGAGAATGTCGGAAGCGATGGAAGCCGGGACGTTCAACTATCTGACGTGGTTTCCCGAAGGGAACCGGGCCGATGACTTCAGGCCGAAGAGCGACGCGCAGGCCGATGATAAGAGCCTAACCGTTGGCGAGTATTACCGGGACTGGATAGAGCGCAGGAAACCGCCTTTTGTGCGCCCAGGGCTTCACCATGATTACGTTCGGCAGTTCCGCCGATATATCTTGCCGAACTTTGAGACTAAGCGCCTTGTCGAAGTCGATTTGACGGCGCTTGACGTTTTCCGGGCGAGTCTCAATCAAGTGGGCGGCCTTAGCTTGAAGTCTTGCCGGAACATCATCGACGGGACTTTCCGGGCCATGATGCGAGATGCGCGGGCGGAAAAAACTAACCTTGGATTAGTGGATCATTTCGCCAACCTGAAGTGGCAGCGTCTAGCGACACCGAAACCCGATCCTTTCACGGCGGAAGAGCGCGACATTATCTTGAATCAGTTCCGAGCGAAACACGGTTTCTATTATCCCTTCGTTGCAACCCTGTTTGGAACTGGCGCGAGGCAAAGCGAGATCATAGCGCTTAGATGGGGCGACATCGACTTGAAAGCCGGTAGTTTGTCAATCAGCAAGTCGCACTACATGGGCGAGGACGGCCCGACAAAAACGACGGCAAGCGAGCGGGTGATTGCGCTGGGAATACCCGTCATTGAGGCGCTGAGGGCTATTAAGCCCTTGCACGTTACTGAGACGGACTTCGTATTCAAGAACAGCGAAGGACGGCCTATAAACGAGGATAAATGGCGAAAGAAATATTGGTACAGGGCGCTGAGGGCTTGCAACGTGAGGCCAAGAAAATTCTACGCGACGCGCCACACTTTCATTTCGATTGGATTATCCCAAGGGCTTAACATCAAGTGGTTGGCTGAGTATTGCGGGACGTCGGTGGCGATGATCGAGAAGCACTATGGGCGCTATATCAACAGCGATTCGAGAGAGCAGTTAGAGCGCCTTTTCGGGGCAAAAACCGAAACCTTTTCCGAAACCCTACGCGAAGGGACCGATGACACGATGGCCGAAGTAGTTGAAAATGTAGGTGGAAGTAAATGGTCGGGGCGAGTGGATTTGAACCACCGACTTCACGGTCCCGAACCGTGCGCTCTACCATGCTGAGCCACGCCCCGACTCGGTAAACGTAACACACCGAGGGGAGAAAACAACAGGCGTTAAAATAGCCTTGCCGCCTCGCGCATTTGCTTAATCGTTTCCGAATAGCTCGGGGTCTTGAAGATCCCGGACCCCGAGACAATCACATCGGCACCGGCTTCGACGACGCGATGAATATTATCGGCCTTAATGCCGCCGTCGGCTTCCAGGAGGACACCGGGCTTTCGCTGATCGATGATTTCTCTAACCTCTTTAATCTTGGACAAGACCTCGGGAATAAAGGGCTGCCCACCGAAACCGGGAAAGACCGTCATCATCAGCACCATGTCCACTGCGGCTAAGCAGCCCTCAACCTTTGTTACGGGGACATCGGGATTCACTGCGATTGACGCCCTTGCGCCCAGTTTGCGTATCTTTTCCAATGTTAGGTTTGGGTTCTCGCAGGTATCGGGGTGGACCGAAATCCAGTCGGCGCCGGCTTTGACGAATTCAGGGGCGTATTTATCAGGATCGGTGATCATGAGATGAACATCCACCGGTATGCGCGTTACCTTTCGTACCCACTCTACGACCACGGGTCCGATTGTGATGTTCGGCACGAAGTGGCCATCCATCACATCAACGTGGAGCCAGTCGGCGCCAGCGGCTTCGACGGCCTCGATTTCTTCCTTAAGGCGGCTAAAATCGGCGGACAGAATTGAAGGAGCGACTTTGATGGGTCTCATTCACGCAACCTTTCTCATGCGAGCGGCAAAGAACCCGTCGGTGTTATCGCGGTGCGGTAGGGCCAAAAAATGGTTTTCATGCACCATGGACTTGGCGGTGGGAGGAAGATAACTTGCAGCATTCTGCAATTCAAACTGCTGGTGCGTTAGGAGAAAATTTTGCACGACTTGCTCATTTTCCTCCCTTATCAGAGTACACGTTGAATAAACTAGAACACCACCCGGCTTTACGAGAGGAGCGACTCGGCTGAGGATTGTCGCCTGCAACCGGCTGAGTCGTCTGATGTCACTTTCGTCTCGCTGCCATTTGATTTCCGGATGAGATCGAAGCGTGCCGAAGCCGCTACACGGCGCATCGACCAAAATACGGTCATAGGGATTATGGTAAGAAACGCTCAATTCATGACTTACATCGGTCCGTAAAGTACAAACGGATGTGAGCCCGAGCCTAGTGAGGTTCTCGCGAATTTTGTCTATGCCTTTCGCCGACTTATCGGTTGCAACAAGCTCGCCCGAATCTTCCATCAATTCGGCGATATGTGTGGTCTTGCCGCCGGGCGCGGCGCAGGCGTCTAGAATGCGCTCGCCGGGACGTGGCGCTAATAAATATACGATCAGTTGCGACGCCTCACTTTGAACCTGAAAGAGACCTTCCCGGAAACCGACAATACGCTCCAGAACGCCGCCCGAGTTTATGATTATACCTTGGGGTGACCGCGGAGTCGGTTCAGCTGAAATACCGTTCTCCCGCAGCTGATCTAGCACGGCTTTCCTGCTCGTCCGGCGGAGATTTACGCGCAAGGCAAGGGGCGGTTTTTCATTATTGGCGCGCATGAGCGCCGCCGCATTTTTCCGGCCAAACTGTTCAACCCAGCGCCGCACCAGCCATTCGGGATGGGAATCCTTAATCGCCATTGCCGATATTGAACCATCGGCGAGTTGAGATTCCACCGCTCCGCCGTTGGATCTCAAAAAATTGCGGAGAACTCCATTGACAAACCGTCCTTCTCTGACTCCGCTTCGGGCTTTTGCCAATTCCACGGCTTCATTGACCGCGGCATAGGGAGGAACTCTATCGAGAAAAAGCAGCTGGTACAGAGTTATGCGCAGCAGGTTTTTGAGGAATGGATCGGCGTCGGCGAGCGGACGACGAAGCTGGCGATTCAAATGGGCATCGATTGTACCGCGCCACCGCAGCGTTCCATAAGTGATTTCGGTGAGCAATGCGCGGTCACGCTCGCCGAGGGCTGTGCTCTTAAAAGCGTGATCAAGCAGCAAATCGGCGTAAGCTCTTCGCGTATCGACTTTGAGCAAAATTTCGCTTGCGAGCTGACGAACGCTTTTGTCTGTGCCCTCACTAGAGGCGGTCACCGCTTTGAATCCTTGCTCCTCTTAGGAACTCTATCCCGGAGAGGCGGTTCTTGTTCTCCAATTGCACTTCTTCAAGGCTAAGCGCGCCGGAGCCACTGGCCACCCAGAATCCGTGGCTATCAGCTCTAATGACTTCGCCCGGGCTGCCCGCCATCTGAGCCTCAGCCACAACCGCGGCGCGGTGCACTTTCAGCAGTTTACCCCGAATGTAAGTGTATGCCGATGGCCAGGGATTGAAGCCGCGTACGCGCCGTTCAATTTCAGTCGCGGCTCGCGTCCAATCGATCAGCCCATCCTCTTTTTTAATTAGCGGGGCGAAAGTGACCTGAGTATCATCCTGCGCGCGCGGTGCGATAGACTCTTCTTTAATTTTTCCAATCGTTTCCAGCAGCAAACAGGCGCCGACGGGTGTAAGCTTAGCCTGTAACGAGCCGGTGGTTTCATCCGCCGCGAGCGCAACTTCCTCTTGGAGATAAATGGGTCCGGCATCCATTTTTTCAACAAGTTGCATGGTTGTGACACCGCCCCTTGGTTCGCCGTTAATAATCGTCCAAGCCGCGGGCGCAGCGCCGCGATACTTGGGCAATAGCGAATAGTGAACATTCAAGCATCCGTATGGTGCTAGCCGAAGAATGCTCGCCGGAAGGATCCGGCCGTATGCGACGACGACGATCAGTTGAGGCTTCCACTCCTGGAGCGTTTTTAAAAAAGCCGGGTCACGAATTTTTTCCGGAGCAGCCACAGGAATCCCGTGAGTTTCAGCT
>JBGPIK010000089.1:0-18777 GCA_041484845.1 Binatia bacterium | reverse complement strand
ATGTGGAGCTGTGCATCCAATGCGGATTAGAATTCATCTAGAGAACGGTCCGGTTGACAAACAGAGTCTCGCCGACACTTTCCAAGAAGGGCCGATGCCGCCGCAGGTCTCGGCTATCGAGGGCCACAAAACGCTATGCTTGAAGACCGGTAAAATTTTCATACAAGACGACAACAATCGTATATTTTTAGTCCCCAGTTTCATTTAGGGTCCGAATTCACGTTTTGCTTCGGCTACCCATTGTTGTATCTAGTGTTTCGATGGCCCGCTTCGTTCGCGATCGGGAGGGGCCAACAGAAATAATCAGTGGGGATCCCCGACAAATTGGATCGGTGCAGATCACCTGAGGTTTTTTACTGGCGAAACCCATCGTTCTAAGCGGTGGGTTTCGGCGCTGTGCGCCTCACCCCCCTACGTTTTCGGTTCTTGAAACACCGTTAGCCTCGATACCCCGAAGGAAGAGCCGCCGAAAATTTGCGCAAGTTGCGAAAAACTCTCGAAAAACTCTCAAGGACTGCGATGCACAGCAATAGCTATTTTTGCTGTGGCAGCTCGATTTTCGCCAACTCCTCAACAAACTTCACTATTCCCGAATGATCCAATTCTCCATTGCCCATGGATTTCATGGCCGTCATAATTTGGGCCACTTGGCTCGTGACCATGAGCGGCACACCGTACTCGGAGCCGGCCGTAAGAGCGATCTTCATGTCTTTGTCGTGCAGCCGGATGCGAAAGCCGGGCTTAAAATTGCGCTCCAGCATTTTTTGACCGTGCGCCTCGAGGATCTTCGATTGCGCGAAGCCACCCAGTAACGCTTGCCGGACCTTTGCCGGGTCGACCCCCGCTTTGGCCGCCAGCACCAGCGCCTCGCTCACAATCGCTATCGTTGTTCCAACGACCATCTGATTGGCGGCTTTGGTGACTTGCCCGGCGCCGGCACCGCCGACGTGGACGATATTTTTGCCTAAAGTCTGAAAGAGGGGCATCGCCCGCTCGACGGCCGGCGCATTGCCGCCGATCATGATGGAAAGTGTCGCGCTGATCGCGCCGGCCTCACCGCCGCTCACCGGGGCATCGAGCATGTCGCATCCCCTTTGCTCTGCTTGAGCCACGAGCGTGCGCGTAACCACAGGCGATATGCTGGACATATCGATCAGCAACATTCCCGACTTAACGCCCGCAAAGACGCCTTGCGCACCGGCATAAACCAATTCCACATCTGGCGAGTCGGGCAACATCGTAATAACCACTTCACTCTGGGCCGCAACTCCCGCCGAACTCGTTGCGACCTGTGCGCCTTCTTTGCTTAATTCATCCACCGCAGCGCGGCTGCGATTGTGCACGACGAGAGAATGGCCCGCCTTCAGAAGATTTCGCGCCATGGGTTTGCCCATTATGCCGAGACCGATGAAGCCGATGATGGCATTGCTCATATTCATCCTCATCTTTAAGATTGTCTCGCCCAGTGCTCGGCGCGCCAGGTGAATAGCGTCCAGAGAAAGCTGCCAAAATCCTGTATTGAAAATACCAACGCGAGGGGCCATGGGATAATATCCAAGGTCCAGAGAATCGCCATGGCAAAAGGCACCAGGGGTCGGTCGAGCAGCGAGGCAAAAACGAATCCCTCAGCGTTAAAACGCCCGCTGGCCACGTAGAGCATGCCGAGACCGCTGACCAGCAAACCGACCAACCGGAAATAGTTTTCTCCTTGGTCGCCGAGTGCCGGAAGATGCAGTAGCGCTGCGGCGAAGTGAGGAAACAGAAGCACCGCCGAACCTTCGATTAAAATCAGCCAGCCGAAAACCTCCACGGTTTTTGCGGCGCGGCTCTGTCCAGGCGCGCCGATCAGCCTGCGAAACATTTCCTTGTACATCGAGCTTATCGAATTCATTGAACATGCTGGGCGATGCGACCGACATCCGAAGAGGCTGATCGTCCGCTGCCTGTAAGCGGCGCACTCGGTTTCAGGCGTATTCGCGGTAGATGCCGTCGAACTTGCCCAGTTTGATCCGCACCATGTATTGCGCGTGCTCCCGCACCACGCGCTCGTCGCGGGGCGATTTAACAGCACGCGCGATCCGCTCCGCAGACTGGGCGGTGTGGTCTTTGTCGGCCACCATGTGCACCGTGAAAAACGTGAGCGCGTCGTCGCTCAAGCCATAGTTCCGGCGCAGATAGGTGTTGAATTCCTCAGAGTAGCGGCAAACCATGCTTTCGCTGGTCAAAGCCGATGCGCGGCTTAGCGGTCCGCCCCCCAATAGCGTGTTGTAAATCGTCCGCGCGGAATGAATTTGGCATTCGAAGATTTGGGTCGCGTCGGCAAAGTCTTCTCCTTTGAGCCCGAGTGCGAGCCCGAATTTCTTCGCCAGGTCGGGATGCGACTGCTCTTCATTGAACTGATAGGTGTAATAATCGAACATGTCTGGGTCATGAGCGTTCTTAACCATGCCGAGTGCAAAAGACTTGAGAATCGCTTTGTTGTGCAGATAATGTTGGATGGACCAACCTTGAAGCCTCCGAAGCGAGAGTTTTCCTGCGCGCAGCTCGGTAAAGTAGCGACTATCCATGAGGCGTTGCACACCGGGCTCAATGATATCCCTGACGACTGACTGAACGATAACTTTGCCATCCATCGTACGATCCTTGGTCGCTTGACCGTCTTGGGTTTCGCCGACGGCGGCCGAAAACCGCAAGCGGATTAAACCGCGATCCCGCCTTATCCTTTTCGCCGTTAAGGTCATGAGGCGGGTGAATATAGACGACAGATTAAACCTCTGTCAATGATTCTTTCTTCAGGTTGCGCCGTATTACACGGACGAACTATACCCAGATGGCGAAGCGGCGGCGGGAGCTAAGACGGGGCTCTAAAAAGCACGGCGCCAATTTACCAAGAGCTAACTGGAGGTTCAGATGCGCGCGATTGCTGCGATTCAGTTACGACCCCGATTCGGTGAGCCTTCGCGCGGCCATGGGCTAAACCTTGGGAATCAGCAGCAGAGTTCCGACTCTGACAATGTGGGAACGCCGGAGGCCGTTGGCCTGCAGGATTCGCTCCACGGATGCCCCGTAATGGCGCGCAATATGGAAGATCGTTTCGCCCGGTTTTACCCGATGGCGGACAAGTTGCAGCTGCGCTCGGGGTCGCGACTGAACCGTTTGGGCCACCGCGACAACGACCGGTTCGGCTTTCGGATCCACCGGTAATTTCAACCGGTAACCGGCGGGGATAAGTCTTGTCTTCGAGCTTAAGGCATGATTCCACGCCAGAAGTTGTGGTTGCGTAAGGCCGTGCGAGCTGGCCAGCGCGGCGACCGAAATCGCTTTTTTCACCTCGACCTCTTGAATCATCAGCGGTGAATGAAGCTCTAAGCCAGGAAAAAAAAGTTCGATGTTCCGCGCAATCTCTACCGCGGCCAAAAATTCGGCGTAGAAATTTTTCGGGGCGAAACCCCAGTACGGATGCTGGTAGTTACGGATCAGGTCCACCAGATTATCCGAGCCGATTTGTGCGACCGCTCGGGCGAGGCCGGCGGCGCCATAGTTGTAGGCGGTGAGCGCCAGGGGCCAACTTCCAAGCGCCTGGTAGTTTTGCGCGAGCAAAGAAGCTGCCGCCCGGGTCGATTCGATCGGGTCTCGCCGTTCATCTACCAGTTTATTCACGCGCAGGAATTGTTTTCCGGTAACGGGCATGAATTGCCAGATGCCCATCGCGCCGACAAAGGAGCGCGCCGTGAGGTCGTACGATGATTCGACGAGAGGAAGATACGTAAGTTCAATCGGCAAGTTACGCTCTGTGAAAATCTGCTGCATTTGCGCGATATAGCGGCCGGAGCGCTTCAATCCTTCCATGGTTCGTTCTTTGACTCCACGCTGAGCTTTAACTCTTTCGATATCCACGCCGTTCGCTGCGGCGATTCGCGCTCGCTCGCCATCGATGTAGGCTTGCGTCCGATACGCTTCACCTACGTCCATCACTTCATAAATCTTGCTCATATCCAAATCATCGAAAAACACGAGTTGGGAAAGGCTGTACTCGGTAAAGATGCGCTTCCAGAAATCAACGGCATTTTCGAGCCCCGGCAACAGCGGAAATGTATTTTCGTCGGAATCTTTTGTTTGCGCATGTATATAAATCGGAGAAAGGGCAAGTAGACACAGAATGAGAGAAAGCAGCCATCGTGCGGAGTGTTTCATCGTCACCACCTGTTAGCCTAAAATTCAAGCAACCCGTATGCCGGACTGGCGAAACTCATAACGCTCCTATTCTAAGGAATTTCTCTCCGGGTGACAACAAGAACCGGCTCCGGAGCGCAAATTTGTTCGCTCGGACCCCATGACCTTGCATTCTTGACGGTTGTTATTGGCCTGACTATAGTCCATTTCCGTCATTTCTTTGACAATTGGGGAGAATACAGTCTTGGAACACTCAACTCTGGTAAATGCGGTCGAGGCGCTTCTGCGGGTCATTTTAGGTTGGCGCTTCTTGATTAGCGGCGTAAGTAACATTCGACGTTGGCCCAATCCCGTCGGTACGGCTAGCATTCTATTTCCCAAAGGCGCCATATTCTACGGTTTCGTTGCAACCGCGTTGATGGTGGTCGGCGGGACCGGTGTGGCGGCAGGAATTCAAACGCCCGTCTGCGCAGTCATGTTGGTTATTTTCTTGATTCCGACGTTTAGCCTTCACTCGTATTGGCTCAAGGTGCTGCCGACCATGGTGCCCGTCGTAAGGAATGCCATTGCTGACGAACAAGCGCAAAAATACTTCCGTAGTTTCGACCGGCAATCTTATCATGCGCATGAAGTAGGAATTCGCGATAATCTCGTATTGCTTTTAGCGGCGGCTTATTTTGCTGTCCGAGGCAGCGCAGCCTTCGGCATCGACAATTGGCTAAATGAATGGGTGCTGCGCCTATTCTAGCAGGCTGATGATGAAAAAGCCTCGTCTCTTCGTTGCGCGCGATCGCGATGGAATACTGGAGTGGTGGAGTAATGGAGTGATGTATTTAAGCCCAATACTCCCATACTCCAATTTACTGCGTCTTTTCGAGCAGCCTGTAAACCATTCTTGAGCACTCCGCTAGCGAGTTCAACAGCCTCGAATGTTCAGATCCTGTTTATATGACGACCTGGATTAAGCATCCCGTGCGGATCAAACTGTTGTTTAATCTTACGCATAAGCGCTAGCGCCGGTGGCGGCAAGCCCCAAACATCGACCGATTGTTTCAATTCGGAGGGCGCAGCGAACATAACGGCGTGACCACGCTGTTCCCCTGCTAGCGCAACCAGCTTGTGAAACTGACTCGCCGCAGCCTTACTCGGTCGCGCCACGATCCACAAAATTCCTGCCATAGCATCACCAGCAAGCGCCGGGTAGAACCCATCTGTTTGCCAGCTTTCGATCGTGTCCATCATGTGCGCCATGGATGCGAGCGGCACGGTCATGCGGAAGACTAATCGATCGGGGGGAAGCGGAAAATCGCGGAACCCGGCCCAGAATTGGCTGTGCAAATTATCCTGGAGCAAATCGGCACGAAGTCCGATCCGCTCGGCCATCGCTTTCGCGTCGCGCGCGTGGCGCGCGACCGTTTCAGCAAATCCCTCGGACTCTACGGCCAGCTTCCAATCGAGGTCGCCGCTATTCATTTCCTGGCACGCAAACGGGTTCAAAATGACCGCCGCCACCGGAAGCAGCGGCGAATGCGCAATGTCATTCGCGAGATTAAATACTTGCGCCGCCGCGCCCGAGGCGATCAATGTCGCTGAGGTCTCGGGAATGGGAGTCGTCCGCAAAGTGACTTGGGTTATAATTCCCAGCGTTCCAAGCGAACCGACAAAGAGTTTGCACATATCATACCCGGCGACATTCTTAACGACTTTACCGCCGGCTTTGATTTGCTCGCCCGACGCGAGCACCAGTTTCATGCCGATGACTAGATCCCGTACGCTGCCGTAATATGACCTGCGCGGTCCATTGAGATTAGTGGCGATCGTGCCGCCAATAGTCGCGCGGTCCGGATGGGGTGGATCAAAAGGTAAGAACTGTTTCTGTCGAGCGACGATCTCCTGCAAGCGGTTTAAACTTATTCCGGCCTCGACCGTGGCCGTGAGATTGGCATCATCGTGCTCTATGACTCGATTGAAGCGTTTAAGATCAAATACTACATCCACGTGCCGTGCCGCATTGCCGATGGCAATTGCTGTACCGCCCCCATAAGGAACGACGGTTGCCCCCGCTTCAGAACAAACGCGCAGGCTCGCCGCGAGTTGCTCCGCGGTTTCCGGCAAACAAACCAAAATGGGTTGAAGCCCGTCGATCCTATGGAATGCGCGCGTGCTTGCTTCCGCGCTCACGAAGTCTTCGCCAAGCTCGGCGGCAAGTTTTTGTGCGAGGTGATCCGGGGTGAATTTCATGGCGGCGGCAAAACGTCGGCCCGCGCGTAGGCGCGATCCAATAAATCGATCAGGTGATGCACGGCCACGGCGGGACCGTAGTGCCGCGCGCCGTAGCGCAATTGCAGCATACAGCCGGGATTGGGCGCGACCACAGCTTCAGCTTTTGTTGCCGCAATCGTCTGCATTTTTTCCGTGAGCAGCGTCTGCGACATCGCGGGATGGGTGACGTTATAAATGCCGGCGCTTCCACAACAGCGATCGGGCCCTTCCATCTCGATAAGCTTCAGTCCAGGAATCGCCTGCAACAAGGCGCGCGGCTGGTTGCGCACGCGTTGGCCATGGGCGAGATGGCAGGGATCCTGATAAGTGACGGTCAGATTCACCGTGCTTAAATTGCCGGTTATTCCAATCGCGGCCAGATACTCGCTGGCATCTTTGACCAAAAAACTAAAGCGCCGCGCCTTTTCCGCATAGGCGGTATCGTCGCGCAACAAGTGACCGTATTCTTTCATGGCCGCGCCGCATCCGGCGGCGTTGACAATAACGGCGTCAACTCCGGACGCCAGAAACGCGTCGATGTTGCGCCGCGCCATTTTTTTTGCCGCCGCGGTCTCGCCATTGTGAACGTTCAAGGCACCGCAACAGGTTTGTTCTTCGGGTACGACGACCTCGCAACCATTGCGTTGCAATACCCGAACCGTCGCCTCATTTACGTTGCCGAACAGCAGCGGCATGACGCAGCCGTTCAATAGTGCGGCCTGCGCGCGCCGTGTGCCCATAGCCGGGAACATTTTTGCGTTAGGCTCGAAGAAATTTTGCGGAATCGATGGCAAAAGTGCTTCCATCTCACGAACACTCTGCGGCAATAAGGGGCGGACCATGCGTTGTAAACCGGTGCGTTGATAAACACGCAGCGACTTTGCCGCCATTTTGAGACGCCCCGGATAGGGCAGCAACTGAGTAAAGGCGAGGTTCTGCAGGAAGCGAGAGAAACTCGAGCCGCTTGGACCGAGCTGCGCGCGCGCGCTTTCAGCGATGTGGCTATAGCGCACGCCTGAAGGACAAGCCGATTCACAGGCGCGGCAGAGCAGGCAGAGATAGATATGCTCCTTGAATCGTTCAGTAAGCTCAATACGCCCGTCGGCCGCGGCCTTGACTAGATGAATTCGGCCGCGCGGCGATTCGGGCTCCAGGCGCAGCGCACGGTAGGTAGGACACTGGTTTAAACAAAGCCCGCAATGAACACACTGATAGAGTTCGGGAATGTCGAGAGCCGCGAGTTTAGGCTGAGAACATGAGTCCTGTCTGTGCTCAACCTGATCCAACGGTAACATTCCTCTAAGTTTCAAGTTTCTCGTTTCCAGATAGAAATCAGAAACTAGAAATAATCAATTTAGATCCACAACCCCGCCGGAATGTGCGCCGGCTGCCGCCGCACCTCACCGCAGCTTACGGGAGTGGGAAATAGTTTTGCGGGGTTGAAACGTCCATCGGGATCGAAGACCGCGCGAATACGCTTCATGGCCTCGAGGTCGGCTTCGTTGAATAGCAGACCTATGTAAGCCTTTTTCTCAAGCCCGACGCCGTGCTCGCCAGTAATGCTGCCGCCAAGCTCGATGCAGGCGCGCAAAGTAGCCGCTCCGGCTTCGACGACGCGTTCGAATTCTCCAGGCGTGCGCATGTCGAATAGTATGTTCGGGTGAAGGTTGCCGTCGCCGGCGTGAAATACATTGGCGATTCTCAATTGAAATTGCTTGCTGATCGCCGCGACCCGTCGCATCATCTCGGGCAGCTTGCTGCGCGGCACAACGCCGTCCTGCACATAATAATTCGGAGCCAGGGCGCCCATGGCGCCGAAAGCCCCTTTTCTTCCCTTCCAAAGCAACTGGCGCTCGGCTTCGTCTTTTGCCACCCTGACTTCTCTTGCTCCATTGCTTTCGCAAATCTCGTGAACCAGATGCATGGATCGCTCGGTTTGCTCACACAGACCTTCGACTTCGACGAGGAGTACCGCCTCCGCATCGCGGGGAAATCCAACGGGCGAGCCGGTTTCTACGGCTTCAATAGTGATGCGATCCATCATTTCCAAAGCGGCCGGGATAATGCCCGCTGCCGTAATGTCGACGACGGTTTGAGTGGCGGGATCCATTTGATCGAAGATTGCGAGCAATGTGCGCACCGACTCGCGTGTCCGCATCAGTCGGACAGCCGCTTTAGTGACGATGCCCATGGTTCCTTCCGACCCGACGAAAACTCCGCAGAGATCGTAACCGGGTGTGTCCGGAACTTCCCCGCCAAGCCAAACTATCTGCCCATCGTCCAAGACGACTTCGACGCCGAGGACATGATTGGTCGTTACACCGTAGGCGAGGGTGTGCGGGCCGCCGGAGTTGTTGGCAACGTTGCCGCCCACGGAACAGGCGCTCTGACTGCTGGGATCGGGCGCATAAAAGAAGCCGTCTTTGGAGACAGCTTTTGTCACATCGATATTGATCACGCCCGGTTCGACGAGCGCAATGCGGTTTTCCAGATCGACCTTTAGGATGTGATCGAGGCGCGCCAAGGAAAGAACGATGCCGCCTTCGGCCGGTACGGCGCCGCCCGCGAGCCCGGTCCCGGAGCCGCGCGGAACGATGGGAACGCCGGCGCGTTTGGCCGCTTTGATGACAGCGGAAACCTCTTCGACGTTGGCGGGCAGCGCTACGATTTCAGGCATAACCTGGAATATCGAGCCGTCTTGTTCGTAGACAATCACATCTTCCTTTTCGACGAGGACGTAATGACTGCCGACGATGCCCCGCAGGCTCTCGATTAGCTGATGCCGATTCATTTACCGTACCTTCCGGCGTACGCGTCGTTTGCTCCGGTTGCGATTGCAGTATGAAGCAAAGCCTAGCTGACCCCCGAACGTGCTGTCAACCGGCCGGCGATTGACCCATGCGCCAGACCTGTCAACTCATTTAGGAATGTAACCCAAAGGTAAGTTTGACCGGCGAAGAGCTGCAGTGTTAGGATTATGCCTTCGCGTAACGCACGGGAGGCAACGAGTCCGATGGCACGGGTCGTCTTAGAAAAGCTCAGCAAGGCTTTCGGCGGGGTTCACGCGGTGAAGGACGCTTCGCTTATTGTCCAGGATAAAGAGTTCATGGTTTTCGTGGGACCCTCCGGCTGTGGAAAATCTACTACGCTCCGGATGATCGCGGGGCTCGAAGAGATCACGTCTGGAAAGATCTTCATCGGAGATCGTTTGGTGAATGACCTCCCGCCCAGAGACCGTGACATCGCGATGGTCTTTCAAAATTACGCCTTGTATCCTCATATGACCGTGGCCGACAACATGGCGTTCGGCCTTAAAATGAGGAAGTTTCCCGGAGCGGAGATCGAGAAGCGGGTTCGAGAGGCAGCCGAGATATTAGGGATTCAGGCCCTTCTTGAGCGAAAACCGCGACAGCTCTCGGGCGGGCAACGGCAGCGTGTCGCGGTAGGACGCGCCATTGTTCGCCACCCGCAGGTTTTTCTGTTCGACGAGCCGCTTTCCAATCTCGATGCTCAGCTGAGAGTTCAGATGCGGGTCGAGCTCAAGCGATTGCACGACAGGCTCCAGGCCACGGCGATTTATGTGACCCATGACCAGGTGGAGGCCATGACATTGGGAGATCGGGTTGTGGTGATGAAGGATGGCAGCATCCAGCAGATCGGCGAACCTCTAGAAATTTACTCGCATCCGCGAAACAAATTTGTGGCAGGCTTCATGGGCTCGCCGGCCATGAATTTCATCGACGCGTCGATAACGGAGATCGACGGCCAAATCTGCGTCGAAACCGCCGGCATTCGCGCGCCTATTCCGGCAGAACTCTCTCCGCGTCTGGCATCGTACAAATCGCGCAAGGTTACCCTTGGTATTCGTCCCGAAGATCTCCACGAGGCTAATTCGGGAAACTCCGGTCAGGTGTCCTTTGAGACCCTGGTCGAGGTCGTGGAACCTCTTGGCTCGGAGATTCTCTTAGACGTGCGGGTGGGCCAGCAGCTATTGGTCGCGCGAGCGGACTCGGCCTGTCACGCCCGGCATAATGAAAAGATTCGGCTTGCCTTTTTCCCGGAACGGCTCCACTTTTTCGACCCGCAGACGGAAGAGGCAATCGTTTAACCACTTTTGGGGTTCCGTATTCTTGTTCCGAGCACATTGGATTTCACGTTGACATTCGTCGCTTGGTTTAGATAGAGTCGCTTCGCCATTTCCTGTGTTCTGAATGTGACTTCGATAACGACGTCAAAGAGCTACCTGGGCCCAAAAGGAGGCACACATGGCTATTAAAGCGTCCGTCAAACGAGGAATCACACGCCGCGACTTTGTTAGGATTGCCGGAGTCGCCACTGGAATCGTCGCCGGGGCCGGGATTGAGGGCATCTTAGCCTCGCGCCGAGCCCCCGCTTTCGCTCAGGAAAGATCGCTTCATTTTTTGCTCTGGAAAAACTTTTCCCCACCGGCAGACGTAGAAATTCTGCGTCAAGGGGAGGAGTGGGGCAAACAGAGCAAAGTCAACGTCAAGATCGAACAGATCAATGCCAATGATATCCCTGCCAGAGCCGCCGCGGCCATCGAGAGCCGACAGGGACCGGATATCATCCAGTTCTTTCACAACTGGCAAAACCAGTACGGCGATTCCCTCGTCGACGTCACGGATATCTGCACGGCGCTCGAATCGAAGTACGGTGGGTACATCGACTACGCCAAGAGCCACGCCATGCTCGACGGCAGATTCAACGCGGTTCCGCACACGGTCGTGCCGAATATTTATGTCGTCCGCGCCTCGTACATGAAGGCCGCGGGCACGACGCGCTGGCCCAAGACGTGGGAGGAACTGCGTCGCGAAGGGAAAAAATGGAAGGCCAAAGGGCATCCTATCGGCCAGACGGTCGGACACACCTTTGGCGATGCGGTCGACTTCACCTATCCTTACCTCTGGAGCTACGGCGTTGCCGAACGAGATGAGAAGGGTCGAGTTATCCTGGCCGGCAAGCAAGCCCTCGAGGCCCTGAAGTTTTTCAAAGCGCTGTGGGAGGATGCGATGGACCCGGCAGGAGCCGGGTGGGACGACTCCAGCAACAACCGCGCTTTTCTTTCAGGCGCCATCACTGCAACTAATAACGCGCCGAGCATTTACCTGACGGCTTCGAATCAGGTCATCCTGGATGAAAAAGGCGCGCCGCTCGTGAACGACATCCTCCACGTGCCGAACCCTGCCGGCCCGGCGGGCGTCTTTCATTATCATTACAGCCAGCAACTTGCGATCCCCAAATACTCGAAGAATGTCGACACCGCCAAGGAGTTCCTCCGCTGGCTGATGGATAAAGAGCAATTCACGAAGTATCTCCGCCGTGCCCAAGCCTATCACGGCGCCGCGCTCAAGGTCTATTTGAAAGATGCGATGTGGGATATGTTCCCGGCGCTCAAACCCTACCGGGATCATCTGCTTGAGGGACGGCGTGTGGGCTGGAAAGGCGACGCAGACGCCAATGCCGCGCGGGTGGTGCAGAATTATGTCCTCATCGATATGTTGGCCAACATAGCAACCGGAAAGATGACTCCGGAAGAGTCCTTGAAGTGGGCCGAGGGACAGCTCAAATCCATCTATGGCGGATGACAGAATTGGGATTGTATCCAAAGCATGAGCAAAGAATCGCGCTCCGACAACTTGGTAACGAGCCCGACCCAGGTTGCACGCAACTCCGCTCTAGCTCTGTTGGAGCGGCCCGGCGTGCTCGGTTATCTTCTTATGCTCCCGGCCGCTTTCATTATCATCTTCTTTGTCGCCTATCCGTTCGGCTGGGGCGTTTGGATGAGCTTAACCAACAAGCAGATCGGCATGCCCTGGTCTCAAGTAAAATTTACTGGGTTGAAAAATTACGTGGATCTCGTGACCAAGGATGGCGTCTTTTGGACGACGGTGTGGAATAGCTTCGTCTACACAGGAATCGCGACGGTGATCAAATGGATTCTCGGCATCTGGCTCGCGGTCCTGCTCAATCGGATGGTCCGCTTTCAACGAACGGTCCGGGCTGCCGTGCTCTTGCCGTGGATCGTCCCAACCGTGCTCAGCACGATCGCGTTCCTATGGATTTTCGATCCGGATTTCAGCGTCATCAACTGGACGATCAGGCGTTTTTACAGTTGGCTGGGTTGGGGTTACGTGAAGGGGCCGCTCTGGCTTGGCGATCCAACCCTCGCCTTAGCCTCGGTGACGTTCGTGAACATCTGGCGTGGTACGCCGTTTTACGCAATCTCTTTTCTTGCCGGGCTTCAGACCATAAGCCCCGACCTTTATGAGGCCGCGGCGATCGACGGCGCGAGCGGGTGGCAGCGCTTCTGGCATGTGACGCTGCCGGGAATCAAGCCGATCACGGTGGTCGTGCTGGTCTTTTCCATCATCGTGACCTTCGCCGACTTCCAGATTGTCTATGTCCTGACGCGCGGAGGTCCAGCCAACAGCACCCATCTCTTTGCGACCTACGCCTACCAAGTGGCGATGATCGGCTCCAGGTTGGGCCTGGGGGCGGCAGTCTCCCTATTCATGTTCCCGGTTCTGGCCCTCATTATCATTTACCAGCTCATATATCTCAGGCGGGAGCAGACTTAGAATGGCGCAGTCCCAAGTCGGAGAGACGTTTGCAAAGCGGTTGATGGTCTATCATCTACCGCTGTTTTTGTTTCTGCTTTTCGCGTTATTCCCCTTCTACTGGATGTTTGTGACTTCCCTTAAATCGACGCATGAAACCTATAACCGAGAAGTCAATCCGTACGTTCCGGTCGCCTGTACCGAGACGGTCGCCGAGCAAGCGCGTTTGTTCCGCTTCAACGGATCGGCTCTGATGGAAAATTGCCTCTACCATTGGCGGACACTGCTGAGGGATACGCTTTTCACCCGCTGGCTATGGAATACCCTACTGGTCGCGATCGTATCGACTCTGATCTCCCTGTTCGCGGGAGTCACGTCGGCCTACGCGCTCGCGCGCCTGAGGTTCCGCGGTGCGGAGGCGTTCGGAGTGCTCATCTTCATCACCTACCTTGTGCCGCCCACGCTCCTTTTTATCCCGCTGTCTGACGTCATCGGCAACCTGCCATTGCTCCATAGGAACCTGCTTAACTCCCCGTGGGCGCTCATCGTCGCCTATCCAACCTTCCTGGTTCCATTTTGCACCTGGCTGCTGACCGGTTATTTCCGGACTATTCCCAAGGAGCTCGAAGAGGCGGCCATGATCGACGGCGCGACACGGATCCAGGCGATGATCCGGATCATCCTTCCTCTGGCCGTGCCTGGGTTACTTTCGGCGGGAATGTTTGCCTTCACGCTCTCCGCAAACGAGTTTCTCTACGCATTGGTATTTATCTACGATAACGCCAACAAAACGGTCCCTGTCGGCGTGGTTAGCGAGCTCATTAAGGGCGATGTCTTCTATTGGGGAGAATTGATGTCGGGCGCGCTCTTGGGTTCTGTCCCGGTAGCGTTGATTTATTCGTTTTTCGTCGAACACTATGTGGCAGGAATGACAGGGGCCGTCAAAGGCTAGAGGAGGATTTGCGTGCAAGCGCGAGCGAGTTCATACGGAAGCTTCTGGGCAATGTTAGCAATCGCGACAATCGTATCTTGCCTCGCCGCTTGCGGCGGCAAGAACGAAGAGCAAGCAGCGTCAGGCGGCGGGCCGACTCCGATTAACGAGGCGGCCATCTCAGGCACTATTACTCTGGACCCAGGCTTAAAGGATAAAGTAGGCAAAGAGCCGCTACTCATGATCATAGCATCGACCTCGTCGGAGCCGACTAAGCCGGCGTTAGTGGTTAAGCGCGTAGCCGATGCAAGCTTTCCTTATGAATATAAACTCACGGCGGATGATATTACTCTCGTAGGTTCATCGTTTGCGGGTAAAATGTATGTGACGGCCCGGATTGATTCGGCCGGGACGGTCGGTCCGCCACGCCCCGGCACATTCGAGGGTATTTATTTGGCTAACCCCGCACCTGTGGGCTCAACGAAAATCGACATCGTGATCAATAAAGCCTATTAGGGATAAAGTCGTGGATCTAGAACTCGGAGGTCAGAGATCAGAAGTCAGAGGTCAGGGAAGAAGGCAATGGTGCTGACCCATGAAACATGGCTCCAGGCGTGATAGGAGCTATGCACAAGCGGGCCCGACTCCACATGGATTACGTTTCACTGCATTCAGGCTACGAACTTCGTCGTCGGGTTAAATTTGGAGGCGCTGGAGCGATGCGTCCGAAACTCAATACTCCATTACTCCAACACTCCAATATCCGATATCCTGCTCACCAGTTGACGAGGTTGACCGCTGCGAGGCTGATCCACGGCACGTAAGTCACGAGCAGAGTGACCAAAGCCAGAACAAGCGTGAACGGCCAACCGACCTCAAAAACTTCCCAGAAAGGCAAACGCGCGATGGCGGCGACGGTAAACAGCACCGTGGCAACGGGCGGGGTTTGCTGACCGACGCCGAGGTTGATGGTTACGATGATGCCGAAATGGATCGGATCCACACCGATTTGACGGATCAACGGCATCACAATCGGGACGATTAGAATAATCGCCGCCGCCGAGTGAAGAAACATCCCGGCAATGAAAAAAAAGAGGTTCAAAAAGAGCAGGATGAGATACTTGTTCGACGTTGTGTCGAGGATCATGCGCGCGAACTTCTGAGGGATCTGTTCGCTGGTGAGATACCAGCCGAGCACCGCCGAGGAGGCTACGATGAGCATGACCACAGCGGTCTGTCCCGTCGAATCCCGCAAAACACGCAGGATGTCACGCGCCGGTAGCTCGCGGTAAATAAAGGCGCCGATAATCAATGCCACAATCACCGCGAGCGCTGCGACTTCCGTGGCGGTGGCAATACCGAGAAAGATCCCTCCCCAAATCACAAGCGGAATCGACAGCGCCCAGAAAGCGTGGACAGCAGATCTTCCTACCTTACTCAAGGAGAATTTTTGTTCCACCGGGAGCCGATACTTGCGCGCATAGTAATAACTCAGCACCATCATGGCGCCACAGGCAATAAAGCCGGGGACAAAACCGGCGAAAAATAGCTTGGCGACGGAAACCTCGGCCATCCAGGCGTAGATGATCATAGGAATGGACGGCGGGATCAGGATGGCGGCAGAGGCTGCGTTCGAAACAATTGCCGCGCTAAGCGCCCTCGGGTAACCCCGCTTCTCCATAGCTGGGATCACCACATTGCCGATCGCCGCCGCATCGGCGACGGACGAGCCGGAGATTTCACTTTGAATCATCGTCGCCACTATGGTCACCATCGCGAGGCCGCCGCGGATAAAACCGACGAGACTATTGGCCAGATTGACTAGACGCAGCGAGATGCCTGAAGTTTCCATGAGCCCCCCGGCCAGGATAAAGAGCGGAATGGCGAGCAGAGGAAAACTCGATGCGCCGGCAAAAAGGTTTAGAGGAACCACGCTAAGAGGCGCTGTCCCCTTCGCCAGGAGGAAAATCGCAGTGGTGATAGAGAGAGCGAAGCCGATCGGGACACTGATGATCGTCAGCAGAACGATTATTCCGAGGATGAGCCACTCCACGTCGCTTCAGCTCCTTTCTGGTGTTCCTTCCCGGAGACGAGATGAAACAGGCGATTGACGCTGATGAGGAGCATGACAGCGCCCGTAATGGGAAGCACGCTGTAGACCCATCCCATTTTCACCCACACCACCGACACCGCGGTCTCATCCCCCATCTTCTGCGTGAGAAGCCATCCGTAATATAAGAGCACAAATTGAAATCCGAAAACGAAGAGCTCGGCGATAATTACTAGTTTCCTTCTGGTGTTCGGCATGAGCCGCTCGACGACGGTCCCGAACTGGATATGACGGTTGTGGTAGGAGGCCGTCACGGCGCCGTAGAACGTCAACCAGACCAATAAATAAGAAGCGAACTCGTCGTACCAGGCAAGAGACGAGTCGAGGACGTAGCGGAAGAAAACGCCCAGGCAAACCAGTACGACCATCAGGACGAGCAGGAACATCGCCCACCATTCGATCATATTAATCAATCGGTTGAGGATTCGTTCCATTGCTTTGCGCCACTCACAATCTCAAATCGCAGATCCCAAATCTCAAATAATATGAAATCGGAAATTTGAAATCTGAGATTAGCGAAGCGTCACCTGAGCGACTGGACGAGCTTGATAAGTTCCGTCCCACCGAGCACTTCCTTGCCGAATTCATCGTAAATCGTTCTGGATGCCTTAATGAAGGCGTCCTTATCGACCTCGTTCGCCTTCATGGGAGGCGCGATCTTGGCTATCAGCTCTTTGTCGAGACGCTCGCCCTCCGAACGGGCAAAGTCTCCCATCTCCCAGGCAATCTTGGAGATCGTAGTCTGAATGTCACCGGGTAGCTTTTTCCACGAATCCTCCCCAATCACCAGGTAAGCGGGCGTGTAAACGTGACCGCTCAACGAGAGAAATTTTTGAACCTCCTGGAATTTCGCGGAGGCGATCTGCGGGAATGGATTCTCCTGGCCATCCATAACCCCCGACTGAAGCGCCGAATAAACTTCCCCTAACGGCATCGGCGACGGGTTTGCCCCGTAGGCCTTGAACATGTTCACACGCCACACGCCTCCCGGCACTCTCAATTTGACACCCTTCAAGTCCTCGGGTTTGACGATCGGTCTCACGTTATTGGTAATGTGGCGAAACCCATTCTCCCACACTCCAAGAATCCTCATCCCTTTGACCGGAAGCCCTTCGAAAAGAGCGCTTTGCACCTGTTTGTTTTCGGTGACTTTCTTCATATGAGCCCGGCTCACGATCAGGTAGGGCATCTCGAAGACGCCGAACTTCTGCTCCACGGTGCTCATAACCGTGGAGGGCAGAAACATTTCCGGCGCGCCCAGTTTGACGCCCCGGATCATCTGCTCGTCGCTGCCGAGTTGGCTTGAATGAAAAACCTTGACTTCGACTTTGCCTTTGAGCGCAGCGTTGACTCTTTTCGCGTATTCGTCCGTTGTTATGGCGAAAAGCGAGCCGGGAAAGCCGACGTGACCAAGGCGCAGCGTTAAGGTTTGCGCCGGCACAGATTGCGTCCAAAGACTTAACAAGGTCAGAATCAAAACAGTGACGAGTGTACGCCTCATAATTTTGTCCCTCCTTGCCGCTCTAGGCGGCAACAGCTGAATTCGCTGAGGGTTCAGTCCCCGCAGCTTGCGGCGTTAACTAGATCGCCAATCCAAAGTCTGTCATTCCCGCATGCTTTAAGCGGGAATCTAGGCGAGTCTGGATCTGGACCCCCGATAAAAGCATTCGGGGGTGACGAGACTCGGAAAAATTATCATAAAAGTCTTTCAATACCCCGCAGCGTGCTTTAACGGTTCTTCGTGCGCGCCTCGTTAAGTATGCGTTCAGCCCTGCTGATGTTGAATACGCCACAGCTGCAGAAGCGCGCCATCGTCTTGGCAAGCTCTTCGGGGCTGCGCCGGTTCTCCTTCGCCCAATCGATCATCTTTTTGGCGAATTGAGCTGAAAGCATCCCGTGCCCGCACATCGTTGTAAGTTCAAGCACGGTCGCATCCGGCAACTTGTCCACCCGTCCGCGAAAACCCAGGGAGTACTCGACGCTGTGACGGGTAATGCCGGCCTCGCGACAGCACCGCTCGGCTTCCTCGATCGGAGCGCTGATATTAACGGAAATACCCAGGTTCGCGTTGCGAACATCAGCGACAAAAGTTTTCATGTCTTGATAGTTGCTAAAGACCGCCGCCACTGTCGTGTGGCCTTCGATGCCCGCGATCACCTCTTCGGGATTGGGCTGCTGATCCCGCTTCCAGTGGGCTGTCGGATTCAGATCCTGGCGCGGACGGAGCATGCCGCCTTTGGTGGCGTCGCCCAGGTTCACGGGGTTGTGTTTCAGCGCCAGCCGCAAAAAGGCGCGATATTTCTCGACCAGGTCATCGTCGTTGATCCCTCGGCTCGCCATGGCGAAGACGATGAAGTCGTCTTGAACCGGCTGCGGGTTTGCCGGTGCTTCAAACGCATAGTGCTCACTGTAGCGGTGCAGTGTGTTGGTCATCTTAGCTGTGATACCAAATAGCTATTCCACACCATCTCCTCGCCGGCTTGAGACTGTGTCGCAATGTCGCTGACACTGATTTTGTCATCCCGAACAAATGTGAGGGATCTAAGATTTCTCGCTGCGCTCGAAATGACAAGACGAAAAGCGCATTTTGTGTATTGTGACACGGTCTCTTTGGCGGGAGATGTGAGGGCAAGAAAGTAGAAAAGTTGCGCATTGCGTTAGTCATGTGCCACTGACTCGTCCCAGTCCCAGATTGGTCTTTCCCCTGTAAGTGGGATAGCCTT
>JBGPIK010000088.1:0-18879 GCA_041484845.1 Binatia bacterium | reverse complement strand
TAGAAAAAAGCGTTTTAACTTTTTCCTCATAAGCTTGAGTGATTATCTGCTGATCTGTCATGACGATTTCCTCTCTATCGTAGTTTCCCGACCTGACTCACGGTATCCATTTCGGTACGACAAGCACAATTCCTAAGATGGTGAGAACTACCGCTCCTAAAGCCATCCCAGACCGTTGGGTAAGACGTAAAACAAGATTCCGAGGCCAACGAGCATCGCCAGCGACAAAAGCCCGGTGAATGTCAGTAACAACCGCGGCGAAAGGACTTCCTTGCGCGAGTGGCCGAAGAGGAAGAGCCAGTCGCATTCAGTAAATACAGGCCGTCCGCTAATCCAGCGCACCCGTACCACCAACCCGATCACACCGGGAAGGAGGAGCAGCCCGTTCGTTGCTTCCCAAATGAGAACGTCTCCGATGTCCATGACGTGGGTTGTCCTATTTTCGTTTTCCCCAAAAAATCACTACCAGAAGCACCACGAGGAAAACTAGCATCACCGGTAGCCGCAAGACTGCGCGGAGCTGTCTGTCACTCATAGAGTTCTCGCGCGTCTTAGGGTTTCATCGAACCGTGGAATTGAGAAGCTTCTGATACACTGCCCGCTCGGCGGAAAGTTCTCCATGTACTCTTCTCGTGTGATAACGGCCTTCTCGATCAAGGTCTTTGCCAGCGCATCGGCTTGAGCGAGAGTGAAAAAGACTTGATTCTTGGGAGAGCAATTCACTGTATTCTGGGGTTCTTTGCACGAAGCATCGTTCCTCTAAGCCTTATATGCCTACACTGGAGGAAAACAACGCAAGGCAAGGCTTTCTAGATTACGGAAGTTTTCTTATCCTGTGTGCCAATTTACCGGCTCACCTAAAAGACCCCGTGACATTCCTTTATCATTCAGCCTGGAGAGTCAGCGAGATGAGAGCGCTTGAATGGAGGGACGTTGATTTAGCTGGAAAGGTCATAAGGCTTAGACCTGAAATTAGTAAGAACAAAGACGGAAGATTGGTACCCATCAAAGGCGAACTTTTGGAGATTATTGAGCGTGCAAAACAAAAACGTCGCTTAGATTGCCCATACGTGTTCCATGAAGACGGGCAACGGATCGGGAGCTTTCGAAAAGCATGGAAAACGGCTTGCGTCGCCGCTGGCTTGGGTAGTTTTGTAGAAGAAACTCAGCACAAGCTAACGGCTGACACAACGGGTGACGCCACTCAGCAAGCACAAGTCAAAGCGGGAAACAAGAAGCCCAAAAAATACCGGGGCATAATCGTGCATGACCTAAGACGTAGTGCGGTTAGAACCATGGTGAGAGCCGGAATCCCCGAACAAGTGGCAATGAGTCTAAGCGGCCACAAGACCCGGAGCGTGTTTGACCGCTATAACGTCGTGAGTGAAGCGGATCTAGCGAATCCAGCAGAACGGTTGCAGGCCCATCTGGAGGAGCAACCTACGGTGCCCGTTATCGTTCCGGTAATCATCACCCCCGCAAAGGCAGTTGGATGATAGAGCACGGACAAAACACGGACAGTTTGCCAACTGTCCCCCCTAAGCCGCCCCTCGAAGATGTTGAAAAATTTGGTGGAGCCGATGGGGGTCGAACCCACGACCTCTAGAGTGCGATTCTAGCGCTCTCCCAACTGAGCTACGGCCCCACAAACGCTGACCTAACTTACAGTGGCCTTGAGATATTCTAGCACTTTATCTTTCAGATCCGGCCTTTTCAAGGCGTAGGCCACGGTTGCGCGGACAAAGCCAAATTTATCGCCGATGTCGTACCGGTCGCCACTAAACTCGCAACCGAACACCTTCCGCTCTTTGACGAGCTGAGACAATCCATCCGTCAGTTGAATTTCGCCCCCTTTGCCGGGAGGCAGGTTTGACAAGATCGAGAATATTTCCGGGCGCAGGATATAGCGACCGATAATCGCCATTCGAGAAGGCGCCTCGTGCACTGGCGGCTTTTCCACCATCGCCTCCACCCGAAACAGCCGTTCTTCTATGATGTGCCCCTTGATCACGCCGTATTGGTGCACTTCGTCCTGCGGAACGGCCATCAATGCAATGACAGACTCGTTTTTTTCTTCAAAGATGTTTAGCAACTGGCGAATACACGGCGTTTCACTGTCAATCAGATCGTCGGCCAACATCACGGCAAAAGGTTCATCGCCTACCAGATCGCGGGCGCAAAGTACCGCATGGCCTAAACCCAGCGGTTTTTTTTGCCGCACGGACACCACTTCGGTCATTTCCGCAATGCGCCGGAGCATGGCGATCGTCTGCATCTGGCCCCGCTCCGCCAGCACCAAGTCCAACTCGGGAGCTTCATCAAAGTGGTCCTCGATGCCGTCCTTACCGCGACCGGTGACAAAGATAATTTCCTGGATTCCCGCGTCCACGGCCTCCTGAACCACGTATTGAATGGAGGGGATATCGACGATCGGCAAAAGCTCTTTCGGCACAGTCTTGGTGGCTGGTAAAAAACGCGTGCCCAAGCCGGCCACCGGTATCACAGCCTTTCGCAGTTTCATTGAAGAGGGCGCCGCCACTAGACGGCCTTTTTGGCCTTTCGCTCCTCGATCTCTTGGCTCGATTTACATTCGATGCACAGCGTTGTAACCGGGCGCGCCTTGAGACGCTCTATTCCGATCTTCTCTCCGCATTCCTCACAAATCCCGTACACACCATCGTCAAGGCGTCTGAGCGCCTCCTCAATCTTGAAGATCAGCTTGCGCTCGCGGTCGCGAATGCGCAGCACTGAATCGCGGTTCGATTCCATCGAAGCGCGGTCGTTGGGATCTGGAAAAGTTTCGTCGCCGTCCATATCTTCCACGGTCTTGCCGGCTTCCGAACGAAGTTCTTGAATGCGCTGGTTCAGAAGATTACGAAACAATCCGACGTCTTTTTTATTCACATTACACCCAATGTCCTGCTGGGTAATAGTCTTTTATAACATTCGCTAGGGGTCTTGTAAAATCGGCTGAAGTGCGCAGAATTTGGGACTGCCAAATCACTGTTCGGACATCAACGGCCGCGGATGGGTGAGCACGAAGACCTCGGTCGCTTTGGGCAACATGGAACGGCTTAACGTCAGTTGCGAACCGCCAATCTGACGAACCTGATACTTTTCCTTCACGAAAGCGGAAAACAGCTCGCCTTGGCGCGCAACGTCATAATGCATAGGAATCACAATGGGCGGTTTTACTTGTTCAATGACTTTCAGGATATCTTCAAAAGCGAGGTTCGTCATTGCGTCTATGGGGATCATCATAATGTCGACATGGCTCAGCACCTTTTCTTGCTCCGCGCTGAGCAGGTGCCCGATGTTCCCCAAATGCGCGAGACAAAGGCTGCCCATCTCATAAACAAAGATAGAATTCGCGATCGCCCCCCAACTCGGTCCGCGCTGGCTGGGAATGTTGACGATGGTGATGTCTTTTACGGTGGTGCGGATGGGATTCCAGGTCTGGCGAAAAGTGATGCCGCGCAAAATGATTGGATTACCGGTGACGGCGCCGGTATTGTTATGGGTGAAGTGGTCATTGCTTACCGTGACGGCGTCGGCTTGGATACCGGGAGTCACATTGAAATTAGGATCGGCAACCACTTTGGTTTGACTGCCGGATTGGATCAAGAAACTGGAATGACCATACCATTCAATAAAATAGTTGCCTAAGGACGGTCCCTTGCCGGAACGGACCTGAACGAGCCGACGGCTTTCCCCAAACAAATTAACTAGGGACGGGTTACAAAAGGCCAGCGCGCGGTTTGTCAGCGCCAGCAGCAAAGGGCTCGCAAGCAAGCCGATGAATCCGCGCCGTCTCATCCATGCTCCTCGATGATCAACGCCGTGAAACTGCAGAGTTGAGTGTCGGGATCGTGCCAAGCACTTTTCGGCAAACCGGCCTTGAGGCAGGTCTGCTCGAGAAAGGTCTTCAGATCCCAGCGATACCGGGTAGCGACTTGCGGAAGCAAAACCCCGCGTCTGTCATCGCGCGCAACGTAGAGGCCGTGCTTTCCCGCTTCCAGGGAGAGCGCATCACGGACGGCCGCCATGGGAGAAAGAATGGTAATGTCAATACGAATAGCGGCGAGTTCGCTTTCCGCTACCGGCTGAACCCTGTCATCCTGCGACGCCGCCGCCTCGGTCATTTTAGTCACGGTTTCGAACAGCGGAGCCCCCGGCGCGCAACTGCCGATGCAACCGCGAAGCTCTTCCTTTTTAAACAGACTGACAAACGCGCCATAATCTCGGCTTTGTAAATAGGAGTCGTGAATGTGCGCGGGTTGACGCTCGATGCGGCGAACAAAATTATTTAATGTCTGCCGTGACAGATCAATGAGTTTTCGCTGCGACTCGACAGGCAAATAAACGTCATTCATTGAGCTTCTCAGCTTACCCGTTTTCAAGCGCACTTTATCGCCCGGCCGCCGGGCTTACAAGCCGTAAAACGCCGGACCGGTTGTGGTCATCCTTGCGCAAGCCCTTGGCCGGGATACGAATTCTTTCTTTGCCAGGTTGGTTCTGGTATCGTGATAAAAAGAGTCGTCGTGCAAATGAAAGAGGCTTGGGATGATCACCATCGATCAATTTAGAAACGTTGAACTCAAAATTGCGACGATTAAATCCGCCGAGCCCCATCCCAACGCCGATAAGCTCATGGTCCTGCAGATCGATCTGGGAACCGAGCAGCGCCAGATCCTCGCCGGCATCCGGAATCACTACACCCCGGAGGAGCTTATCGGCAGACAAATCGTAGTGGTCGCGAATCTCGAACCGGCCAAACTGCGCGGCTTGGAAAGTCAGGGCATGCTGCTCGCCGCCTCCGACGAGGGGCGAATCATCATCCTGTCGCCGGAGAAAACCGTGCAGTCCGGCGCCAAGGTTTCCTGATCCTTGTTCTCAAGCGAGATCCCTCGGCCGATGTCAACTATTCTCGAAGGACGTCCAACGCTCGCTCTCATCGATCTTGATGCGCTGCGCTGGAATTTCCGCCAGATTCGAGCCAAGGTCGGCCCGGACGTGAAAATCCTTTCGATGGTCAAGGCGAACGCTTATGGGCACGGCGCGCGGCGAATCACGGAAGTTTTAGCTGCGGAAGGCAGCGATGCCTTCGGTGTGGCTACGCTTGAGGAAGGATTTGAGCTGCGCGAGGCGGGAATTCGCGCGCCGATTCTGGTCGTCGCCGGCGCCTATCCGGACCAGCTCGACCGATTCATCGAAAACAAGTTGACGCCGGTCGTCCATGACGCCGAGAGTCTTATCCGCCTAGGCGATGGGGCGAAGAAGCGCGGCACGACATTAAAGATTCACCTGAAGATCGATACGGGCATGGGAAGGATCGGCTTCCCACCCGCGGACATCCAATCCTGGTTGCCGCTATTGAGGAGATTGCATACCCTCGAAATCGAGGGCGTAATGTCCCATTTCTCTCACGCCGATAACGTCGCGGGCGATTATACAAGAAATCAATTGGAGATTTTCTGCGACGTCGTCGCGCGGCTCCGTGCCGGCGGTATCTCACCCGACCTGGTTCATTTGGCCAACAGCGCGGCAACGATTACTTTGCCGGCGGCCTTTTTCGACATGGTGCGGCCTGGCTTGATGCTTTACGGAATTTACCCGTCCCCGGACATGGCGAGCCAAACCTCTCTGCGACCGGTGCTGTCGTGGAAAAGCGATATTCTTCAGCTCAAGAAAGTGCCCGCCGGCGCGAGCATCAGTTACGGTCGAACCTTTATCACCGAACGCGAAAGCCTGATCGCTACCGTTCCGGTGGGTTATGCTGACGGCTACTCCCGGCTGCTTTCGAACCGTGGCAAAATGCTCGTCAAAGGCAAGCGCGCGCCCGTTGCCGGCAGAGTGTGCATGGATTTGACTATGATTGATGTTACCGATATAGGGGGGGTACAGCAGGGAGATGAGGTTGTTCTCCTCGGCCGTCAAGACAACGCAGTGATTTCCGCTGATGAGATGGCCGCCTGGTCAAACACAATCTCTTACGAGATTCTCACTTCTATCGGCACTCGAGTTCCCCGCATTTATTACCATTCCAAGGAGGGTGAATAGCCGTGGGCAGAATTGAAAGGGCCCTGATCAGCGTTTCAGATAAGCGAGGCATCGCGGAGTTTTCCCGGGCCCTGTCGCAAATGGGTATTGAAATTGTTTCTACCGGCGGGACGGCGTCATTGCTGCGTGACAATAAGATCCCGGTGAAAGATGTTTCCGAGATTACCGGTTTTCCGGAAATGATGGACGGCCGCGTCAAAACGCTTCATCCGAAAATTCACGGCGGCATTCTCGCCCTGCGCGACAACCCGGCGCATGTCGCTAAAATGAAAGAACACGGGATCGTCCCGATCGATCTCGTGGTCGTCAATCTTTACCCGTTCGAAGCGACGGTGGCTCGCGGCGCGGCGTTCGAAGAAATCGTCGAGAATATCGACATCGGCGGGCCGAGCATGGTGCGCGCGGCGGCTAAAAACTATAATCATGTCGGCGTGATCGTCAACCCCGAAGACTACGACGCGATCCTTGCCGAATTGAAATCCAACAGCGGCTCGCTCACTCCAGCGACCCGCTTCCGGCTCTTTTGCAAAGCCTTTCAGCACACGTCGCACTATGACGGGGCGATTGCAAATTACTTTTCATCTTTGGACGAAAACAAAAAACCGATGCGCTGGGGACAAACCGTCAATATTCAAATCTCAAAGATTCAGGATATGCGCTACGGCGAAAACCCGCACCAGAGCGCGGCGTTCTACGGAACCCAAGGCGACAGCGGCCCTTCCATCGCAAAGGCGAAACAATTCCAAGGCAAGGAACTCTCATTTAACAACATTTTAGACGCCGACGCCGCCCTGAGCACCGTTCTGGAATTTTCCAACATCGCGACCGTAGCCATCAAGCATAGCAATCCCTGCGGCGTGGCGTTGTCGCAGACATCGCTTGCGGATTCTTTTCGCAAGGCGAAAGCTTGCGATCCGATTTCGATCTTTGGCGGCGTGATTGCTGTTAATCGGCCGGTAGACGAAGAGACGGCCAAAGAGCTAAAGGAAATCTTTCTTGAAATCGTCATTGCGCCGAGTTTTACGCCCGAAGCCAAGGCCGTGCTTTCATCCGCGAAACGGCTGCTCAACATCCGGCTTCTTGAGCTCGATATGAGCCAGCCCCAAGGGGGCGGCTACGATTTGCGCCGGGTGCGCGGCGGCATGTTGATACAGGATTGGGATACGGGGAAAATTGACGTGCGCGTCTGCAAGGTCGTGACCCAGAGAAAACCGACCGAAGCAGAGTACCAAGCGCTCGATTTCGCCTGGCGGGTCTGTCGCCACGTAAAATCGAACACGATTGTCTTCGCTGCGCCGGACCAGGTACTGGGAGTCGGCGCCGGGCAGATGAGCCGCATTGATTCGACCAAGATCGCGGTCATGCGCGCCGCGACCCATGGTCTGGATCTTAAAGGGTCGGCGGTCGCCTCCGATGCCTTCTATCCGTTTCGCGACGGTCTCGATGAAGCCGCCAACGCGGGCGCCAAATCGGTCATTCAGCCGGGCGGCTCGATCAAAGACGAAGAGGTGATCGCCGCTGCCAACGAGCATGGTATCGCCATGATTTTCACCGGCATGAGACATTTCAGACATTAGACAGTAGCGGGTATCGAAAGAACTTTATGATATTTTTTCCCAAAGTTGTCACCCCCGAATGTTTTTATCGTGGTTGGACTGTGCTCACCACGACCCTGAGCCACGTCGAATGGGTCGGGGGTCCAGTCCGAGTCTCGCCTGGATTCCCGCTAAGAGCATGCGGGAACGACGGACCTTGAGAAGACTTGAAATCGCCCTTACGTAGCAAGCTGCGGGGAACTAAACCCGTAGTGATTAAAAGATCTCTCGAATATTTTGTCGCTCTGTTCTCAGCGCTCACAGCTCAGTGCTAAGAATTTGATGAAAATCTTGGTCATCGGCAGCGGCGGGCGCGAGCATGCGCTGGTTTGGAAACTCAGCCAAAGCCCACGGGTAAATAAAATCTTTTGCGCGCCGGGGAGCGCGGCCATCGGTGAACTAGCCGAGCTCGTCGACATAGCTCCGGACCAGGTCCAACGGCTCGCTGATTTCGCGGCTAGGGGAAAAATAGATCTCACCGTGGTCGGTCCCGAGCTTCCGCTCACGCTTGGCATCGCCGACGTTTTTACCGCTCACGGCGTTAAACTCTTCGGCCCCGATCGCGCAGCCGCGCAATTAGAAGGCAGCAAAGTCTTTGCCAAAGAGCTTTTACAAGAGAACCACATCCCCACGGCTTCCTTCGGCGCTTTTACCGACGCAAGCTCAGCCAAGCAGTATATTGCTCGGCAGTTGCCGCCCTTCGTCGTTAAAGCTGACGGGCTCGCCGCCGGCAAAGGCGTGCTCATCTGCGCGAGCCGAAACGAGGCCGAAGCGGCGATCGACGAAATACTGGTGCAAAAGAGCTTCGGCCAAGCCGGTGAAAAAATTGTTGTCGAGGAATTCCTAGAAGGCGAGGAAGCATCCTTCATGGCCTTGACCGATGGAGAGCATATCCTTCCGCTCGCCACGTCCCAGGACCACAAACGCGTTTTCGACAATGACCAAGGGCCTAACACAGGGGGTATGGGCGCTTATTCACCGGCGCCGGTGGTGACACCGCCGATTCAGAATCGGGTGTTGAGTGAAATTCTGATCCCGCTCCTCAGCGGTTTGAAAAAAAGAGGGATTTGCTACCGTGGCCTGATCTATGTCGGTCTGATGATTACTAAGAACGGTCCTAAAGTGTTGGAGTTCAATGTCCGCTTTGGCGATCCTGAATGCCAGCCGATCATGATGCGCTTAAAAAGTGATCTCGTGCCGCTGCTGGAAGCGACAATTGCTGGCCGCCTCAACGAAGTTCAGCCGGAATGGTACGACGATGCCGCGGTGTGCGTGGTTTTGTGCGCTCGGGGCTATCCCGGTTCGTACGGTAAGGGTAGCGAAATTCACGGCCTGGAGAAACTCAAGCATTGGAAAAAAGGTTTTGTCTTTCACGCGGGCACAATGAAAAGCAATGCCCGTTGGCTGACCTCCGGAGGTCGCGTTTTAGGCGTGACGGCTCGCGGTACCGACATTGCAGAGGCCGTTCGAGACGCCTACCATGGAGTGAGGGAAATTTCCTGGGACGGGATGCACTACCGCACAGACATCGGTCATCGCGCACTGAAGCAGATTTGACTTCATAGTTTTTCATTAGCAAGCCAAATTATCTACGGAGGAGCCTGACGTGGCACAGGAGACAACAGGACCTAAAGTCGGAATATTGATGGGAAGCGATTCGGATCTCGAGGTAATGCGTGAGGCGGAAAAGCGGCTCGATCAATTCGGCATTGGCTATGAAACCCGCATCCTGTCGGCTCATCGCACACCCGAAAAAGCCGCCGCATACGCTGCCACCGCAGAGCAGCGCGGCTTGGAAGTGATTATCGCCGGCGCAGGCGCCGCGGCGCACTTGGCCGGCGCCATGGCGGCAAACACGACGCTGCCGGTGATCGGGATTCCCATCGATTCTTCGAGCCTCAAGGGTTTGGATGCGCTGCTCGCGACCGTCCAGATGCCAGCCGGGCTCCCGGTGGCAACCATGGCCATCGGCAAAGCCGGTGCGGCCAATGCGGGAATCTTCGCCGCACAGATCATTGCCCGCAAGGACCCAAAAGTCGCTGCCAAGCTGACGGAGTTCAAAAAGGAGATGGCCGCGGGTGTCGAAGACAAGGATCGAAAGCTCCGGGAAACCAAAAAAAACGGCTGAAGGCTTTCAGGACGCCGTCGCGGCGCTCAGGCGTGGCGAGATCATCGTCTTCCCCACTGAAACACTTTACGGTTTGGGCGCGGACGCCCTGAACAGCCGAGCCGTAGAAAAAGTCTTTCAGCTCAAGGGCCGCGACCGCAAAAATCCGATTCCAGTACTGGTAGCAGACCGAGCCATGCTTCATACGCTCGTAGCGCGTATTCCCGACAGAGCGAAAAAGTTAATGGATCGTTTCTGGCCCGGACCGCTCACGTTGGTTTTACCGGCCCGGAACGATATTCCCAAGCCGCTGCTGAATGCCAACGGCGGTATCGGCGTCCGCATCTCGAACCACCCTATCGCGACGCAACTCGTCGCAAGCTCGGGGCGGCCGCTGACGGCGACCAGCGCCAATCCGACAGGCAAAGAGCCTGCGCGCACGGTCGACGAAGCAAAGAGCTACTTTTCAGACATGATTGAGTTCTTCATCGACGGTGGGAGACTTAAATCAAAATCCGGTTCCACCGTCGTCGAAGTTCTGAAAAGCGAAGTAAAGATTATCCGTGAAGGTGAGATCACCGCTTCCGCGCTGGCGCAAGTGATCGGGCAGCGAAGTGTTTTGCAATAAAATTATTTTTGCCCGGTTGATCGCTTGATTCTTTCGATTTCCTTCCCGTCCTCACCTTCGTAGTATGTCACGTTGCTGTCCTTGACATAGAGGGCGCGAAATCCCACCTGGGACCCTACCGCCGCCGTGGCATAAGCGCCGATTTTATTCGAGTCCGGATACTCGGAAAGGTCCGGATACTCCATCGTGCTCACCACCAGATAACGTAACTCCTCAGTGCCGGTGTTGATCAGCTGATGCGGGTACTCCGCTCCCGGCGGACACGCGATCACGGTTCCCGCGAAAACCGCAAGCTTCTCTTCGCCGTGGCGCAGAGTGGCCGCGCCGGCGATGACGTAGATCATCTCCTCATTGCCGCTGTGAGTATGGTACGGGAAAGCCGCCTTGCCCGGCGGGACGCTGAAAAAACTGTAACCCAATTTTCGCGCGCCCACCTGCGCCCCCACGCGCTGGCGCGAGCCGCCGAAGACGGAACCTTCCGGCGCGTTGATCTTCTCCACCGCGAGGTCAGCAAGGTTGACCATATGTTTATGTTTCATCCAAATCCCTCCCGCTCGTTATCTGTGTCGATCGAGAGGCGAGCCCGGAGGAGCGAGGCACAGATACGAGCAGCTTCAATGCCTTCTTTGGTGCTCGGCTCGACGCTCTCCTTTTCTCAGACGTTCGCTCCAGAAACTCAGTTGGCACGCGGCTCCAAGGCACAGGCCCATTGCCTTGCTCTGGAGGGCTCGCCTTTCGGTCGCTGTTATGCATGAGACCGAAGTGGCGAGTCTACACTACCATTTGCCATTAGGTTTATGCTATCAAGATTACCTATGTTGGTCTTATCTGAAAAGGAAGTTCAAAGCCTCGCAAAAGTAGAAGAGTTGATTCCCGTTCTTGAGCAGGCTCACATTCAGTATTCCACGGGCAAAGCCGTAATGCCCGTGCGCCTGGTCGTGCCGCTGCCGCAAATCGAAGGACGCATCACCAGCATGCCGGGCTATCTAAATGAGGACAAAGCTCTGGGAATGAAGGTCGTCACTTTTTTCCCTAATAATCTCAAACAAAATCTGCCGCAAATTCTCGCCACGGTTATGCTTTTCAGCGCTGAAACCGGCAAGATGATTGCGGTGATGGATGGCAACTATATCACTGCCATTCGCACCGCGTGCGTCTCGGCCATGGCAACTAAAGCGCTGGCCAATCCCGAGGCTCGGGTGTTGGGCGTGCTCGGCGCCGGCGTGCAGGCGCGGGCTCACATTCGCGCGCTGACACAAATTCGGGAAATTTCTGAAATCAAGGTCTACGATGTCTTTGAAGCCAGCGCGCGGCAACTGCAGGAATCGCTGCAGAAGGAGATTGGCGTCAAGATTACTGTTGCGCAGTCTGCGCGAGAAGCGGTGCTGGATGCCGATCTTCTCGTGACCGTGACTACGGCTAAGGAACCTATCGTTAGAGCGAACTGGCTCAAACCCGGCATGCATATCAATGCCGTGGGTTCGCATCGCCCCGATCTGAGAGAAATCGACGGAGCCACGCTTGCGGCCGCTAAGATCGTCGTCGATTCGCGTGAAGCCATCATGGCGGAGTGCGGGGACATTTTGCTCGCGATTCAGGAAAAAGCGATCACGGCTAATAGCCTGCACGCCGAAATCGGAGAAGTTCTAGCCGGCAAGAAGCCCGGGAGAACCAGCTCCGATGAAATCACCCTTTACAAGGCCGTGGGAATCGCGATTCAGGACGTTGCGACGGCGCATCTGGTTTATCGCAAGGCGCTGGAGCGAAACGTCGGCACGAATATCGAAGTTTGAGAATGCTCGACTTCGCTCCGCGACCAGATCAACCATCCACGGTGCTGGCCCGGATTATTCATGTCAGAGAAGAAACTACGACCCTGTGTCGACCACGGGCGAGCCGTGAATAGCAAAGATCTAATAGCTGAGAGCAAAGCGTTCTTAGTCAGCGGACCAAAGATGGCTGACAGCCAACCGGCGATCTTCGGTCATGTGTTCTCGGTCCTCTTAAAAAGCTCCTTGCTCCCTGCTCCATGCGCTATGCGAGATAGCCTGCCAGCTTTTACTTGATTTAAAGCCGCCATGACCTGGGATCTCGCAAGCTATTTTCGCGAATTTAACTGCACCGAGATGCTTCAATTCAAGGAAGCGCTCCACAACGACATCGACGCGCTGCAGCGGGAAGCCGCTGCGTTGCCGGCCTTAACGAAGGACAACGCGCATGCCTGGGAGCACCTGCTCGTGCGCAACGAGGACCTCGCGCGGCGCATGTCACACTTGAGTTCATACATTAGCTGCTTGGCATCGGCTGATGCGCGTAATGAAGTCTATCTTAAG
Source organism: Binatia bacterium (assembly GCA_041484845.1). Taxonomy (GTDB): domain Bacteria; phylum Desulfobacterota; class Binatia; order UBA9968; family UBA9968; genus JBGPIK01. The sequence continues at coordinate 6,156 of JBGPIK010000088.1, read as the reverse complement.
GAAGAAGCTTCGCTGGCGCGCTTGCGCGCCGAAGTCGCAAAAATAAGGATTGAGTTCTTGCGCGCGTTGAAAGACGCGAGCGACGAAGTTTTCTCCAGCTTCGCCGCGCGGCCTGCGCTCGCGGACGCGCAAAATTATTTGAATCGCTTGCGTGAAGAGGCGTGCCGCGCCATGTCGCCCGAGGAGGAAATTTTAGCCACCGATCTCGGCGTGGATGGCATTCAGGCCTGGGGCCGGCTTTACAATACGATCTCGTCGAAGCTCGAATTCGATATGGTCTATCCTGACGGCAGTCGCGAACGGGTGCCCATGTCGCAGCGCCGTTCGCTAATGGATCACTGCGACCGGCGCGTCCGAAAAGCCGCCTTCGAGGGCGGCAATGAGGCATGGAAGACGCTCGAAGACGTTGCCGCCGCCGCGCTCAACGCCATCGCCGGTACGCGCTTAACGCTCAATCGCCATCGAAAGGTCAATCATTTTCTTGATATCGCTCTCTTCCAGGCGGCGATCAATCAAAAAACGCTGAACGCCATGCTTGACGCGCTTTACGCAAACGCCAAGTTGGCGCGGCGAATTCTTCGTCTTAAGGCCACAGGGATGGGCCAAAAAGCTGTTGCCTGGTATGACCTGGGTGCACCGCTCGATCTGCCCGACCAAGATAAGCTTTCCTGGGAAATCGCGAAAAGTACCGTCGCCGTGTCATTTACCCGCGCCTATCCCGCCCTCGGTGATTTTTTCCAAAGACAAGTGCTTGCGCAACGCTGGGTGGATTGGGAGCCGCGTGCGGGGAAGAGGCCCGGAGCCTTTTGCACCAGCTCGATGCTGAGTAAAGAGTCGCGCATCTTCATGACTTACAACGAGTCTTTAGGCGATGTGCTGACGCTGGCGCACGAAGCGGGTCATGCCTTTCATGGCTTTCTCGTACGCGATCTTCGGCCTTACAGTCGTATCTATCCCATGACACTTGCGGAAACGGCGTCAACCTTCGGCGAACTGGTATTGATGAACGGATTGCTCGACGATCCCGCCGTCAATGATGCCCAAAAGGCTAGGATACTCGACGCGGAAGTCGGCCACGGCGCTATTTATCTCCTCGATATCCCCGTGCGCTATGAATTTGAGAAAGCTTTTTATGAGGAACGGCAGGGCGGCGAGCTTAGTGTTAGCCGACTTAAAGAACTAATGGTCGACACGCAACGTCGAATCCTTGGCGAAGTGCTCGAACCGGGCGGTGAAGACCCCTACTTCTGGGCATCCAAACTCCATTTCTACATCACCGGACTTACCTTCTATAATTTCCCTTACACCTTTGGCTTTCTGTTGAGCCGCGGCCTCTACGCCATGTTCAACGCCAACGGCAGCGAGTTTCTATCGCAATACGAACAGTTTCTGCGCCTCGCCGGCAGTGATACGGCAGAAAATGTGGTGAAACGAACGTTGGGTCGCGATCTCGAAACCCCGGAGTTCTGGAGCGAAGCGATTCAGAGCCTCGAGAGGCCCTTAAGTCGTCTGGAAGCTTTGCTTCCAAAGATTCTTCCGGGATTTGAATCCACAAACGGCTAACTTGGATCCGGCATTCGCGTCTCCGCCTATACGGTGAGTGCGCAACGCGAGGTAGCCTGGATGGAGCGCTAACGTAAATCCAGGGTCCCCGGATTACGCTTCGCTTCATCCGGGCTACGTTCTCACATTCTTTTGCTCTGCACCCGCAGACGCGTACCGTTAGGCCCGGCATCCAACTCAAAACAACGCATCACTCCATACCGTCGATCAAGGCGATGCGCAGCAAATCAATGGCGCTCAAAGTCATACGCGTACGGTCGTATTGTCCTCGGCCTGCGATAGTGGCGCTGCTACGCTTGAATGACTTGCCGTCTGTGAGCGAAATGTAGGTCTCTCCGCGAGCCATATTTTGTAAATTGCTCTTGGGATCGACTCGCGCATGAAGCGCCAAGCCATAATCGCAGGCCGTTTGTTGGCGCACCGACCAGGCGAGCTCGTCGGTTAGCGCGACCGGGTCTTCAACCAACGCCTCGACGGGTCCGTTGCCGCGCCCGTGCTCTAAGATCGCGCGCATGGTGCTTTCACTATTGCTGATGAACCCGGCGCTGAAATGCTCGGCGCTTGCGGTTTGCAGGCGATCCGCGAGCTGGCCGCAGGTCAGGTCTTCGTAAACAGCTACCGTCTTATTTTTTTTGCGCAGCAGTTTTCCGACCACGCCTTCGATCGTGTCATCGTCGGCGGCAAAAATCGCATGGCCAAATATTTCCCTAACCTGGGCTTCGAGAGGCGCAATGAGAGTCATCGCGTCATCCTTATTGGCTGCCTTTGCGGTGATGCGCACATCGACCTGCCCGGGATGGGCCAAAACACCGACCGTGGGATTGCTCGAGTTCGCGATGAGATAGCCGATTTTGTCATCAACCGCGCTCTCACCGATGCCGACTATTTTTAAGACTCGGTAGTGAATCACTTCGGCAAGATTAAATTTGCGACGGAGGTACGGTTCAACTTCATGCTCGAAAAGCCATTTCATCTCGACCGGCACGCCAGGCAGAGAAAAGATGACGCTGCGCGCATCTTCGACGATGAAGCATGGCGCCGTGCCGTTGGGATTCTTCACGGGAATGGCGCCTTCCGGCATGTAAGCCTGCCGGCGATTGTTCGGTGTCATCGTCCGGCCGCGGCGGCGAAAATGGCTTTCCACTTGTTCCAGCAGATTTTCATCAAAAACCAATTTACGGCCGGTCACCTCGGCAACGATTTCCCGGGTCAGATCATCCCGGGTCGGACCCAATCCGCCGCTCGTGATCACGATGTCGGCGCGTTCCAAAGCTCTCTGGATCACCTCTCGCATCCGTCCCGGATTGTCACCGACCACGGATTTAAAGAACAAATCGACTCCCAGCAATGTAAGCCGCTGCGCCATCCAGGCGGAATTGGTGTCCACAATCTGACCGAGAAGCAACTCGGATCCAATAGCAACGATCTCCGCATTCGCCATGGGAAAACTCCTTGGGGCAATTTCAAAGATACCTTACGGCTCCTATGCCATACAAGATCCCGGACGCGCAGCATCTTACCCTTGTTCGTTTGCCGCTTCTTTGCCAGAATACGCCCATGATTATTTTAGTCTCCAACGACGATGGCATAAATTCCGAAGGCATGGTCGCGCTTGAAGAAAGCCTGAAAAGTGTAGCCGAGGTTTACACCGTCGCGCCGGAACGGGAACAGACATCGATGAGCCATGCGCTTACATTGCATCGTCCCTTGCGTGTTCGGGAAATTGAGCCCAAACGGATGGCCGTCGACGGCACCCCTGTGGATTGCGTGAAATTGGCGCTCACGGGTCTTTTACCGGTTCGTCCCAATCTGGTGGTCTCGGGCATCAATAAAGGCCCCAATCTTGGCGACGACATCATTTACTCCGGAACCGTGTCGGCGGCGCTGGAGGGAGCACTTCTGGGAATTCCCGCGGTCGCGGTTTCGCTCGTCACATTTGAAAACTTCAAATTTGAAGCCGCGGCGGAATTCACCGCAACCCTGATCGCACGCTTGCAGAAACAGGGGATTCCTTCGGACATGCTGTTGAACATCAACGTGCCATCGCTGTCCAAAACAGAGATCAAGGGATGGCGTTTCACACGCCAGGGCAAACGTCACTACAGCGAAAAGATCGTCGAAAGGGTCGACCCGCGCGGTAAGAAGTATTATTGGATTGGCGGCGATGACTTGGGATTCGCTCAGGATGCAGGCACCGACTGCGTGGCAGTGCACGAAGGCTACATTTCAGTAACACCGCTTCAGGTGGATCTTACCAATCATAAGTTGTTGCAGGACAATCGTCTGCCTAGCTTTAATTGGCCGTGAGATTCAAGCTAGAAAAGCCAGCAACCCATGAGCGACGCAGAGAACAAGGAAACTGGCGAGCAAATTCGCATTGACAAATGGCTCTGGGCCGCCCGTTTCTTTAAGACTCGCTCACTCGCGGCTGAGGCGGTCGCCGGCGGCAAAGTTGAAGTCAACGGCGCCCGCGCCAAGCCGAGCAGAAGCGTTCGACCGGGTGACAGACTCGATCTTCGCCGCGGCCCCTACGAGTGGACAGTGATTGTGCGCGGCATTGCGAAGAACCGCGGTCCGACACCGCAGGCGCAGCTTCTTTTCGAGGAAACCGAAGAAAGCTTGCGCAAACGCGAAGCCGTTGCCGCGCGATTAAAGTTTGACCGGCCGCCGGAATTTGACCTTCCCGGCCGTCCCGCCAAGAAGGACCGGCGCTCGATCCAGCGCTTCACCAAGCGCGGGTGGTAAGAAGTTACTCTCTCTCTCCCTTTCCAAACCAGAAACCGTCCGGCATTGACCCCCCGTTTTTTCATTTCAGGTGCGCGCGGTTGGCGATGGTTACCGTTAGACCACCGGCGGCGATGCAGCCAGCGATGAGATACATCCAAGAATATCCAACCCACTGAACCAAACTGCCGCAAATCAGAGCTCCGACTCCGTTACTCAGGGGAAGGGCGATGGAAAATGTCGCCATGGCTCTACCTCTTCGTTCGGGTTTAGCCTGCTCCATGGCGATCGCTAGGGTCGTTGCACTGGCCATCGCTAGTCCCACCATGTAGAGCGTGCCGGGAATGATTAACGCGATCAGGCTAGACGCGAAGGCCAATGATCCCAGAGCTACAGCTTGAAAAATAAAACACGCGAGCAAAGCTTGCCGTCGGCCGATCTGGTCGGACACCTTCCCTAAGATAGGACGAGCGAGGAGACTGGTCGTGCCAGTAGCGACATAAAACCAGCCTATGTGCTCGACACCGATTTCTCGTGCGTAAAGAACCAGAAAACTCGCCACCGCTGGAAACGTGACATAAGAACTAAATGAAAGCACGGATGCCAGGATGATTTCTCGGTCCAAAATATTCAAAATTTCGCGCCACCACGGATCAGAGGAAGCGCACTGCCGGTTGTGAGTGGGTTCCGGGGCGTGGCGAGCAAGGAGTGCGCCGGCGCCCGCGCCGAGTGCGGCCAAGACCATCGCGACGAAAAACACCGCGTGAAAACCGCCAAACGGTGCATAGACGAGCCAGAGCGCGAGGGCCGGCAACAAAATCGAACCGCTAGCTTGAACTCCACTATAATAACCCGAGGCTTCGCCGCGTCGTTCCCCCGGGGCGCCGAGGGCCAACAACGAATAACCAGCGGCATTGAATCCTGCCCAACCGAGCCCGCGCAAGGCGTTAGCGAACATCGTTGCTTCGGCGAAAGGAATGAAGCAAAAAATAACCGCGGCCGATAACAAAAGCAGCCCGCAAATGAGGACGCCCGTTTCCGACCACGTGTCAGCCCAGCCGCCGATGAGCGGCCGGAAAACCACACTCGTCACCGCGAAACAAGCGAGTACGATACCCACTTTAAAGGGTGTGCCCCCCAACGCGGTGATGTAAAGGGGAAAGGTAGGCTGTAAAAGCGCATGGTGCGCCGAGCCGAAAAACTGCGCGCAACAGAGTAAAGCAAACGTAGGTGTCCACAGGGACTGGGATTTTCCCGTTGCCATCGGATCGCTGATGCAAGAAAGGTCTCTTTACGCCGGCCTGTCGGATAGAGACGCGGCGAGAACGCAAAGAGTTCCTAAGCTAGCACGAACCGAAAAATAGATCGAGTTCGCGTATCCATTTGAAAGACAACGTGTCCGAAAATCATGGGACCAAGATCGATCGAACACTTGGAACTCATGAACGAGCGGATGGCTTCAATCTTCTGTGCGTAGGCACTTTCGGAAACATTCCGTACATGCGTTCGGAATTACAGAAAGGAAAAGGTCGAAAAGGGATGATGTAGCTTTGCAGTTGATCTCTTATATTCTTGAACGTGAAATTCACAAATACGAGTTGTGTGAACCGTTAGAATCAAGGGTCTTCAGGCTTCCGTGTGAGCAGGCTCGGAGATTGCACCGCCGAGGCACGAAGGGCGCGGAGCGAAGAGGTTTTGATTAAAAAATACTCCAAACTCTGCGAACTCGGTACTACTATGCTTTTGAAGTTTCTCCGCTCGCGCAAATTTCTGACGGCACTCAGCAGCCCCCTCTCGGCTCTCCCCCGCGAGCGGGGAGATGTAAGAGGGGGTCTTTCGGCTGTTTACGTTTGGTTGCGGCTTCGCCGC
>JBGPIK010000087.1:0-19215 GCA_041484845.1 Binatia bacterium | reverse complement strand
GTTAACGCCGCGCGAACGATTCAGTTGAAACGTTTTGAGAAGACAAAAATACACGCGAACGCGCAAATGGGCGCAAGAGAAATTAAACGCCACTGTTCAGTGAACGATGATGCGGAGAAGTTGCTTGAGATGGCGATCAACAAACTGGGCTTGAGCGCCAGAGCTTACAGCCGCGTGCTCAAAGTCGCGCGAACCATCGCCGACCTCGCAGGCTGCGAGGACATTCAGCCGGCGCATATTGCCGAAGCGATTCAGTATCGGAGTTTGGACCGGAGAACTTAAGTATCTTTTGAATCTTATTTTTCTCCCGCGTGCTCCCGCAGGATGCGGCGAACTTCTTCGATCGTCTCGGGATGCCCTTGCGTCGAGTGGTCGGAGCGCACGACCTTTTCCGACTCGACACCGTCAATATGAGCGGCCTCGTAGGCGACTACGCCGTCGGTCTTGCCCGTGATTGGTCCCTCACCGAGGACGGCGATGATCGAGTGCGCTTTGATGCCGGGATCTATCGGCAAGTCGTCCAGCGCTCGCAGAAACGGATGCCCCGGGCTCATATTGTCCACCGAGGTCGGCAGCTGGCTCATATGGAGTCCCCCGAAAGCCGGCTGAACCAGAAGATCTTGAAATTGTGAAACCAAAGCTCCCGGTAGGCGGATGAACCTTCGAACCAGATTGAGAGCCCATCCGGTTGCCTGGTAGCTCCCTCGATGCGGCGTGGCAATAAAGACGACGCGCTTGACACTCGGGACAGGCTCAAAAAACATCGCCTCGCGCAATAGCGCCCTCGTTTCAACCGGCATCTCCACTTCGTCGAACGGTGCGCTGCTCACGTTTTCCCAGAAGAGGTTGCCGCTCTCAATGGCCATCAGCTTGGTCAACAAACCGCCTTGGCTGTGACCTATGATCACCATCCGGCGCAGCGCGGGATCCTGCCCGTTGGGGTCCAGCTCATTGACAATATTACCGAGAGCGCGGCGCAAAAGCATCGCCGAATAGAGAATCGGCTGGCCAGTATTATATTGGAAAAGCCAGAACTGGTAGCGCCCGCGGAGCGACGGGTCGTTGGTGAGCTCGTTGATCATGTCAGCCCACCGCGCCGGGCTCGACGCAGTTCCGTGCACCAGTACGATGGGAATGCGGCCAGGACGGTAAGGGTGCGTCATAATCAGGCCGTCACCAAATATTTGTTGCTGATCCGCGAACCGAAAACCGGCAAGCTCAAAATCCCAAACTGGCGCACCCTCAAGTAGCAGGGCAATTGCCGCTGTCGGCTCGAGCTCTAAGGGAACGTCGCGCCCCGCTAAGCTAACCGCGGACGCAACGTCGGCGGCATATAATTCCACCTGTGCATTTAATTTGCCCTCGAGCACCCCGCCGCGCGGCTCCGCAATTCTGATAAAAGCCGTAACCGGAACCTTGATCCGCGGCGGTATCCGTTTTCGTGCAGCTTCGGCGGGTCCCGCTTCCGTAGGTTCAACCTCGGCGGCGAGCGGCGCGCCGATACCGGCCTGGCGATAGCGATTGAGCAGACCGCGCACTTCAAACTCGCTTACCGCGATAAAGCGCTTAAAACGGTAGCCTCCCCAGAGAAAATCATTCGGTCGCGTCGTCAGCGCAAGTTCGCCGAAAGGAAGCGATAACGTCCCCGCCTTGAGAATAACTTCTTCTCCATCCGGCGAGGCTAGCCCTTTGGTCCAGCCAAGATTATAGAGATCCGCCGCCAGACGAACGCGCGGGTCGAGAGAATCGGGTTGGTTGCCCTTCTCAGGAAAGAGAAAGGCATAGGCGTAGACGGCAGCTGCGAGATAGTGCTCGGTCCGGCCGGACTTTTCGGCGTGAACAAACGACAGCTCTGACAGCGCCAAGAGGCGATCTTGGACCCGTTCCTCGCTGGACGGCTGAGCGAGTATCTTACGCAGCTCACTGAGAGTTGCCTCTGGGTCTGCCTTGAATCGTTCGAATAAATTATTGCGTTGGAGAACCTGACTGGACCAACTGCTCGGCACTCCCGCGGACAACACGTTGGCCGTAAGCCCATAATGAATCTCCTGAGTCGTGCCGCGCACGACCCCGATGGGCGTGGCACACGCGCTCACAAGAAGCAGCAGACTGATAAGAGAAATTCCACATACAAGCTGCTGCCGCCAGACTGCGGAATTATCGAATGGCCTCATCTGGCGGAGCCCTCTTTTGCAAGCTCGTGGAAGTCTCAGAAATAACGCTCGTGGCTTCATGGTACCTGAGTGGCTTTGGGCAACCCCTCCCTGATGCGCTGTGAAAATGCCGGGTCCTTGTCAGCGGCGTGGGCTCGCTCGTTCACACGCGAGAGTTTCTCTAGCTCAGCAAAAGGGCGCGACGTGTCGATCCGTTTAAGCTCGTAAAGGTAGTCCGGCACGTAGCCGCTGAGCAGGACCTTCCAAGACATGGGCGGCGACTCCGGGTTCATGCGCGCGTGCATCAAAATACTGGTCGTGCAATTGGTCGTAAGCGTATTGTAATAGCTCGGCCGGTCGCGCAGATCGTTGATGGACTTTATGTAATCGAGAAAAATCCGCCGCAGGTTTTTTACCGGTCCGTTGACTCGGTAAATATAAACGTCCTCCTGCGGTTGGCGGTAAGTGGTTCGCACGCGCACCACGTCACGCTCATCGGCGACCACGTAATAAAGTTCGTATTGTCTAAAAAATCCGGCGAGGGTTGAGTAGCTCTCACCCTTCTCTTTGCGAGTCTCGATCGACACCGCAAGATAATCTTTGCCCGCGAAGCCGAAGCTTACCATCACATGCGCGATGGCCTTGCCTGCCCAGTACACGGCCACGAGGTCAACGGAGTCGAGCTTACGAAGGTCGTAGGTACGGGTTTGCCAATGCGGGGTAAAATCTGTTTCGGTCCGGTAATCGAGATTCCGTATTCCGTGGATCGTGATGAGGTTGCCGTCGCGCTCTGCCCATGGCGTAACCGCAACCTCGGGCTGCCAGTCGCGGTCGTTAGAGGCGGGAATTCGGAGAAACAAAATAAGCAGCAGTGCGAAGACAACCGCCGCGGCCACCGCGGTTCGCCCGCGGCCCGGCAGAAGAAGAAAAGCAAAAGCAGTGATCACGCCATAGCCACCCGCCGCAACGCCGCGCCACTTCTCCGGCAGGAGCGGGGCGTAATAAAGCATCCCCACTCCCCACAGCGTCGTCGCCGTTAAAATAATGCTCAGCAGGACGTGAATCGCGATTCTCACTTCATGGCCTCGCGCAGTTCCACTAGGGCCTGGTCGAACGCGTCGACCCGGATCAAACCCAAACGCGGATACTCGATATCCAGGATGACGTAAACCGTGACCGCGATCACGACCGCGAAGCAAAGCATGAGGAGCCAACTGCGCGACTTGCCGCCGGCCATGCCGTAGCCCGCCAGCAGGGAGCTCACCAACGCCAATGCAAAGAGCATGGCGAAGATGATCGCCGGCGGGTGCATCTGCGCCGCCATGGTCCGGGTGGTCGTGATGTCGATCATCGCGTTTAAGGCGGGCAGCAGTACGACGGCAGACTGCGGCGGAGCATTCTCGCTCCGCACCGCGGCGACCGCTTGTAGCCAAATGTCTTTTTGCAAGTTGTTGGCTTTTGCGAGTTCTTCTTTCACCGCGGCCATGTCCGGCAATTTTCGATACACGTCTAAGCGAGCGTCAACGTAGCGGCGAAAGTCTTCCCGAAGCACGGGCTGCGCGGCAGCTGGCAGCATATCCAGGCGGGCATACGCAGTGCCGATAGCGTTAGTTTCTTCGACGATCAACTGCCGCCGCGCGTCAAATCTTGTGCCGGCGCCCGAGAAGGTAAAGGCGAGGAGAAGGCCCAGAAGCGCTAAAACCCCACCCTCGACCGCACCAACCCCCCCACGCGCTCGCTCGGGATCTCTTGCCAGCTGGCGCACAGCGATGCGCCGGCCGATTTCCATTAATAGCAGCATGCCGAGGAACAAACCGAGGCTTAACGACCCAACATAAAACGTGTGGCTCATGTCACTTCACGATGTCGCCAAAGCCTGTGGCAGCACCATCATTTCCGTTGCGCAATCCGATTCACCGGACCGCGAATCAACAGATACGGGATAAAGGCCAAACTAAAAGCCACAATCAGCGCCTCTCCCGGGTAAAACCAGCGAAATGCCACGTACTGGTAAATCGCATCTATGATGACCGCCATGACAAACACTTTGGAGACCGCCTTCCAGCCTTCGTGCAGCAAGTCCGATCGATGAGCCGGACTGGTGATTATGGCCCAAAAATAGGCTGCCTTCCCCGCACGCGCATCGTTCAAGCCGGCGCGAATCGCGAATATGGCCGCCATGACCGGCTGGAGAATAAAGCGCAATTTCATCGGCCCGCCCACGCGCCCGGCAAGATCTTCCCACATGCGAGTTAACAACTCTTCCACAGTTACTCGTGTTCCTTTGCGCCAGTTATAAATATCGAGTGTTACGGTGTCTCTTCACACTTCACTGATTTCTCTCCCTCAGCACTCCTCCACGGCCAGCGCCCTTCTATCTCCACCACTAGGGACCAGCTCAGGAAGGTGCGAATGAAGACCAGAACGCCCAAAATGACGATGTTCTGGATCGTGGGCTCCAGGGCAACCGTCCGAATCACATCCGCTGCGACAAGAAACTCCAATCCCAGTAATAATGACCTGCCCAAAAAGACTTTGTAACTTTCATAGGCGTTGGTGGCCCGTTGGCCGAAGTGCACTAAGAAGCTTACAGACGCCGATAAAAAGGCTATCACAATCACAGCGACAGCCAGTGCTTCCATGCCCAGCGCCATAAACTCGATCCACTTGCGATAGATTTCCATTGCTGACCGTGCCGTTTTTAGTAATGCTCCCCTGACGACCCCTTCGATCCTATTTGTTCCTTCATAAATTCAGGGCAGGCTCTAAGCTCCTCGAAGGAGACGAACATTTCCAATTTTTTTAAACGCCTCGACAGCCGCCCCGAGCGTCGGGAAAAATCCGTCCGGTCCAATCCGCTCCTTCAGACCGGTCCTATCGAGCATGAGGCGAAGGGGCTTCTTGGCCTCGGCTACCCTCAAGACAATATTTTTTTCCGCCAGCTCTCTGCGCGCCTCATCAAGGACTGCCGCGCCGGTCGTGTCCATCCAAGGCATCGACTCGGCATCGAGAAGAAACCATCGGGGCTTCGTCTTCGCCTCCGCGACGACCGTCCTCACTCTGTTCTTGAAGTAATCCGCGTTAAAAAACACCAACGATGAATCGAACCGGTAGATAATCAACTCCGGTAAGGTCTCGGCCCCGGGCTGGCCATTTACATCATGGAAGCCATCTACGCCAGGTATTCGCCCCAGTACCGCGTCATTAGGTCGAGAGGCCTTAGCCAAAAGCTGTATGATCGCCAGGCAGACCGCGATCAAGACTCCGGGCAGCACGCCTACGGTGATAACACTCAGCGAAGTGACCAGCGACAGACGGAACTCCGGGCGGCTGATCCGCCTCAGACTGAAGAGGCTCTGCAAATCGAACAGGCTCAGCGCCGCGTTGATCAGCACGGCTGCCAGCACCGTAATGGGCAACAAGGAGAGCGGTTCGGTGAGAAATAGCAGAACCGCAATCAAGACCGCAGCCGCAACTAAACCCGTGATCTGACTTTTGCCGCCGACGTAATCGTTGACAGCGGTTCGAGAATCCGCTCCGCTCACAGCGAAGCCCTGCAAGAGACCCGCGCCTATGTCCGCCACACCAAGCGCGATGAATTCCTGGTTTGAATCGATGTCGTAGCGATTCTTCACGGCAAAGCTTCGCGCGGTCACCATCGCGCTGTTGAAACTGATGAGTGCGAGGCCCACGGCACCGAGCGTAAGCGGCCCCCAATCGCTCGAGTTAAGCGTCGGGATAATCAACGCAGGAAGACCCGCCGGAATCGCGCCGAGAAGCACGACCCCGCGCCCGCCGAGATCGAAGGACGACGCTGCGGCAATTCCCAGCACAACGGCAATCAACGGGGCGGGGACGTTGGGCGCCAGACGCTTGAGCAGTCTTAACGTGACGAAGATCGCAATCCCCACAGCGAGCGTCAGATAGTGAGTCTGGCCAAGCTTCGAGAAAAATTCGGACAGCAGACGGAAAAACCCCGCGGGTTTGAGTGAGAAGCCGAACAACTTGCCGAGCTGTCCGCTGATGATGCTTAGCGCGATGCCGTTCAGGTAGCCGGTGAGAATGGGCCGCGCCAGAAAGTTAGTCAGGAAACCGAGCTTCGCTATACCCGCCGCGATGCAAAATGCTCCCGTGATGATCGTCAGAATCATGGAAAACGAGACATAGCGCGCCGAATCGCCAGCAGCGAGCGGAATCAAGATGGCGGCGATGATCGCGCAGGTTGCCGCGTCCGGCGCCATGATCAATTGCCGGGAAGAACCGAAAAAAGCATAGGCGACGAGCGGCAGAATGCTGGCATAGAGCCCATGAACCGGAGGAAGGCCGGCAAGCTGTGAGTAAGCGATCGCTATCGGCACCGCGACAGCGGCAACCGAGAACCCCGCGAGCAAATCGTAACCAAACCAGGATCGGTCATAATCACGAAGGGCGGCCAATCCCGGCAAGAATTTTTCGATTGGACGCTCAAAGTCTTTCTTGGTGCTCATAAGCACGATCACCATGATCCGTGAAGCCGAAGCGATCCGCCCGTTGAATGTCGAACCTTCGCGATAGGTCCTCGGCGAAGTTCTCCCGCTTCCGTCGCAATTTCGCGTGTCGTCTTTATGGTGGGCATGGTGTGCCTACGGAGCGCCTACTGCCGAAAGACCGCTGCGATTAGCGCCAGAATCCCGAGAATCGAGATCAAGGCGGCAAGCAATGCCGACAACGACAGCGGCGCGCTGGGGAGTTCTTTCCTGAGCATCCGCATGCTCCCCATATGCTCGATCGTGGCCAGCAGCAGAGCAAAAAGGCCCATGCTGATCATAACAATCCCGAATCCCCGCGGTGTGACGAGGCGTTCGCCGTGAGCGCCGGTCGGCTGATCGATCTGAAAAAACTTGTAGACGCTGAAGCCGAAGGTGATCAACGATGTCGCCGTCCTGATCCACGCCATCATGGTTCGTTCATAGGCGAGCCGGGTGTTTTCCAGAGAAAGTCTGTTTTCATTAAGCGCCATCGCTATGATTCCATTTGCCCAACGTCGTTGTCGCCATATCAATACTTGCCGAATCACCGATCAGTGATCATTGTTCTTCCACCGCTCAACCCTCGACACTCGTTTTCCTTCGTCCCTCTTATTCCCTCGTCACTCTCTTCATTGCCGCGCCATCGCCACGCGCAGCCTTTCTTCAGGGCTGATAAAATGGTCGTGATCGTCTGCGCCCTGATCGAGTTGGATCCAGTTGATTCTGCCATTAAACCTGCTGGTCGCGGCGGTGTAGTCCTCGGAGACCGGCGAGCCGCTCTCACTACCCACGTCGCAGGTCTCATCGCAAGAGAACATCATTGGCTGCGTCGATGACACGCGGCCCTCGCCCACCTTCTGTCCGTCAACGAAGAGCGTAACATTGCCGCCTTTTCCCAAGCCACCGCCATCGTAGGCAAACTCCATTCGCATTTGGTGCTTGCCCGAGGGAAGCGGCGAAATGGCTGGTGTGTAGAATCGCTGAAAGCCGAACAGGTTGTAGCAGTATTTAAGCCGCCCGTCTTTGGCATAGAGCGACCAGCCGCCAAACTCACCGCCTTGCGCGATGATGACGCCGCTTGCGTTGCCGTCCGGAAACACCACTTCCGCGGTCACCGAGTGGGATTTGTTTTTAAGGTTGAGCACGCTATTTTCGGTGAGCCGTCCCATGCCGCTAAAGAGCAATTGCGACTTGCCCTGGATGAGCGTGGGGCGGCCGGCCAGGTCTGAATTGAAACGCTCGATGCGCCGGTCGTCTAACGGCAGCACGTTGTGCTTAACCGCTTCGATCAGGAAAAGCCGCTGCAGCTCGCGCAGCATCTTCGGGTTGTCTTTGGCAATGTTGCGCGCCTGAGTCCAATCATCCGGCGCGTACAGTTCCCACACGTCATCGTCGAACGCGACCATCGGTTCCGGCAGCCAGGGCGTGCTGTGGCGCGTCACGGCAGTCCAGCTCTCGTGGTAGATGCCGCGATTAACGAACATTTCAAAGTATTGGGTCTCGTGGCGCTCCGCCGCCTTGGCATCGTCGAAATTGTATTTCATGCTCACGCCTTCGTACGGTTTTTGCTGGACGCTGTTGACAACGGTCGGCTCCGGCAACCCGGCGCATTCCAGAATCGTCGGGGCGACGTCGATTACATGATGGAACTGTGAACGCATTTCGCCTTTGGCCTTGAATCCGCGGGGCCAATGAATGATGGCCCCGTTGCGCGTGCCGCCCCAGTGCGAGGCGACCTGTTTGGTCCATTGATACGGCGTGTCCATCGCGTGCGCCCAACCCACCGCATAATGATTGTACGAATTGGGACTGCCGAACTGGTCTATTTTCGACGCCATGAATTCGACCGTCTCCAACTCCACGCCGTTCAGTATAAACGATTCATTGAACGTGCCGTTGGGCGTCCCTTCGGCGCTCGCGCCATTGTCGCCGATAATGTAGTAGATCAGCGTGTCGTCGAGGACGCCGAGGTCTCCTAGCGTATCGACGAGCCGTCCGATATTGTGGTCGACGTGTTCTAGGAATCCGGCGTAGACTTCCATCTGGCGCGCCAGGATCGGTTTGAGCGCGTCAGGCATGTCCTCCCACGCGGGAATCTCTTTGGGGCGTGCGGTCAATTCGGCGTTTTCGGGAATGACACCCAACAGCTTTTGCCGCGCGAAGGTTTCTTCGCGCAGTTTGTCCCAGCCCTGATTAAACTTGCCCTTGTACTTGTCCGCCCATTTTTTAGGGACGTGGTGCGGCGCGTGGGTCGCGCCGGGAGCGAAGTACATGAAGAAAGGTTTGTCGCCCATCAACGCCTTTTGCTGGCGCACCCAGCTGATGGCTTTGTCGGTCATATCTTCGGTAAAGTGATAGCCCTCTTCCGGTGTCTTGCCGGGCTCTATCGGCGTCGTGCCTTCGTAAATGGCGGGGTAATACTGGTTGGTCTCGCCGCCAACAAAACCGTAAAAATACTCAAAGCCACTGCCGGTGGGCCACTGGCGGAACGGCCCCATCGGGCTGGTTTCCCACACCGGCACTTCGTGACATTTGCCGAACTGCGCCGTCGAGTAGCCGTTTAGCTTGAGCGTTTCGGCGAGGGGCGCGCAGCTGTTCGGGCGGATCGACGTATAGCCCGGCGCAGAGGTCGCCAACTCGGTGATCGCGCCCATCCCGACCGTGTGATGATTGCGCCCGGTCAGCAAAGCCTGACGCGTGGGCGAACAGAGCGCGGTTGTGTGAAAGCGGCTATAGCGCAGGCCGTTGTTTGCCAATCGTTCGGCGGTTGGCGTATCGCACGGACCGCCGAACGCGCTCGATGAGCCAAAGCCCGCGTCATCAAGGAGGATGATAAGCACGTTGGGCGCACCCTTGGGCGGGCGCAGCGGCTCGATGGGCGGGAACTTGGTTTCCGGATCTTTGGCGTCGTACGTGGTTAAACCCACATGAGCCCGGTCCGGTATCGGCAAAATTGAACGTTGGATATTATCTGTCTCGTTAGCCATGGTAGAACTCCTTCCGTTTCATCAGAGTGCCGAGCACTAAGTCGCGCGTTATAAATTCAAGATCCGAATTTCGAAATCCGAAATAAATCCGATAACCCTAAATTCGAATTTCAAAACGGAACATCCGAATCGTCTTGTTTGGGTTTCTGCTTTCACCCCACTCTCGCTGCTTGTCCCTCGCTCCTCGCTTCGCCATGGCAACGTTTATACTTGCGCCCGCTGCCGCAGGGACAAGGATCGTTTCTGCCGGTGCGAGCGAAAACCTCGGCTTCTTCTTTCGCGAGAATCGGCATGATTTCATCCGCATAGCGCCCGCGCTGCAGTAGCTCGGCCATCATCCGCATAGGGCGCTGGCTGTGCGCGTAAAAAGCCTTTAGCCCGGCGCAGAGCCAGTTGAGCCCCGGCTCACCGTCCGGCGTCATGAGCACGCGGTTCTTCGGGCATTCGCCGTGACAGGTAAAGAGGAACTCGCAATTTCGGCAGTACTGCGGCAACGTGCTGGATTTGTCGTCGCCGAACGCGCGCTGCTTTACCGATGAAACCAGATTCTCAAGTGGGCTGTCCTGAATGTTGCCCAGCCAGTGCGTCGGCTCGACGTAATGATCGCAGGAGTAGAGATCGCCGGTGTGTTCCAGCGCGACCGCCTGACCGCAGGTCGGCTGCAAAACACAAACGGTCGAATAGCCGCGCACGTACGATGCCAACACCGCGTCGAATAATGGCACAAACATGACGCCCACGTCCCTATGCAGCCATTCGTCGAAAATCTCAATCAGAAACTTGCCCCACTGCTCCGACCGCACGCAGCGGTCGGTGATGCACGGTCCTTCCTGATGGCCGGTGTCGTTCTGGCGCTCCACGATGGGGATGAATTGAAGATAGCGCGCGCCCAGCTCGTCGCGGAAGAAGCGATAAACTTCCAGCGGGTGCCGGCTGTTCACCGAGTTGACCGCGCAAAGCACGTTGAATTCGACCTTATGCTCCTGCAACAGCCGCGCGGCCCGCATCACTTTGTCGAACGTGGCGGCTCCGCCTTTGTCGCGGCGATAAGCGTCGTGCAGACGCCGCGGACCATCGATGCTCAGGCCGATGAGAAAATTATTCTCGTGGAAAAACTTGCACCACTCTTCATTCAGCAACACGCCGTTGGTCTGAAACGTGTTCTCGATTTGCATTCCGGGCCTGGTGCACTGCTTCTCCACCTCCACCGCGCGCCGGAAAAAATCGACACCCATGAGCGTCGGCTCGCCGCCCTGCCAGGCGATGGTCACCTCGGGAGTCCGGTGGCCTTCAATTGTTTGTCGAATGTATTGCTCCATCACCGCGTCCGACATGCGAAAGTCGCTCTCTGGATACATCTGCTCTTTCTTCAGGTAGAAGCAGTACGCACAATCGAGATTGCACTTCGAGCCGGTCGGCTTGGCCATCACGTGAAATGCCGGCAGTGTACTCGCCATTGTCATCGGCTTACCTTCCTAAATCCGTGGCATCCTCTCGGCGGACGTAGTCACGGCGTGATGATGTTGAACCCGCCCTTGAAGTCATCCAGCAGGCTCATCAACTCGCCGAGCTTCTTGCCGTTGCCCCGGATTTTGATATTGCCGGCTGCAATCTCCTTTTCGAACGTCGTCTTCCCAAGACTAATCGCATCCAGCGCAGCACGCGTGAGCGTGAACGTCGCGTCAGCATCGGGCGCTTGCTGATTCGGCATGTAGGTCAGCGCCGAGTTTTCCAAATTCAGAACGTATTTCTCGCCGACATCCGTGAAATCCCAGTTGAGGACGATCACCTTGCCGGCCGCCTTGGGACCGTTGAGGCGCACGCCCATGAAATCGAAGAACATCGGAATGGTTAATGCGGTGAGGACATCTGGGCTGGCGGTCGTAGGGGTCACCGGCACGCCGTTACGCAGCTCATAGGCCGCCGTCAGGTAGTTGTTGCGCCAGGTGGATGCTTCGGCCTGATAGCCGAGCTGCTCCAGCGCATCAGCCTGAAGGCTGCGCGCGTCCTGATTGTTGGGATCGGCGAACACGACCTGGTTCATCGCCTGGGCTACCCAGCGATATTCACCTTTTTTGAAGTCTTCGTGCGCTTTGGCGATAACGGCTTTCGCGCCGCCCATGTACCGGACGTAGTTCTTAGCCGATTCCTCGGGCGGCAGCGGATTGAGATTGGCCGGGTTCATGTCGTACCAACCCAAGTATTTCTGGTAGACGGCCTTGGCGTCATGGTTAACCGTTCCATAGTAGTCGCGGGCATACCATTGCCGGGCAAGGCTGGGCGGGAATTTGAGCATCGGACCGATCTCGGCAATGGTGTAGCCCTCATTCGCCAGCCGCAGGGTCTGATCGTGGACATACTTGTACATGTCGCGCTGGTCTTTGAGGAATTTAACCGACCGATCGTGTCCCCAGCGCGGCCAATGGTGTTGCGCGATCAATACTTCGATCTGATCGCCGTACATCGCAATCGCCTCATTCAGGTACTGTGCCCATTTGGCGGCATCGCGCACCTGCGCCCCGCGCAGCGTCAGGACATTGTGCAGCGTGTGACATGCCAACTCCGCGGAGTCGAAGACCTTGAACTGTGGGAAGAAGATCGTCATCTCGGCAGGCGCTTCGGTATCGGGCGCCATCTGGAAGACCATCTCCACCCCGTCTATGGACCGCTTCTCGCCGGTTTTGGTGATAACGTCCGTCGGTGCGATCATTGTGATAGTGCCCATGGAGCTGGCCTTGCCAAGTCCGGCATCCACCTGGCCCCGTTCGCCCCGTGGCAACATTACGCCGTACCAGTAATGCGCGCGCCGGCTCATGGCGGTGCCGGCTGTCACATTCTCACTGACCGCCGCCTCCATAAATCGCTCTGGGGCGAGAATTTTGACCTTGCCCGCTTTCACGTCAGCCTCGTCCACTACACCTTTCACCCCACCAAAGTGGTCCACGTGGCTGTGTGTATAAATCACCGCGACTACCGGGCGATTGCCACGGTGCTGATAGTAGAGGTCAAGCGCGGCCTGCGCAGCCTCCATCGTCATGAGAGGATCAATGAGGATCACACCCTTCTCGCCTTCTACGATGGTCATGTTCGAGAGGTCTAAGCCGCGCACTTGGTAGACACGGTCTACGACGTTGAAGAGGCCTGCGTTCATGTTGAGCTGGGCCTGTCGCCACAGGCTCGGGTTCACGGTGACGGGCGCTTTGTCTTGCTTCAAAAAATCATAGGCCTGGAGGTTCCACACCTCGTGGCCGTCAGCGCCTTTGATGACCGCGTTTGCCGGTGCGGCAATCAAGCCCCGTTGGGCATCCTCGAAGTCTTCGCGGTCGGCGAAGTTGAGTTCCGTCACCACGGTGGCATTCACCTGCTGCGTGGTTGGCTCGGCGTCTTTCAGCGCGTCGGGACCAGTCGCAGCGCTAGCCATGGACGCGTACCCCGTGATCGATCTTTCTCGCAGTGCTTTCATCGTTTTGTCTCCTTTCGTGTTTTCGTTCACTTCACCTTCTCGATGTCGGGCAACTGCCAGGTCTTGTCGAAGTAGGCTTCCAACGGCGCATAGAGGCGAAGCCAGGCGAACCACGCTCTGCTCGGCACGGTCGGGATCCAGTTCTTCTCGAAGCCTTTCGGCGCGGCCGGACCGAAGTAAAGGTCCACCGAGCCGTCAGCGTTCTTCACGAGCTCCGGCATGCGCGAACTGCGGTCGGCGATCTGTTCTTTGTTCTGAGTGAGCGCGCGGGTATCCACGTCGTAGAGCGTGACCGACCAGAACTGCTTCGCCGGCGGATTGGGCGGCACGCGCAGCCGATAGCTCTGACCACCGTCGAACGCGTGGCCTTCCTTGTCGCGGTAAGCGCCGAGATACGCCTGCCCGACGCCGGGGGCCTTGCTGATCATGGCGTTGGTCAGGAAGACCGCCTCGTAAAACCAGGCCGCGCGCTCATCGAGCTGGCTATAGCCCGCGAGGTCCTGCGCCGGGTCCAGCGTGACAACGTAGTCCCAGTGCGCGTCCGGTCGGTAGCGCGCGCCCTTGAAGCGCTTGTCGAAGTCGTTGGCCTTGGCCATCGCCTCGCCGACCAACGCCGCTTCGGTGAGAATTTTCTCCTGCCGTGGGTCAGGCTTGAAGGGTTTGCCCTTCTCGATGCCGAGCGGCTTCAGCATCGCCACGAAGAAGCGGTCGCGATCTTCCACGGGCTCGTGCTCGATGACCGCTGCGAGGCGCTCCCAGTACTCCATGCCGCGGGGCATTGTTGGCATCCGTGTGACCTTGGTCGGGTCGGGCGTGAGATAGCGCGTCGCGGGCGGATTCGTGCGCTGGCTCCACGGATAGATGCGCACGCTCTTTTTCACTACCTCGGCCTTCACCGGATCAGCATCGAGGGCCCGATAAAAGAACAGGACACCGAACGTCGGCGAGCGCAGCACCGTAACGGCTTCCGTCTTGGGAACCTCCTGCCCCGGGCCAAAGAACAGATACTTGCCGCCCCGACCGTGGTCGGGTCCGGTCACGCCAAAGTCGGTAAGAGGTCGCTGCCACAGGTCCATCGCCGACCCCGCAATGAGACCTGAAGGCACATCCACAACTACCGGGCCACTGTTGGCAAGGTCCATGGCCCCGCCGACGTAAGGGGTTATCACGTTCGGGGTGAGAACTCCGCTGAGGTTGCGGTAACCCTCGAAGATGACGACGTCGCCATCACGCGAGCCGGCGATGAACTCAACGTACACATTCATTTGAGCGGCGTTGACGACAGGCAGCGCCCACAGGTAGAGCTGGCAGGCGCGTTGGAAATCCAGCTCGTCGTAGAGCTTCGCGACAGTTTCCTTCGTCGGCACGCCCAACTCGAAGTCGAGCTTGCCGATGCGAGTGTCGATGGTTTCGGCACTAATGTTTATTGCAGCGGGCTCCGCGACAGCGCTGAATGTCTCGTTGACGATTTGTTCCATGGTTCTTCCTTTGACTCGTAGTTTCTCTTCCTTCGGTTCACTTCACCAACTCGATTTCGCGTGGCCGCCAGGTCTTATCGAACCACGGCTCCAGCGGGCCGTAGAGGCGCAGGATGGTCCACCAGCCCTTGCCTGCCACGGTCTCAATCCAATTCCCCTCCTTGCCTGTCCCGAGCAAAGTCGAGGGGCCCGAGGGCGCCTTCGGGCCGAAGTAGATATCGATCGAACCGTCAGCGGTCTTCGCCAGATCCTTCCTATAACTGTTGATGCTCGGGAAGGGTTGGCCGGTCTCAAGCAGTGAGCGAGTCTGCGTGTCGTAGACGGCAACCGACCAGAAATCCTTCACCGGAATGTTGGGCGGGAGGCGCAGAGTGTATGTTTTTCCCCCTTCCAGGAGGCTGCCCTGGGAATCATGCATGCTGCCGGCGTATTGTGAGCCAACGCCGACCATCTTCATCGACATAGCGGGCGTCACGAAGATCGCGTTGAGGAAGAACAGCGTCCGTGCATCCAAATCACGATAGCCGTCCTTGAGGAACTCGTAGCTGCCGCCAGGAAAGAGGCTCACCCAGTGGCTACCGGGGTAATAAAAGTAGTCCGGTTCGCGTGGCTGAGCGCTGATAGCCCGTGCGGTGGCGTTGCCGACAGCGACGGCGTCTTCCAGAATTCTCTTCATCCGTACGTCGGGTGCGAAAGGCTTGCCTTTCACGATCCCGATGTAGGCGAGCAAGCCACCGATCTCGGGATCGAGCGATTCTGCCGGCTCGTTCTGTACGACCTGGTTCACCTGCTCGAAAAAGCTGAAGTCGCTGGCGAAGATCGTGTTATAAGCAAGGCCCGAAGTGTTTATGAATTTTGGTTCCGGCGGAATGGCTGCTTGCGCCAGCGCGTAAACGCGCGCGTGCTTCTTAATGTTCTCGACCGCCGGCTTAGGGTCGCCATCCACAAGGAAACCGCGCCATATGAGAGCATTCCCGTAGGTCGGCGAGCGGAATACGTAATAGCCTTCCGGCACGTCGCCTTTGTAGCCGGGCGGCAGGAAGAGGAACCTACCTCCCTTGCCCCGATCCGGACCAGCGTTGCCGAGGTCGGCGACGTAACGGAACCAGCTGTCGTTCACGATACCCAGCACATTCGGAGGGCTCTCGACGACCAACGGGCCGTTCTTCAAATCGAGATCAGTCGCAGCATAGACGGTGTCCGTGTTCGCTGTGAGCAGCAGCGATTTCGCGTCCGTCAGTGTCTCGCTGATTCCAATCGTGCCGCCTACCAGTCCCCCATCACGTAAGCCCTGCCTGAGCGTAAACATCGACGCGCCCGGCATCAGGTTGAGAAACACCTCGACGCCGCGTATGAAATCGAGATTGTCATAGAGTTTTTCTATCGTTGCCTTGTCCGGCAGGCCGTCAAAGAACTTGAGTGTCCCCAGCCTCGTCTTCACTTCATCCGGCGTGCTGATTTGTTTGAGCGTCTCGGGGCTGACCTGTTCAACCGTTTGCATTGCTTTCATGGCTTCGGTTCCTTTCGTTGTTATCAGAGCGACGTAGCGAAGCGGCTGCTCAGTGATGGGCGCCGCTCATCGCCTCCCTCATCTTTTCCAGCGCCTGGTCGATCGTGAAGGTCGCCGCCCTTTGCCGTGGCGGATATTCCTTGAACGTCACCAAAAAATCCTCGACGATCGCACCGGCCGCTCCGACCATGTACGACTTGGACAGGAACCAGTCGTAGTAGGTGTTCGACGTCGTGTCGGCCCGCTCGAACGGATCGGTCCGCAGGTTGTAGAGCTTGGGCAAGCGCAGCGCCACGAATGGTTCCGACCAGACGGCCATCGTTCCCGCACAGCGCTGTTCCATGAAGACGACCTTCCAGTTGTCGAAGCGCACCGCAACCAGGTCGCCGTCGTCGTCGAAATAGATGAACCCCTTGCGCGGACTCTTTGTTCCCTTTTCGGTCAGGAAAGGCAGGAGGTTGTATCCGTCGATGTGCACCTTGAACTTCTTCCCCGCCGCTTCGTAGCCATTAAGCAGTTTCTGATTGATGTCAGGCTCTCCCGCCATCGCCAGGAACGTCGGCAGCCAATCGTGGTGCTGGACGATTTCGTTCGTGACGACACCCACCGGGATCCTGCCGGGCCAGCGCACCAGCAGCGGAACGCGGAACGCGCCTTCCCAATTCGTGTTCTTCTCGCTGCGGAACGGCGTCATTGCGCCGTCAGGCCAGGTGTTCATGTGCGGTCCGTTGTCGGTGCTGTACATCACGAAGGTGTCTTCGGCGATGCCAAGCTCGCCGAGCAGGTCCAGCAGCTCGCCCACGTTCTTGTCGTGGTCGACCATCGTGTCGTGATACGGCGATTGCCAGCGGCCCGCCTGGCCGATGCTTTCCGACTTCGTATGCGTCCGAAGGTGCATATGCGTGGTGTTCACCCAGCAGAAGAACGGCTTGCCGGCCTGGTGCTGCCGCGTGATGAAGTCCTTCGCGGCGGCGACGAACTCGTCGTCGCAGGTCTCCATCCGCTTGCGGGTCAGCGGGCCGGTGTCCTCGATCTTCTGCTTCCCCACGCGGCCCCAGCGCGGTTGCTCCGTGAAGTCGTCCTTGTCGGTTGCAACGCAGCGCAATACGCCGCGCGGGCCGAAGGTCGCCTTGAACTTCGGGAACTGCTTCGGATCCGGATAGTCCGGATCCTCCGGATCTTCCTCGGCGTTGAGGTGATAGAGATTGCCGAAGAATTCATCGAAGCCGTGAACCGTCGGCAAGTACTTGTTCAGGTCGCCGAAGTGGTTCTTGCCGAACTGACCGGTCGCGTAACCCTGCGCCTTCAGCAGCTCCGCGATCGTCGGGTCTTCCGCCTGCAGGCCGACATCCATGCCGGGTGCACCGACTTTCGAAAGACCCGTCCGGTAGACGCTTTGCCCGGTGATGAACGCAGCGCGACCTGCAGTGCAGCTCTGCTCGCCGTAGGAATCGGTGAACATCATTCCTTCGGCTGCGATGCGGTCGATGTTGGGCGTCTGGTATCCCATCATGCCGCGGCTGTAGCACGAGAGGTTCCAGATGCCGATGTCGTCACCCCAGATGACGAGAATGTTGGGTTTCTTCACTTGTGCCATTGCAGTTCTCCTTTCGTGAGCGGATGCACCGCGATCAGGACTCTTCCGGTTGCAACGCCTTGTGAGCGATGCGCCTCCGCTCGTGTTAGTGGAACGCGAAGACCTTTTTCCAGTCGCGCTGCATGTCGACGACCGTCCAGCGTTTCGCCTTTGCTTCGTCCCATGCCTTGTCGAGCGTGCCGATGTTCGAGGTGCGGTCGTACGCCCATTCGCGCTCGGCGTCGGTGTGATGGACGATCAGCGCGAAGCGCGGGCCGGGTCCGGCTGTCGTCCACTGCAGCATCTGCAGATCGCCGTCCGAGTTGCCGAACGCGGCGAGCGGACGACGCCCAATGTGCTTCTGGATACCGATCGGCTTACCCGCCTTGTCGTCGACGAGATCGATTTGCGGCAGCTTCACGAGCACCGGCTTACCGTTGCGCATCTCGAACTCGAGCTTGCCCTGGCTGCCGATCACCTGTTCCGGCGGAATGCCATAGACCTTCTGGGTCCACGGCCGCATGAATTCGATGCCGCCGCCCGACACGATGTATGTCTTGAAGCCGTTGTCGCGCAGATACGCAAGCAACTCGATCATCGGCGCGAACACGAGGTCGGTATACGGCCGCTTGAAGCGCGGATGGCGCGCGGTCGCGAGCCAATCGGTGACTTGCGCTGCGAACTCGTCGGTGGTCATGCCGGAGTGTGTCGCGGCCACCATTTCCGCGACGGCCTTTTCGCCGCCCGCTAGCGCGGTCTTCGTATCGCCGGCAAGGATCGACTTGAACGGCTCCCTGTCCTTCCATTCCGGGTGCTGCGGCGCCACCGTCTTGATGCGGTCGAGCACGAACATGAACTGGAAGTAGAGCGGCTGCTCCGACCACAGCGTGCCGTCGTTGTCGAATACAGCGACGCGATCGCTCGGCGCAACGAACGTCGGAGCGCCTTGCGTGATGACGTCGGCCACGAACTTGACGATCGCCTGCTGCGCCGAACCGCCATTCCAGGACGGCAGCGGTTGCGCGATCGATGCGCGCGCAAGCGCCCAGAGCAGACATCCGGCCAGGAGCGCAAGTGAGCGCATCGCATCGCCCCGTCCACAGCCACGATTGATCGACGTTGCATTCATCCCTATGTCCTTTCGCTTCCTGGTTCGCGTCGTTTCCTGCTAACTTTCACGTTGCTGCCCTCACGTCCGCGGAACCAAGCCAATGGGTCCCACGCACAGCCGCGCCGCGATCTTCTTCGCCTCGGGCACCGCATGAGCGAAAAACCGCTTCAGCCCCGGGCACAGGTAATTCACGCCCGGCTCGCCGTCTGGCGCTCGCAGCAACCGGTTCTTGGGGCATTCGCCCCAGCAATCGGTTAGGAACTCGCATTCTCGGCAATACCGCGGCAGCGTCTCCGACTTCGCGAACCCGAACCGGACCTGTGTCGGCGAGAACGCCATGTCGCCCAGCGTGGTCTGCGAATGCAGGTTCCCAAGCCGGAACTCGGGATAGACGTAGTGATCGCAAGCATAGACGCTGCCGTCATGCTC
>JBGPIK010000086.1:0-19425 GCA_041484845.1 Binatia bacterium | reverse complement strand
TTGGGGCCGGCATTGGCCATCGAGAGCATTCCCGGCTTGGAGTGCTTGAGGTCGGGATGGAACTCATCCTCAAAACGAAAGCCCGGCCCCCCGGTGCCGTTACCCAACGGATCGCCGGCTTGGATCATGAAGCCAGGGATGACACGGTGAAAGATCGTACCGTTGTAAAGCGGGCGTTTCGTCTTTTCTCCGGTTTTGGGATCTGTCCACTCTTTGGCGCCAGTGGCGAGAGCGATAAAGTTCGCTACGGTTTTGGGCGCCTTGTCATCAAACAGCTGAATCACAATATCGCCCATACTCGTTTTCAGGGTTGCATAAACGGGCCCTTTCTTTTCTTGGGCGCTAACCCCCATTCCACAGAAGACAGCGACGACGAGCGCCGCGATTGTAATTCCTCTTTTCACGTCGGACTCCTTATTTTTGTCCCAACTCGGCGACCACTTCTTTGACGAACCTCAGATCCATGTACTCGCGCGCCGGACGTTTGGGTTTTACGTTTAAAGCCACCGCTTGCCACTCAGCCATTAACTCAACACCCTTTTCGGTGGGAACGGGATTGAGAGATTCACGAATCAACTGGTAGGCGTCCGTAGCCGATTCCCGCTCCATGCGCATGTGTTTGATCATGGCTTGGATCGCATCTTCGGGATTGTCTCGCGTGTGATAGACGCCTCTGACGATGGCGCGCACCATTCTTTTGACAAACTGAGGATTCTCTTTAATCGTTTTAGCGGTGGCGGCCAACCCTGTGAAAGCGGTGTCTTTGAATACGTCGGCCAAGTTGACCAGCCGTTTGAAGCCGGACTTGATAGCGATGTAATCTGCCGGCGGCGCAAGCAAAGCCGCCGCGATAATGCCTTGTTGCATTGCGGCCACTTTTGGGTTGCTCCCCCGGATATTGACATACTGCACATCTTTCTCGGAATTCATCTTATTGACTTCCAGCAGCGCTTTCATGCCTGAGAATGTCGATCCGCCGAAACTGACGCCAATTTTTTTGCCTTTGAGATCGGCAATTTTCTGGATCTCGGGAGTAACGATGAGCGAAAAAGTCGGGCGGCCTACCTGTTGCGCTAATAAAATAATGTCAGACCCTTCCCAAATCGCCGGCATTTGTGGACCGACGGTTAGAATAAAGTGAATCTGATTGCCCAAGAGCGCTTGTACCGCAGTGACGGCGGACTGCACGGAGATCAGCTCCGCGTCAAGGCCTTCGCGCTTGTAAAAACCCTTTTCCAGAGAGACAAAAGCGGGAAGGAACTGCACATTAGCCGACGGATATGCCGCACGCACCGGTTCTGCCGATACACGATCGGTGAAGATTGTGAATAATAGCGCCAGAGCAACTACAATTAAGCGCATGATGCCTCCTCAAGGTCGCGGAACGAAATTCATGCTGTGCTCCATAAATATGCAAATCAGCTCCGGCGGTCAAGGCGAGATTCTGAGAATTGCCGGTGCGTTGAGAGCGGAGCGTGTATTCCTGTGCGATTCAAACGGGGAAACTCCCCCTTATTCAAGCACGTTAGTTGAGAAGAGTTCTCCAGTGAACGTAAGCCGAGCGCTGGGCGGGCTGGGAATCGCTAAGGAATTCCTCGATCACGTCGCTAAAATCGGCTTTACTGCTCGTATGACACCCCATCTTTGACAAGATGGGTGCTGGATGCTATAGACGAATCTTGCCAAGAGCAGGGGGGAAATTATTCCTATGGCTTGGTTTGATCGAAACCCTGGCGGGAAAAAAGATCTCGAGCCGGAGCCCGAAAGGGTTCGTGAAGCGGTAAAACCGGTGCTGGAACCAGCACCAGTCGTAACACCGAAACCTAAGGTAGAACCCACACTCGTCGCCGTGGAAGCGGGTCTCGTTGGACATCTATACAAAGGCAGTCGGGTTACGGGTCAGTTGGTTTTTCAGGGGGCCGCGAAAATTGACGGAATTGTCGATGGCGAGGTGCGATGCAATGGAACCCTAACTATCGGCGAGGGCGCTGAGGTTCGCGCTAAGATTTCGGGGCAGGTCGTGATTATTCACGGTAAGGTCGAGGGCAATGTGACAGCCAAGGAAAAAGTGGAGCTGGTGGCACCGGCCAGACTTTATGGCAATATCGCTACCCCCCGGTTGATCATTACGGAGGGCGTGGTGTTTGACGGTGATTGCTCCATGGGAGTGGCAAAGCCAAAAGTTGCAGTCGCGGGTTCACAAAGCGCAAGCGCCGAGAAAACTGCGGTGGCTCAAGCGCCGAAGCTAAGGTCGGATTCCGAGTAATAGATCTCCTTTAGCCGTTCATCCCATCCCTATCCTACGTTCATATACATTTGAAGGTAGGTTTTTTTGCTCCGGGCCTTGGGCTGCTCACCGTTTGCAGTGAACCACTGAAGTAGTGAAACAGTGACAAAAACCTTTTTTGAGAGCGGAAAAAGTTAGCAGATGGATTTGCCGGATTTCAGTATTTTTTATCAGATCGTCCTTTTTCTTCTCCTCTGGGCGATCCTGAGCAAAGTTCTTTTTCGTCCCTTTCTCGCCGTTTTAGAGGAACGCGAGCGCAACACCTCCGGCGCGCGTCATGAGACCGGAGATCTGGAACATGAAGGCGAACGCCTAAGGGCTCAATACGAAGAGAAAATCGCGCAGGCCGAGGCGGCCGGCAATGCGCTCAAGGAAGCCATCCTGCAGGAAGCGCGGCAGCAGCGCGATAAAATTCTGAGCCAAGCCCGCGAGGAGGCGATGAGCGCACTGCAGAATGTGCGACGGGAAGTGCAAACTCAACTCGAAATAGAAAGGCCGCGCGCGGCGGCTCAAATTTCAGGGCTGGCGCGCGACATGGTGAGCAAAATCCTCGGGAGAAGTATCGCATGAGCCCTTTCGAGATTCTAGCCGTCGCCCAAGCGTGGGCATCCGCCGCCGAAGCGGAGCGCCCTGCGCTTTCCATTAATCAGATCTGGTTTCCGCTCGGCAATTTTCTTATTTTTGCATGGATCATCAAGCGGTTCGCGCTCCCGCTCGTGCGCGATTTCCTGCGTTCACGTCGCGAGGAAGTACTAAGCTCCATACAGGGAGCAGCCGAAAGTAAACGGCGCGCGGAGGCGATAGTTCAGGATTACAAGGTTCGTTTGACCCGTGTAGACCAAGACGTCCAGTCAATTCAGGCTTCGCTACGCACCGAAGGCGAGCGACAGAGGGCGAGGCTTCTGGAAGAAGCCGAAGGGTTGGCGATAAAAATGAAAGAAGACGCGGGCTTCCTGGCCGACCAGGAAGTGAAGATCGCCAGGCAAAAAATCCGCGAAGAGATAGCCACCCAGGCCGAGGCACGCGCGCGCGAATTGATTCAACGTAATTTTACTCCAACCGACCAGGGCCACTTAACCGAAGAACTTATCCGGGGTATTGGACAGAGTAGATGATTGAAGGTAGCTTAAGTCGCAGATACAGCAAGGCTTTTTTCGAGCTAGCGCAGGAACAAGGGCAGGAAGAAGCGATCGGGCAGGAAATCGAGCAATTTCTTGCCACCTACACGAACTCACCTTTACCGACGGTGTTAAACAATCCCGCTTTTGGTTTGGAGAGTCGGAAGAAAATCCTTGTCGAGGTTACTAAGAGCCTGCAACTATCGCTCGTGTCGGTCCATTTCCTGTCCATTCTACTCGAGCGCGATCGTCTCACCTACCTTTCTGCTATTGTGAGTTGCTACCATCGCATGCTGAATGCGACTAAAGGCCGCGTAGAAGTCAAGGTAGTCGGCGCTAGTCGCTTGGATCGCGCAATGCTCGAGCGCTTGCGCGCGACATTACACGTTATTTCCGGCAAGGAAGTGGTGCTGCATGAGGAAACAGAACCGGCACTCCTCGGCGGTGTGCTGGTCGAATTGGAAGGCAAGATTTACGACGGCACCGTACGGACGCAACTTGAAAAGATGAAACGGCGCATCGCGCGCGAATACTGAGGGAGCGAATATGGAAATCGGAACAGCGGAAATCAGCCGGATCATCAAAGAGCAGATCCGCGATTACGAGAAAACCGTTGAAATCCAGGAAATTGGAACAGTCCTTTCGACTGGCGACGGTATCGCGCGCGTTTATGGTCTGGATAAAGTGGCTGCCGGGGAGTTGTTGGAATTCCCGCATGGCATTTTCGGCGTCGCACTGAACCTTGAGGAGGACAACGTCGGCGCCGCGCTTTTCGGCGAGACCCATATGATTAAGGAGGGCGATACGGTAAAGCGCACCGGCAGAATCGCAGAGGTGCCAGTCGGTAAAGCTCTCGTTGGACGCGTGGTCAATGCACTGGGCGAAGCGATCGATGGCCGCGGGCCCATCGACGCTCACGAAAAAAGACGTATAGAAATCAAAGCTCCCGGGATCGTGGCGCGACAGCCGGTCAAAGAGCCCTTGCAAACCGGCTTAAAAGCGATCGATGGCATGATTCCCATCGGTCGCGGCCAGCGCGAGCTCATCATTGGCGACCGTCAAACGGGAAAAACCGCGGTTGCGATCGATACGATCATCAACCAAAAGGGCGGCAATGTGGTTTGCATCTACGTTGCGATCGGACAAAAACGCTCGACCGTGGCGCAGGTCGTCGATAAATTGAGAGAGTCCGGCGCGATGGATTATACGACCGTCGTCGCTGCCACGGCTTCCGAGTCCGCCCCGCTCCAATATATCGCGCCTTACAGCGGGTGCACGATGGGCGAGCATACCCGCGACAACGGCGGTCACGCGCTGCTGATATACGACGACCTCTCAAAGCACGCCGTCGCTTACCGCCAGCTTTCTCTCTTGCTGCGCCGACCGCCGGGACGTGAAGCTTTCCCGGGCGATGTTTTCTATCTCCATTCGCGGCTGCTTGAGCGCGCCGCGAAAATGAGCGACGCGCGCGGCGGCGGTTCGCTAACGGCGCTGCCGATTATTGAGACGCAAGCGGGCGACGTCTCGGCTTATATTCCGACCAACGTTATTTCCATTACCGACGGACAGATTTTCTTGGAAAGCGACCTATTCTATTCCGGTGTCCGTCCGGCCATTAACGTTGGAATTTCGGTCTCGCGCGTCGGCGGTAATGCGCAAATCAAGGCCATGAAGCAAGTCGCCGGTACGCTGCGGCTCGAACTGGCTCAATACCGTGAAATGGCAGCCTTTGCCCAGTTTGGTTCCGATTTGGACCAGGCGACGCAACGCCAGCTCAATCGCGGCGCGCGTCTGGTAGAGTTGCTCAAGCAAGGGCAATATGAGCCGCTGCCCGTCGAAAAGCAGATTCTGATCATTTACGCCGGCACGAATGGCTTTGTTGATGAACTGCCGCTATCGGCACTCAAGAAATACGAGCAGGAACTGTATTCTTTCGTGGAGGCTAAGCACCCAGAACTTTTTGCCGATATTCTCAAGAAGCGTGAATTGGACAATGACCTACGGGCTAAAATCTCCAAGGCCCTGCAAGAGTTCAAGGGAACATTCAAAACTTAATTTAGCGGCTAGTCCGGGCTAGCAAGAATTTTTGGGGGGGAATGGCTACCCTTAAGGCGATACGTAAGCGGATCAGTTCGATCCGCAACACGCAGCAGATCACCAAGGCCATGAAGATGGTCTCCGCTGCTAAGCTGCGTCGCGCGCAAGAGGCGGCGCTCGCGGCTCGTCCCTACGCGGACAAGATGGCTGAGCTGTTGCGCAATGTTGCGGCGCGGGTTTCCCGAGACGCGCATCCGCTGCTAAGAGGGCGTGAGGAGAAGAAGATTCACGTGTTGCTTTTTACTTCAGATCGGGGTCTTTGCGGTGGTTACAACGCGAACCTGATCCGGGCCGCGGAAGCGTTTATGCGCCGGGAAGGCGCCGGCAAAGAGATAAATCTTGTCCTGGTAGGCCGCAAGGGCGCAGACCACTTTCGCCGGCGCCGAGCCACGATCGCGGATCGCCACATAAATATCCTCGCCACGCCTGCCGAAGAGCTGGCAGCAGCGGTCGCCGAAAAGGCCATCCATCGTTTTGTTCAAGGAGAGACGGACGCGGTCTACATCTTGTACAGCCGCTTCCGCTCTGCGTTGTCGCAGGTGCCGACGCTGGAAAAATTGTTGCCCGTAGCTCTGCCTGAGACCGAAAACACCGATCAGCTTACCGAGTATCTTTATGAGCCGAGTGTAGAGGCAATACTCGCAAGTCTTTTACCCAGGATGGCGGAAGTGGCGATTTTTCGTGCTCTTCTGGAAGCTACAGCGAGCGAGCATGGCGCGCGTATGACCGCCATGGACTCTGCGACCAGCAACGCATCGAAGATGATGGGAACCCTCACGTTGCAAATGAACCGAGCCCGTCAGGCGTCGATTACTCGCGAGCTGATGGAAATCGTCGGGACGGCGGAAGCTTTGAAGTGAGGATTTAACGGAGGAATCGTTACTATGAACACGGGCAAGATTACCCAGGTCTTGGGAGCAGTTATCGACGTCGAGTTTTCCGAGGGCTCACTGCCTCCTATTTACAATGCTCTCAAGGTGAGCAATCCGGCCATCAGTGATCAGCAATGGAACCTTGTTATCGAGGTGGCACAACACTTGGGTGAGAACACAGTCCGTTGCGTCGCTATGGATACCACCGAAGGGCTGGTTCGGGGCATGGATGTCATGGATACGGGCGCCGGTATCATGGTGCCGGTGGGCCAAGAAACGTTGGGGCGCGTTCTCAACGTCATTGGCGAGCCGGTGGATGAAGGTGGCCCGATCAATGCCAAGAAATCTTATCCGATTCATCGCCCAACTCCGGAATTCGTCGATCAAGAGACTAAAATCCAGGCCTTTGAGACCGGCATCAAAGTAGTTGATTTGTTGGCGCCCTATGCCCGCGGCGGAAAAATTGGTTTGTTCGGCGGCGCCGGTGTCGGCAAGACCGTCATTCTCATGGAACTCATCAATAACGTCGCCATGAAGCACGGCGGTTACTCTGTCTTCGGCGGCGTCGGCGAACGGACCCGCGAGGGAAACGACCTATGGCTCGAAATGAAAGAATCAGGTGTTATCAATAAGGCCTCGCTGGTCTATGGTCAGATGAACGAGCCGCCTGGCGCTAGGGCGCGCGTGGCGCTCACCGCCTTAACCCAGGCGGAGTACTTCCGTGACGACGAAGGCCGGGACGTGCTCTTATTTCTCGACAACATCTTCCGTTTTACCCAAGCGAACTCTGAGGTGTCTACACTTCTCGGACGCATGCCCTCCGCCGTCGGATATCAGCCGACCTTGGCCACGGACTTGGGCGAGCTCCAAGAGCGAATTACGACGACGCACAAAGGTTCGATCACTTCAGTGCAAGCGATCTACGTTCCGGCCGACGACTTGACTGACCCGGCTCCTGCGACGACCTTTGCACACCTGGACGCGACGACCGTTCTGTCACGCCAGATCGCTGAGTTGGGAATTTACCCGGCAGTGGACCCGCTGGACTCAACTTCGCGTATCTTGGATCCCCATGTCGTGGGGGCAGAGCATTACGACATCGCGCGTCAAGTACAGGTGATCCTGCAACGTTATAAAGATCTTCAGGACATCATTGCTATTCTAGGTATGGACGAGTTGTCGGAGGAGGATAGAATGACGGTCGCTCGGGCGCGAAAAATTCAGCGGTTCCTATCGCAGCCCTTTCATGTGGCCGAGGCCTTCACGGGTACCCCGGGCGCTTATGTTGAACTGAAAGACACGATCAGAGGGTTCAAAGAAATCGTCGACGGTAAACATGATGACATCCCTGAGCAGGCCTTCTACATGGTCGGCACCATCGAGCAGGCAGTAGAAAAAGCCAGGAAAATGGCGGCGCAGTAGGCAGAAATTTAGGGACTAGGCGTCAGCAATGGTTTGAACAGCTTGAACAATCCGGGATGCGTGGTTCAAACAGTTCAAAATGTTCACGTCGTTCAACGCGGAACAGTTCACGGTGGCAATTGAGAGATCATGGCCAACAAGATCAGATTTAGAGTCGTAACACCCAGCCGGTTGCTCCTTGACGAGGAGGTTGATGAAGTCACGGCCCCTGGCGCACTGGGAGAATTCGGCGTCCTGCCGAATCACATCTCGTTTTTGTCTCTCTTGGAACCGGGTGAGATGAGTTACAAGCAAGCGGTCGCTAAGCACTATCTGGCTGTTAGCGGGGGCTATGCTGAGGTCCTTGATAATGTTATGACGGTCTTGGCGCCCGCGGCGGAATTCGCTACCGAAATCGATGCCGGTCGAGCGCAACGCGCCAAGGAGCGCGCGGAAAAGCGTATGGCTGAGCTGAATTTTGAAGAAAAGGAATTTGACGTCGCTGAGGTGGCTTTACGACGTGCCCTCGTGCGACTTCAAGTCGCCAGCAAAGAAGCAAGAAGATAGAGAGTAAGGAGGAATGATTATGGCCGAAGCGGCGAAAAAGGAACCCGTCATAACGATGTGGAGCAAAGAATTCACGTATGATCGGTGGATGAAATCAATAGGGATTCCGATCCACACAGGGTACTATATCGAGGATTTGCGCACTATAGAATTAGAGTGGTGGGAAGAGCGCGGGTGCAAAGCCGCATTCATCCAGCTGCTAGGGCAAGAAGGAGTCACGGCGGCGCGAGTGACCGAAGTTCCGCCTGGAAAAAGCCTTCCGCCTGTGAAGTTTGCTCTGGATGAGATTGTTTATGTTCTAAAAGGCCGCGGCCTAAGCACCGTCTGGGCGGGTGAGGGCAGAGGCAAGAAAAGCTTCGAGTGGCAGGAACACTCGCTATTTTTAATTCCACGCAACCATTCCCACGTGTTTAGCAATATGCAGGGTGACAAACCGGTACGCCTTTTCCACTATAGCTACATGCCGATGGCGATGTCCGCGCTGCCGGAACCGGACATGTACTTCAATAATCCCTACGAGCCGAAAAACGGTGCCGGGGACGGCGATTTTTATTCTGAAGCCAAATTGGTTCAAGCGGCGAATGCTGATGAGGGTTTGGGTCTTCGCGGTTTCTGGTATGGCAACTTCTTCCCGGATATGCGCGCGTGGAACAAACTCGATGCGAATGAAAGGCGCGGGGCCGGCGGCAAAAGCGTCTTCATTCAGTTTCCCAATTCGGAACTCACGGCGCATATGTCTGTCTTTGCGCCAAAAACCTACAAAAAAGCGCACCGGCACGGTCCGGGCCGCGCGATCATCATTCCGGCAGGCGAAGGTTATTCGATCATGTGGGAAGAGGGCAAAGAAAAAATCGTCTGTCCGTGGCACGAATGCAGTATGGTGACGCCGCCCAACAAATGGTTCCACCAACATTTCAATGCTGGCGGCGACATGGCGCGCTATCTCGCTCTCCATCCGCCTATGCAGTTTCACGGTCATGCGGAGAAGGTCGAAGACCGGGCCAAAGACCAAATCGAATATCCCAACGAAGATCCTTACATCCGCAATAAGTTCCAAGAGGAATTGGGCAAACGCGGCATCAAGAGCATCATGCCGGATGAATGTTACACGAATCCGAACTTCGAATGGTCCAGGGCGATGGGGAAACAATAGACGATCCACCCTAGAGATCCATAGGAGTCATTTGATGGAATCCCCGCCGCGCGCGGGGATTTCTTTTTATGCGGCACGGTAAAAATTCACAAAACTGAGGCAGGCCAATGCACGACGATATATACGATCACGACCATCCGGAAAATTTTGAGATAAGGGAAGGTGAAATTGTCACGGATATCGAAGGGCTCGAGATGTTCTCGCTTAAGAGCGTCGGCATCGATATCGGCTCTTCAACCTCCCATCTGATTTTCTCGCACATCACGTTGCGGCGCCAAGGCGCGTCTCTGTCCGGTAAATTCAAGGTCACCAACCGCGAGGTGCTTTATCGCTCGCCGATCATGCTTACGCCGTACTTGACGGCGACGAAGATCGATACGGATAAGGTCAATCAATTCATTCACGATGCCTATCAAGAGGCCGGCTTGTCGGCCGACGACGTCGACACCGGAGCGGTGATCATTACGGGCGAGGCGCTGAAAAAGGAAAACGCTCAGCCGATCGTCGAGTTCTTTGCCAAGTATTCCGGGAAATTTATCTGCGCGGCCGCCGGCCATAATCACGAGGCGCTGCTTGCGGCCTATGGGTGCGGCGCGGTGGATCTGTCGAAATCTGAACACAACACGGTTCTCAATGTGGATATGGGTGGCGGCACGACTAAATTTTCTTTGGTTGAAGACGGTGTCGTTACTCAAACGGCATCGATTAACGTGGGCGCGCGGCTGATCGCCTTCGACGAGAACGATATTATTACCCGTATTGAAGATGCCGGTCACGCAATGATGAAGGAACTCGGCTATACGGTCGCGCTCGGTGAGAAGATTACGGAAAGGCAGAAAGAAGATTTCGGCGGCTATATGGCGAAGATTTTGTTCGAGATCATTGAACGGGGACCGACTTCGCCGATGGCCAAGCAGTTAATGGTAACGCCGCCTTTTGTAAATTATCGCGGTTTCAAACAGATCCAGCATATTGTGTTTTCCGGAGGCGTTTCCGAGCATGTTTATGACCGTGACCCCAAAGGGTACGGTGACATCGGTCCGGTGCTTGGCAAAAACATGCGTGAGTATCTGAAAAGGCTGCCGAAAGATGTTCTCCGTGAGCCCATCGAAGGCATTCGGGCAACGGTCATCGGCGCCGGCGAATATACGATTCAGGCGAGCGGCAACACGAGTTACGTTTCGGACCTCCGCGCGTTGCCGGTTCACGGGCTTAAAGTTATTCAAGCTGTGGTCCGCAAAGATGTGTCAGTGGATACGGCGTTGAAACAGGCGCTGGCTAAATTTGACCTACCGCGCTTTACCTCGGGTCTGGCATTGTCGCTGACCGTGGACGGCCAGCCGGACTATCAATCGGTGCGCCGAATCGCCGAGGGCGTTGCCGCTATTTTGAAGGATGCCGATGACCCCAAGTGCCCGCTGTACTTGACCCTGGATTTGGACATCGCGAAGTCCTTAGGCGGAATTCTCAAGGATGAGCTGAAGGTCACTCGGGACATCATCGCCGTAGACGGAATCGAAGTCGGCGATTTGGACTATATCGATATCGGCGAGTGCTTGGGAATTACGGAAGTGATCCCGGTGACAGTAAAGTCACTGATGTTTCCGACAACGCATAGCGACTGAGTTTTTCTAAATCACACACGCCCTCGTCAAGCGGTGGGGCGTGCGCCGTTGCCGATCGGGATCGGCGTCCCATCATAGAAAGTACCGGCTGCCACCCACAGACGGCCCGGTTGACACCTCTTCACTTGCGCGCAGCGTCCGATTTGCCTCTTGCGAGGGTTATGGGCTCGCGGGCGGTGTCCTAATTTGAATCTTTCTTGCCGGTGAAATTTTCTATCGCTCTCTTAGAGTCACGCGCCTGTTTACGTAGAAGGTTTTTGATAGAAGGTTCTCGCGGTAAATCTTCTGGCATCTTCCCACCGGCCTTAGCCATGGCGTTTCTTACCTCACGGCCTACATGAAAGTGCGCTTCCGTCGCATTCTGCTCACCCTGAATATTATTATTGTTCAGTCGCTGCTCTGTCTGAGTGATTCTAAACTCATGTGCGGCCAATTCAGCGCGACCGCTACAATCAAGCAAGTCTTCCTTGTCGGGGATGCCCTTCTTAAGCTTCACATCTCTCAGTGGTCGATCATACATACCGATATAGCCCCGATTATTGAAGTAACCATAATTGACGACGCCAGCTTTTTTTGCTGCACCGTTTAGCTGCTTGTTTGCCTTGGCGACGCGCTGTCGAAGGACGATACGCTTTTGCCCATCCGGAAGTTCTTCCGCAATCTCCTGCTTTCGTGTTTGGATGGCGAAATAGTCCTTCATTGTGGCGATCTCCTCTCGCGATGAGTCGCCTGTCATCGAAATGAGATAACATGCGTAACGCGACAGGTAATAGTTGCGTCGGGTCACTTGCTTTTCATTGCCAGGCATAGGCACATTATCGGAATAGGTAAAGTGCCGATCTGGATGGCGTCCCATTTTCTCGCACGCTATCATCGCCCTGCGAATCACATCCTCGAATTTCTGCCAAGTCGGATAGGCAAGGATACTCATGAGCTCCCTCGCTATCCAATACTCTAATTCTTGGTCCCGCCTGCCGGTTTTCGTGTGCCTTGATTTTTCAAGTTGCTCTCTAATGTCCATACAACCTCCTCTGAAGCGTTATGTACTCGGGTAAGATATCCGATTTCATATCCTACGTCAATCTTTAATTGCTCACCATATCCCAACTTGACACCGGCTTCGGCTACGTGCTAAGGTGCAAACCATTAGGCAATTGGAGGGTTGAATATGCCGATAAACGCCAGAATTCAGCTTGAGCGGAAAATCGAGGCCAAAAGACAGGAGATACTCCAATACGAAACAAAGATACTAGAATGTAACGCCTTTTTGCAGGGTCTCCAGGAGGCGCTGAAGGTTCTACCTCGCGATCCAGGCGATGCGGGAGCGCCAATCCTGCGGGAAGGTAGCAATATCGCCAAGGCAAGGGATGTTTTGCTTAAAGCTGGAAAGTCAATGCATGTAAAGGATATACTCAAAGAGCTTGGGAAAGAAAATACCCGCAATAACCGGGCAGCTTTGGTAGGTTCGATAACTACTTACGTAAGGCGGGGGGAAATATTCACCAAAACGGGCGCAAATACCTTCGGCGTCGTGGAGCATCAACGGGACGCCAGTGAATTGCCAGACGACTGGGGAACGGAGAACGGCAAAACGGATAACGATTCGCCGTTTTAGGGTTAAACAACACGGAGGGTGTCCCGTAGACGTGGGTCGATAACAGGGCTTTACATCCTTAGGGCACGGTCTAGTACACCGTTGGGGTTCGAGTCCCACACCCTCCGCTCAGGTTTGTTAACTTAGCATCTTATAAAGCCGATTTCAAAGTTTCCCGTATCCAGTCCGAGAGGCTTAGACCTTTCTCTTTAGCCGCTTTCTCGAATGCCGTCCGTTCTTCCGGCTGTAGCCGTAATGCCGTTATGACCCCTCTGTATTGGCTCTTGGGGAGAATCGGGCGACCTACCTTCTTTTTTTTGACCATAATAAATGTTTTACAGAAACCGCTTGACTGCTTGTAATTTCCGTTATACAGTAATTCTAGATCGAAGGCAAGGGAGAATCCGATTGCAAACAACTTAAAGCTGGAAAAGAAAGTGGCCGCAATCTCGATGCTCGCGGAAGGCTCTAGCGTGAGGAGCACGGAACGAGTTACCGGCATTCACCGAGATACGATCATTCGCCTAACGCAGCGCGTGGGCGAATCGTGCGCCGCTTTCAGCGATAAAACTCTCCGTGATCTTAACTGCAAAAGAATTGAAGTGGACGAAATTTGGGGATTTGTCGGGAAGAAAAATAAAAATATCGACGCGGGCGATAACCCAATGCAAGTGGGCGATCAATACACGTTCGTTGCGCTCGATTCTGAGTCGAAATTAATTCCCTGCTACAAAGTGGGGAAACGCACGGCGGAAACGACGCAAGAGTTTATCGACGATTTAGCTTCGCGTCTTCATAATCGGATTCAGCTTTCCAGCGATGGCTTTCCGGCTTACCTGAATGCGATTCAACGCAAATTTGGGCATCAAGTCGATTATGCACAGATCGTAAAGGAGTATTCACAAGATCCAGCAGATCAAGGCCGTTATAGCCCGCCCAGAGTTAGGAAGGTCTTGAAGGATGATATTATCGGTTTCCCGGATATGGACCTTTGCTCAACTTCATTTGTGGAGTGCTCGAATCTGACTATCAGGATGCATTGCAGAAGGCTTACGAGACTCACGAATGCATTCAGCAAGCGGCTGAATAATTTTAAACAGGCGATGGACTTATATTTCTGCTTCTACAACTTCGTCCGGTTTCATCGTACACTGAGAATGACGCCAGCCATGCAAGCGGGTGTGATCAGAAGCCCACTGACGATTCAAAACCTAGTGAAAATGGCTAATGAGTAACCTTGAGAAACTGAAGAAGGCCATTCTTGACCTACACGGATGCGATGGCATCCATGCAGGATCAATTGCAGTTCATGAAACTTTCCAGGGCAAAACCGTTTGGCAAGGAATTGTTGAAGTTTGTTTCTTGCCCAACCATCCGAAGGCGAGAGAGGCATATGCGTGGAGCTATAAGGCCGATACAGGAGAAACGCGTTATGTAGCGGTCTTAGGGGTGCCCCCGATCAAGTCGGCTAATGATGCAGTGCGGGCTTACATAGCCATGCAAACACAAAAATAGATCTTTGGGAGATGACGTTATGCAGATGAAAGACGCTTCGAGATTACAAAAGGAATGGGAAAACAAGGGCAATCCGCCGTGCGAACATCCGTACGTAGAACGGGAGTACGATCTAGGTTCTCACACCGGTGATGACGTATGCACGATTTGCGGGGCAACCGTCTCTGAGACGAAAACAAAATAATCATTAGCCCCAAATTAGGACACCGCCGGCTCGCGCCGGGCGGTTCGTTTCTCTCAGACAGAGTGATATGAGTAAAGCCACCGAGGTTTTCACAGCGAAAATGGAGGAAGAGCCATCATGTCGAAGGCGATGAAAGCTGAACGAAGAATGTGGAGTAAGTTCTACACCTATGATGAATGGATGGAAGCCCAGGGAATTCCCATCCACCGCGGTTACTACATCGAAGACTTGAGGACGTTACCGTTGGGTTGGTGGGACGCACGACAGTGCCACTCGGCGTTCATTCAACTCGTTGGCCAGGAAGGCGTGACCTCCGCGCGTGTCAGCGAAATCCCTGCAGGCAAAACCTTGCCGCCGCTGAAATTCGGCCTGGATGAAATCGTTTACGTGGTTGAAGGACGCGGGCTTACGACCATTTGGGCAGGGGAAAAGAGAGCGAAAAAAAGTTTTGAGTGGCAGAAGCACAGCATGTTTCTGTTACCGCACAATTACACGCACCAGTTTAGTAACATGCAGGGCGATAAGACGGTGCGGCTGCTGCATTATAGTTATATGCCTTTGACGTTGTCGGGCGTGCGTGACGTGAATTTTATTTTCAACAATTCCTATGAAGGACCCGATATCCAGAACGAGTCGGATTTCTATTCCGAGGCGAAAATGGTCGAGCAGAATGCGCTGGACAGCTCCTGGGGCCGGCGCAATTATTGGTACGGCAATTTCTTTCCCGATATGCGCGCGTGGGAAAAACTCGACGCCAACGCAAGACGGGGCGCCGGCGGGCGCAGCGTTTACATCCAGTTTCCCGACTCAGAGATGTCCTGCCACATGTCGGTTTTCGACGCGCGCTTGTACAAGAAGGCGCACCGGCACGGTCCGGGCCGCGTAATCGTTATTCCGGTTGGAGAGGGTTACTCCATCATGTGGGAGGAAGGGAAAGAAAAAGTCG
This sequence comes from Binatia bacterium, assembly GCA_041484845.1. Classification (GTDB taxonomy): domain Bacteria; phylum Desulfobacterota; class Binatia; order UBA9968; family UBA9968; genus JBGPIK01. Next base: position 4,066 of record JBGPIK010000086.1, on the reverse strand, counting down.
TCGTACCATGGCATGAGGCGAGTTGCTTCGTTCCGCCCAACAAATGGTTCCACCAACACTTCAACGCCGGTGGTACGCCGGCCAGATATCTGGCGTTGCACCCGCCCATGCAGTTCCACGGCCACGCCGAAAAAGTCGAAGACCGGGCCAAGGATCAGATCGAATACGTTAACGAAGATAGATGGGTGAGAGAGAAATTCGAGGGTGAGCTAACGAAACGTGGATTAACGACGTTCATGCCACAGGAGGCATACAGCGATCCGAATTTTGAGTGGAACTGGTCCCCTTTTCTGAAAAGCTCGAAGTAAGGCGGTTGCGGAATTTGCGATCAGAGGCGAAAAAGTCCCACCCAGGGTGGCGATTTTTATCTTGGACGCCGAGAGAAAAAAATTTATTTTAATTTTGAAAGCACCTTTTCTCCAAACAAATCTAACTGCCGCGGATCCGGATCGGCGACGCCGATGATCAATGTGTCGAGGCCTTTGCTGAGAAAATAAGTAATTTTCTCGACGCATTGATCGGGACTGCCGACGATGGAGACCGGTTCGACGGCGGTTCTAATGCGGCCGTAGTAACGCATGGTGTAGTCTTCGACTGCTTCCACTGCTTTGGCCTTGTCGTCGTTAATCGCCATGAAAGCCAGGCTGGCTTTTTGGATTTCATTCGGGTTTCGCCCGGCCGCAGCGGCGTAGCTGGCGATCTTGTCCCAGGTCACGTGAAAGTCAGCGATAGCTGAGCTGCCGCAGATATATCCGTCCGCCCAAGTGCCGGCGCGCTTGAGAGCGATTTCGGCACTCCCGCCGGTGAAGATCGGAATTGAGTTCTGGACAGGTTTAGGACCGATGGTGAGGTTTTGGACATTAAAAAATTTACCCTTGTATGTGACATTTTCCTCGGTCCAGATCCGTTTCATTAATTGAATTGCCTCCGCCGCTCGGCTGCCGCGACTTTCGTATGGAACCTCCACGGCGCTAAAATCGTTTTCACGGCTGCCGAAGCCGATCCCGAGAGTCACGCGCCCGTTTGAAACAAAATCCAAAGTTGCCACGGTTTTAGCAAGTAGCGTCGGGTGGCGCAACGCGGGGAGAAGGACGGACGTTCCCAGGCGAATTTTCTCCGTTGCGCCAGCCGCCGCCGCAAGCACGGTCAGGGGTTCAAGATTATCGTAGGCAACGCGATCAATGATCCATAGCGAATGAATGGCCATCGCTTCGCACTTTTTGGCAAAGTTAATTACATATGCCGGTTTTGTAAGGGGTGCCGGATTGACGAAGGCAAGACCGATCTTTCCCATCCTCGTTTTCCTTTCTTTCTGGGAGTAGTCCTCGGAGGCGTCCAAGATAGACCAGCAGTTTACCCCTTTTCAAGCTTAAATCTCTGCGATATATCGAAGAGCAATCGACCGTTGGGTGGTGCCCAGGTAAAAAAATGGTAATGGAGCAAAGGTTGTGCGTATCGGTGTCGGAGGCATTAGGAGAACCAAGTAAGAAAGCGAATTCATTGGGGGGTAACGGAACGGCCGTGGAAAGAAAATTCTGGGAGTTAAATTACATGACGATATGGGTTCTTACGCTATTGTTTATTGTCCTATGTCCCCTGGATATTGCTCGCGCGCAAGGATCCGCGGAGCGCGCGAAACTTATCGAAGAGGCCAGGAGGGAAGGTAAGGTTGTCTTTTATTCGGGTTCGAACGCCAATGACGCCAATGCGATTAAGGCCGGGTTCGAAAAGAAATATCCGTTTATCAAATTTGAATATTTCCGCGCCGGCAAAGACAAACTGCTGGGGAAGTATCTCACCGAGGTTCGCAGCGGGACGTTTTTGCCGGATGTGTATCAATCGAGTGTTTTCCCCATGACGACATTGCAACATCGTGGTCTGCTGGCGAAATACCTGTCGCCTGAGCGTGATGCGATTCCGGAGGCGCTGCGTGAAAAAGACGGCTATTGGACCGCGGTTGTCTTAAATGCCATGACGATCGCTTACAATACTCGTTTGGTCAAAGGGGACGAGATCCCGAAAAGCTATGAAGAGCTGCTTCTGCCAAAGTGGAAAGGCAGATTGGGACTCGACTTGAATAAGACCGAATGGTTCGTGGCCATGTTGCAGATGAAGGGCGAGGACAAGGGCCGGAGATACATGGAAGCGCTGAGCAGACAAAATGTCCAGGCGCGCGACGGCAACACGATCACGGGTCAACTGCTTGCAGCGGGTGAGTTTTCCGTAGTCGTCTCCCAATACCCGACGAGCATCGAAGAGATGAAGAAAGCCGGTGCACCCGTAGAGTGGGTCGCATGGGAACCCCATTTTGTCTACGCTCAGGGGATCGGTGTTACCGTGAAGAGCTCTCACCCGGCGGCGGGCAGGCTATTTGTGGATTATTGCCTATCGGAAGAAGGGCAAACAATATTTCGCGGGCTGAGTCGAATTACCGCGCGAAGGGACGTGCTGCCGAACCCGCCGAAATTAATCCAGGGCCACAAGCTCTTGGTCGTTAATCCGGTCAGTAACGACGATTACAATCGGTTCAATAACGAGTACCACAAATATTTCCGGTGAAAGATGAAGATCATAGACATTCGAGCGATCCGCTTACGAGCAACGATACCGACGGAAGGGCAAGTGTTTAGCCGGTCCGGCGTGAGGAATTCCCGCTCCACAACTTTGGTTCAAGTTGAGACGGATGAGGGTGTCTCAGGCTGGGGTTCCTGTTCGGGAAACGGGGAGCTGATCGAATTCATCGTCGCCCGGGTTTTGAAACCGTTGTTGATCGGCATGGATGCAACGGAAATCGAAGAAATTTGGGATAAGGCCTATTTCAGAGGCGGCCACAAAGAGTTCGGGACGCGGGGCATCGGTGTCGTGGCCATGAGCGGCATCGATATTGCGTTGTGGGACATTCTAGGGAAAGTGCGTGGTCGGCCGCTGTATCAGCTTTTGGGCGGCAAGTGCCGCGACAAAGTTCCGGCGTACGCCACTGCGCTTTACCCAGAAGAACCGCTCAAGGTCGCAAGACGAGCGCGCGCCTTTATGGAGCAGGGATTTCACGGCGTTAAAATCAAAGTGGGTTTTGATTTGGCGCAGGACATGGAAATTGTGCGCGCCGTGCGGCAGGAAGTTGGCAAAGACTTCATCGTCATGACCGATGCCAATCAGGGCTACGAGATCGATGTTGCTGTTAGAGCATCTCAAGCTTTTGCGGACTGTGGTGTTTTCTGGCTGGAGGAGCCTTTGTTCGTCGAAGACATTGAAGGCCATGCCCGCTTGCGCGAGGCGGCCAAGACTCCGATTGCCGTCGGCGAGAATCTACACATGCGTTACGCATTTGAGAACTTCGTGGTGCGTGGCGCGGTGGATTTTCTCCAGCCGGATGTTGCGCGCGCCGGTGGGATAACGGAGATTCGAAAAATCGCCGCATTGGCCGCGGCACACAAAGTGCCGATTTCTTTTCATACGTGGGGCGACGCGGTCGCGCTTGCCGCCAGCGTTCACCTATCTGCAGCGATACAAGAATGCATCGTGATGGAACTCGATTATACGTACAACCCCTTGCGAGCGGAGCTCCTGCGCGAGCCTTTGGAGTTCCAAGGGGGCTACCTGTGTCCACCTGAGGGGCCGGGTCTGGGAATCGAGGTGAAGCCGGATGCGCTGCAAAGATTTGCCTTTTCTGGAACGGAAGAGCTTACAGTACGACTAAAAACATTAGGTGGGAATTGATCGTTGAGCTAGAGGCCTACGATTTTAAGGCGCGACGCGCGCTAGTGCTCGCTAACGATTCTGTTCTTAACCTACAAAACCCGCACTCCTCGTTGGCGACTTTCGCTCGTATGCGAGCAGCGCTAGTCGATGAATTACCATTTATCCCGGATTCCTCGGTTAGAAGTCGACGCAGGGAGCAAGGGGCGAGCCCTCCGTAGCGAAAGCAATGGGCCACTACCTCTAAGAAGTTTGAGACCAGCGGTGCCGTGAGTGATATCCGTAACCCGCTTGCAACAGATTGCCAAGCACCAAAAAAGACTTTGAACCAGCGCAGGTCGGTGCCTTCGCTACTCCAGTCTCACACCTT
>JBGPIK010000085.1:0-19610 GCA_041484845.1 Binatia bacterium | reverse complement strand
CTGAACTAGTACGCTACATTCATTTAAATCCGCTACGGGTGAGATTGGTAAGGGATCTCAAGGAATTAGAGCACTATCCGTACTGCGGCCATGGAGCGATATTGGGAACGGTGAAAAACGACTGGCAAGAGCGCGACAGTGTCCTTGCGCAGTTTGGCAGCCGGGGGGGAGAGGCTAAGGGGGCGTATCGGAGATTTGTTGAAGAAGGGGTAGTGCTGGGGCGGCGACCGGAGCTGGTGGGTGGAGGGCTGGTGCGTTCTTTAGGTGGCTGGTCCGAGGTTAAATCGCAACGCCGGCGGGGAGAGCCGGAGCTGTGTGATGAGCGGATACTGGGGAGCGGTGATTTCGTGGAGCGGATAGTTAGGGAGGCGGAGGCGCGAACGCAACGCCAGCACGCAGCAAAAGGACGTGGCCGCAAGGTAGAGAGGGTAATTGCGGAGGCGTGCAAAAAACACAACGTTTCGATGACCGAATTAAGGAGCGGGAGCCGCCGGGGAAAGCTGTCCGAGGTGAGAGCCGAGGTCGCGAGTAAATTGGTGAAGGACTACGGAGTGACGATCGCCGAGGTAGCACGGCAGGTCGGAGTATCAACGTCAGCCGTCTCGAAGAGTCTGCGACAGAGTTATTCCAGGTAGGAAAGAACGTCCCCTAAGTTGTGCACTAAGTTGTGCATAAATAGGTTGGCAGCCAAACATTGGCAATTTTAGATAGGAAAAAATTTCTAGGAATCTTCTTCGCCGCAGTATTAACGTTTGTCTGCGCAAGCGACTTGTTGTCTGCAGACGCCCCAGTTCGCAATGATGTCTTACGAAAGATTTTTCCGGACTTGATGAACGCTCGGCTCACGGAACTGAAGGATTTAACGGACTTGGACCAACAAGCCTACAAAGAGTACGGTTATTCTTTTTGGCTTAGAGGTGACTTTAATCAGGACGGCTACGAAGACGTTGCCATCGCCGGTCGATTTGATAACCCGCACAATCCAAATGATCAGACGTTTGTTGCGATTTTAAGCTACCGAAAGGGAAGCTGGATTAAAGAATACTATCTCCGCCCCCCGAGTCGAGTCGTGACGCTAGAAGTAAAACCCCATCCCGATCCTGAGAAAAACAAACGAGGCCTTCGCGCAATTGTAGCTCTGTTTTCGGGATGGCCAAGCGACGATTACGCCGTCATTTATTGGAACGGTAAAAGCTATCAGGCATTTAGTGGGTTTGATCTATTACCGCCGCCGAGGTTTTTTCCACCGCCGTAATCCTCTAAGGACAATTGAGAAATGCGGAGGTTGGGAGTCGTTTTTGAACGCGAAATCGATTTAGCAGAGTTACGGAATAAAGTTTTTCGTCATCTCTCTACGACATCAGGAGGTAACAACCATGTTTACTAACCACATCCCTTCGACCCGAGCCTTGGCCTCGGCGGCGGGCTCTTGCTCAGGATTCCGCCCAGCGAGCATACGGAAAGGTGCCACCGGCTTGCGCGTGGGGCTCCACAACCGAATCCGCAGCCGGTTTATCGTTGCAGCGACTGCTGCGCTGATCTTTGCGCTGCCGTGCGGGGTTTTTGCGCAATCTCCGCTGACGGTTCAGCCTTCCACTGGGCGTGTTGGAGTCGGCAACACGAATCCGAGCGAAGCGCTGGATGTCAGCGGCACGGTCAAAGCCACAGCCTTCAAAGGCGACGGCTCGCAGTTAACCAATCTTCCCATCGGCGGCAGCCCGGACACTGCCGATGTGGTGGAGGCAGCGGCGGTGGAGGTAAACCAAGACCTGCTTTGCATTCAGCGGCGGGCGGATCTCCTCGTCGTGGCCTGGACCAGTCTTGCAACCAAGACCGTGGGTTACCGTGCCTCTTTGTCCGGACCCGCCGGCGAGGGAAGCAGTGGTGGCAGTGTTCCGATGCCACCGGGGCGCTCTACGGGGCCGCTCCGCTTCAAACTCGGTGATGTTATTGAGGGTTTTCAGCTTGTCTGAGATTCGCGACAGAAATATCGTCGTCACTAAAGGAGCGTCGCGGATTGAGCTGGCGTTAGATTACTTTCGCAAGATCGAAGCCCCTGCATCGGCAAGGGCGCCCGCTGTGCAACGTAGCGTTGCGGCACCGGTTCCGGTCGCCGGTCAGGCTGCACCCGTCAGTCCCCTTGTGCCGCGAGTTCTTCCGCAACTTCCCCGTCGCGAACGACTCCCCGCGCCGCCGAACCCGTAGTGCTGGAGGACCGCCGCCAAAAGAAATTTCCCTACGTGTGGCAACACGCACTACTTTAGCTTTTCAAAAGGATGAGCCCCATCAAGGTCTCAATGGGGCCTAACGCCGCATTGATCTTGAGCAGCGTAAACCACTTTTGCCACTGGGCGCGCAGGGCCTCGGGCCATGAAGGGCTATCTTGTGGAATTCCAGCCGTCATGGCGGCGATCTGGGCACCGTATTTGAAGACTTGCAGGCCGTGATGGTAAACCATCGCGCCGAAGACAATGAGTTTGATCGACAAGGCGATGAGATAGAATTGACCGAGACTCGAAGCGCCTGCCTGCCGGCGGAGGACTAAATTCACTATGCCGGTGATGAGCAACAGGCTTATGCCGGTCCAGCTGACAGCCTCGAATTTTCTCTTGCCTTGATCCAGAATTCGAATCGCAACGCCGGGCTGAAGTTCGTTAACCGCAGGGCCAAAGACGACGAGAAAAAAAACCATACCGCCTAGCCACAGGGCGAGACTCGCAAGATGAAGTCCTAAAGTGAGTGTCTGCCAGCCCGTGGTCATAATACCGAAGAGAAATTGTTCTGGTTAGCAGTCGCATGGACCGGCTGCAAAGTAAAGCCATAACTCCGCTCTAAGGGCCTCTCACCATAGGTAAGATGATTCGCCCAACGGGCGAGGGCTCTCCCCTCGTGGAAACCGCCTTAGAGCGGAGTTATGGTAAAGGCCATACGCTTGCAATGGTAAATGAGCTATGTTAGCAATTCACTTTCATCTCCAAAAAACATTTTCATCAAGGATGGTCCATAGATGCTACGCTGGTTGCCAGTAGACGTATCTACGTATGGGCGAGAAATCGACTCGCTCTTCTATCTTATTTACTATATTACCGGGGCGACGTTTATTCTGGTCACCTTTTTGATGATCTTGTTCTTGGTGATGTACCGCCAGAAAGAAGGACGGCGAGCGACTTACAGCCACGGCAATACGACGCTGGAAATTGTCTGGACGATCATCCCCGCCGCTATTTTGGTGGTTCTCTCCTTCATGAGCGTGTCGACATGGGCTAAAGTAAAACGTTTTGCGCCGGATAGCGATTTTGAAATTCAGGTTACAGCGAAGCAGTTTAACTGGGAGGTGGTCTATCCGGGCGCGGATCGAAAATTTGGCACCGCCGATGACGTGCAGTTCGACAATGATATTCATGTGCCCGTGCATAAAGTTGTGCGCGTTCATCTTTCTTCTAAGGATGTGATTCACAGCTTTTTCCTGCCGAACCTGCGACTCAGGCAGGACGCTGTCCCAGGCCGGTCTATTCTGGTGTGGTTTGAAGCCACCCAACCGGGCAAGTACGAGATTGCGTGCTCCCAGCTCTGTGGCTTCGGTCACTCCGGTATGATCGGGTGGCTCTATGTCGATACTCCGGAAGAGTACGCGAAGTGGGCGGCTGAAAAGTTATCCGCCAAGCCGCAGTAATAAAATTCCATTCTTCAGCAAAGTCATCCGAGGCGATCAAACGGAGGATATTGAACGATGAGCGATACCGTAGCGGCCGACGTAGCGCACGCCGTGCCCAGTCATCACGAAGAGGCTGGTTTCTGGCGCACTTATGTTTTTTCGCTAGATCACAAAATGATCGGTCGCCAGTTTCTGTTCCTTGGGCTTTTGATGTTGATGATTGGAGGAACGCTGGCGATGATGGTGCGCTGGGAGCTGGCGTGGCCGGAGACCGCTGTGCCGGGATTCAACTGGATTCCCGAACCGTATATGTACGGAGGAGTCATTCCGCCCCAAACCTACAACGCGCTCTTTACCATGCACGCCACGATCATGATTTTCTTCGTGGTTATGCCGATCATGGTCGGTTGCTTCGGCAACTTTCTAATTCCGTTGATGATCGGCACCCGGGACATGGCCTTTCCAAAATTGAATATGCTTTCCTTCTGGGTGGGAGCGGTAGCCGGCGTCGTCATGCTATCCGCTTTCTTCGTTCCCGGCGGCCCCGCTGCCGCGGGTTGGACGGGCTATGCGCCGCTTTCGGCCCGGACGCAGTACACGGGCGTCGATTGGGGACAAAATCTTTGGATCATCAGCCTTTTGATTCTCAGCGCGTCATCGCTGATGGGCTCCATCAACTACATCACAACGATCGTCAACATGCGCGCGCCGGGCATGACTTATTTCCGCATGCCCCTCACGGTCTGGTCCCTGTTTATCACCGCGATCCTGTTATTGCTCGCGCTTCCCGTCTTGACGGCCGCTTTGGCCATGCTCCTTTTCGATCGCAGCTTCGGGACGAACTTCTTTATTCCCGATGGCGGGGGTGAGCCACTTCTGTGGCAACATATGTTCTGGTTCTTTGGCCATCCTGAAGTGTACATTTTGGTTCTTCCGGCGATGGGGGTGACCTCGGATCTTCTCTCGACATTTTCCCGTAAGCCGATCTTCGGCTACCACGCCATGGCCTTCTCCATGATCGCCATCGCGTTTCTCTCCTGGACGGTTTGGGGCCATCACATGTTCGTCAGCGGCATGAATCCACTGCTCGGCACGGCCTTTATGATGACGACGATGGTTATTGCCGTCCCATCAGCCATCAAAGTTTTCAACTGGCTCGGCACTATCTGGGGCGGGAGCATCCGTTTAACCTCGCCGATGCTCTTTGCCTTGGGATTCGTTTCGAATTTCCTGATCGGCGGCCTGAGCGGCATCTTCATGGCTTCCACACCGGTCGATATCTATATCCATGACAGTTATTATATTGTCGCCCATTTTCACTACGTCGTGGCAGGGAACATCTTCGCCCTGTTCGCGGCCGTATACTATTGGTTTCCCAAAATGTTTGGCCGGATGATGAACGAACCTCTTGCGAAAATCCATTTCGTCTTAACTTACATTTTCTTCAACATGACCTTCTTCCCCATGCATTTTCTCGGCGTCGGCGGCCATATGCGGCGCATTTATAACCCGACGCAGTATGAATTTCTGCTGCCGCTCCAGCCTTGGAATGTTTTCATCACGGTGTCGGCTTTCTGTCTCGGGGCCGCGCAGATTTTCTTCCTGGTTAACTTTTTCTGGAGTTTGTTTTCGGGCAAGAAAGCCGAACGAAACCCCTGGCAGGCCAACACGCTGGAATGGGTTGCGTCTTCGCCGCCGCCGCACGGAAACTTCGAAGTTCAGCCGGTCGTTTACCGCGGCCCCTATGAATACAGTTCCCCAGAGGTGAAAGAAGATTGGTTGCCGCAAGATCGAAACTTGGAAAGCGGATCCGGCGCCCGCACTCATTAAAGTCAATCGATGGCCGTCAACATAGATCCCATGCGCAGTCGCGGTAGCGAAGCCGTTTGGCCTCATCGCATGGCTGTTACCCTAGCTTGCGCAACCTTTCCTCTGCTGTTCATCGGCGGTCTGGTGACCAGCAAAGGCGCGGGACTCGCCGTGCCGGACTGGCCGACGACCTTCGGTTACAACATGTTTCTCTATCCGTGGTCGAAAATGGTCGGGAATATTTTTTACGAGCACAGCCATCGTCTGGTTGCATCGTCGGTCGGCTTGCTTACGGTCATGCTCGCCCTGACGCTGTGGATTCGCGAACGGCGAGATTGGCTGCGCCGGCTGGGCATCGCTGCGTTGGGGCTGGTTATCCTGCAGGGAGTCATCGGTGGTCTGCGGGTCGTTTTGCTCGAGCACACGCTAGCCATTATTCATGCCGCCTTCGCTCAGGCCTTCTTCGCTCTGACCATAAGCCTAGCCGTATTTACGTCCACCGAGTGGGGCAATAACTTTCGAAACGCGCCTTTGATCGATGGCGTCCGCTTGCGGCGCCTGGGCGCGGTCACTACGGCGGTGATTTACGTTCAATCGGTGTTCGGCGCCGTTCTTAGACACACCGGCGAGCGGCTCGACGCCCATTTGTTCTTCGCCGCGATGGTCGTGCTGCATGTGCTGCTCATCTGGGTTCGGATCCTGCGCTCCCACTCGGATCAGCCGAAGCTGACGCGCCCCGCCCGATTGCTGGCGATCCTTTTGCTGCTGCAATTATCATTCGGTGTCGCGTCCTACTTCGGGAAATTTACTTCTCTGTTAAGGCTGAGCCTCGCCGCGCTCGTGGTTGTGACGACAACGCACCTGGTCATCGGCGCGCTGATGCTGGCCACGAGCTTAGTAGTGACTTTACGGTGCTATCGTTTTTCATCAACTTTGAAGGCCTCGGCGGGGCCGGAGCTCTTGAAGGAGCAGTTTTCGGTATGAGCTTAAGCACCGGTGCCCTGGATGTATCCGCGATCGGCGTTTCCCGCCGGGTTACTGATTTTTTCGAACTGACGAAGCCGCGCATCGTGCTGATGGTTCTCGTTACGGCGTTTGTTGGTTTTTACGTTGGTTCGGAGCGGGTCGCCAATTATCTAGAACTTCTCCATATGCTTATCGGCACCGCGCTCGCCGCCGGGGGCACACTGGCGCTGAACCAATATCTCGAGCGCGATACGGATGCCATGATGATGCGGACACGCCATCGTCCGCTTCCTGACGGCCGGATTCAACCGGGCGAGGCGCTTTGGTTTGGCAGTATGGTAACGCTCGCGGGACTCGCCTATCTGGCGCTCGCGGTTAACCTGGAGAGCGCGTGGGTCGCCGCTTCGATCACGGGAATTTATCTTCTTCTTTATACGCCGATGAAACGAAAAAGCGCCCTTTGCGTGCCGGTAGGGGCGGTGCCGGGTGCGTTGCCGCCGGTGATCGGTTGGGTTGCAGCGCGCGGTAGTTTTGACATGGAAGCATGGGTGCTGTTCGCAATCATGTTCCTCTGGCAAGTGCCTCATACGCTGGCGATTGCTCATCTTTATCGGGAGGATTTCGCCAAGGCGGGGATTAAGTTCCTTCCAGTGATTGAGCCGGAAGGGGATAGCGCAAACCGGCAAATTCTCCTCCATTGCGCCGCCTTGCTCGTGGTGAGTCTGTTGCCGACGCTCCTCGGTCTCGCGGGCGCGATCTACTTTGTCGTTGCGTTGATTCTCGGCCTTGGTCTGTTGGCCAACGGCGTGAGGTTGGCAATGGCATCGACCAGGAGCGGCGCGCGGCGTTTGCTATTGGCCTCATTGATTTACCTGCCCGTACTATTGATCGTGTTGGCTTTGAATCGAGTGCCGTTATGAGCAAAGTGGCTATAGGAAGGTCTCCGGAAAGAAATCTTAGGAATCGCCGCCTCGGATTGGCTTTGGCCCTGCTGACGTTGACCTATATCGCAGCGGTCATCGCCTTCCTTATTTTTAAGTAATCCGCGGAAAAGCTTGTTCCATGACCCAGACTGCCCACGCTCGAAGGATAGAGGAACCGCGACTCCTTCCGGATGCCAAGCAACCGGCATTCGGCGGTGGATTGCCGCCCTCGCCCCCGGTGCGCCCGATTGCACCGGTAGGCAGCAACGCATGGCTTGCGGTGCTCATATTTCTTGGTGCCGAGGCGATGTTCTTTGCCGGGCTTATCGGCGCTTATATCGTGTTTCGTTTAGGAAGTCCGGTTTGGCCGCCGCCCTTCCAGCCGCGTTTGCCGATAGGTGTGACCGGCGTGAACACGGTGATCCTGGTGACGAGCGCGGTTACCATGCGTCTGGGGCTCAGAGCCATTGCGGCCGGGAACCGCGATAGACTAACTCGTTTATTGAGCTTGACGGCGCTTTGCGGCGGAATTTTTCTCGCGATTCAAGGTTTTGAATGGGTTCGCCTGATTCATTTCGGCCTGACGCTTTCGAGCAGCGTCTACGGCGGCCTGTTCTATACCCTTATCGGGTTTCACGCTTTGCACGTGATCGGCGCGCTTATGTGGCTGCTGATTGTTCTTGCGCTGGCAAAAAAAAGGCGTTTTACACGCGAACATCACGTCGGCTTGCAGACCTGCGGCATGTACTGGACATTTGTGGTGGCATTGTGGCCGGTGCTTTATGGTGTGGTTTATCTCTTTTGATGTTTATTTGACACCCAAAAATCATTGAGATAGCGTTTGACGGGGCCTGTTATGAAGCAAAAAACATTACTTAGTTTAACTCTTGCCGCGATGGCGGTCATCCGCGCTCCAGCGATTGCGCGTGCCTGTTCGGTCTGTCTGACGGGCGACAGCGGTCCGATGGGAGATGCTTACAATTGGAGTATCCTGTTTTTAATGGCAACCCCGTACACCGTGATGGCGTGTGTTGGGGCCTGGTTGGTGTACAAGTACCGCCGTGCGGCTGCGAAAGAAAATCGCGTCGAAGGCGAGCAGCCTCTGGCTCAACTTACTTTGAACTACAAGGAGAATGGAAGATGAGTGAAGCGGCTGTGATGCACGCCGGAGCAGAACCTCAGGAATCGCCCTTGACGCCCGAGAATTGGGGTAAGCTCGGGATGTGGCTCTTTCTTGCCGGCGATGCGATGTCCTTCGGCTGCTTGATCGTGGGCTATGGAATCTTGCGTCACGCGAGCAGCAACTGGCCGGTGCCCAAAGACGTGCTGGGGATCAATCTAACTGCGTTTATGACCTTTTTGCTGATCGTCAGCAGCGTTACGATGGTACTTTCGCTATCGGCGATACAAAACGGCGACCGGGCGAAATTCCAGAAGTTCCTCGGACTGACCATTCTTGGCGGCTTACTTTTTTTGGGATGCCAAGCCTACGAATGGACACACTTGATCGGTCATCGTTTGCCGGAAGTCGGGCTTTCCTTCTCGACGCATCTGTTCGCGACAACTTTTTTTATACTTACCGGTTTCCACGGTATGCACGTGACCGGCGGCGTCATCTATAACAGCTGTGTTTTGGCCGCCGTTTCACGCGGCCGTTATGCAGCGAAACATGTGGAGATCGCCGGTCTCTATTGGCACTTCGTCGATCTCGTTTGGATACTGATTTTCACGTTTGTTTACCTCCTCTAGGAGAGAAACAGGAGCGATTTCATGAGTGCAATCACGCATAAGGAACCCAATTACATGGGCGTGTTCGGGTGGTTACTTGTCTTGACGGTTTTGGAGATCGCGGTGATCTATATGCACATACCGAAGATGGCGATCGCCATCCTTCTCATCTCAATGGCGATTTCCAAAGCGGCGCTCGTGGCGCTCTACTTCATGCATCTTAAATTTGAACGGCTCACTTTGGGATTGGTGGCGTTGAGTCCATTCCTTCTGTGTCTTTTCCTTATTCTAATGTTAACGCCCGACATCTTCCCCCATTGATCTCGACGGCCTACTTGCCGACCGTCAATGCGGCCCTGAATTCACTCAGCGCCGTGTTCTTGGTCCGCGGGTTCTTCTATATCCGGTCCAAGAACCGGCAGGCGCACAAAACCTGCATGCTCGCTGCCTTGGTGTGCTCGACGCTTTTCCTGGTTTCATACCTTGCCTACCACTATCAAGTAGGGTCGATACCGTTCAAAGGGCAAGGTTGGGTCCGGCCGATTTATTTTACCATCCTGCTAAGCCATACGATCCTGGCAGCCGTGGTTGTGCCGCTAGCCTTGATCACATTAACCCGCGGACTCCGCGAACGCTTTGATGCCCACCGTCGGATCGCGCGCTGGACATTTCCGGTATGGCTTTACGTATCGGTAACCGGCGTTGTGGTCTACTGGATGCTTTATTGGCTCGCCGCCTCGGCATAACTCCAGCTTTGCCGGACGCGCGTACAGCCGTTCGTTGACATTCGAATCCTGTTTACGATAGTCAAGAAAACGGCTTTGTGAAAAAATCCTATTTATGACATCCATCGGTATCGTCGGGTGCGGGGCCATCGGACGGGCATTGATCATGGCCGTGGCAAGCGGAAAGCTTAAGGTGCGCATTGCCGGCGTCACCAGCCGCACTGAGCCAAGCGCGCGTGAGTTTCTTGCGACGTTCGCGAGCCCGCCGCCGTATATGTCTTTAAGCGAGCTGATTGCGGCTGCGGACCTGATCGTCGAGGCCGCCGGCGGCTCGGTGGTTGAGCCGCTGGCGCAGCAGGTCTTCGCCGCGGGAAAGGATCTGATGGTCATAAGCGTTGGCGCGCTCCTCGACCATCCGGACATTATAGCCCAATCGCGGCATAGCGGTTGCCGACTTTATGTCCCTTCGGGAGCGATCGCCGGATTAGATGGAATCAAGTCTGCGTGTGTTGGCGCCGTTACTCACGTTACAATGACCACGCGCAAGCCGCCCAACGGCTTGGAAGGCGCGCCCTATTTGGTCCGCCATGGCATTTCGCTGGTGGGCTTGAAGGAGGAAAAGGAAGTATTTTCGGGGACGGCGCGCGAAGCCTGCAAGGGGTTTCCCGCCAATGTCAATGTCTGTGCAGCTGTAAGCCTGGCGGGCATCGGCCCCGACCAAACCCGAATTCGCATTGTTGCCGTCCCCGGGCTCAAGCGAAATTGCCACGATATCGAGGTGGAAGGTGAATTCGGCCGGCTGCAGATCCACATCGAAAATGTCCCCAGTGAAAATCCCAGGACCGGGAAGTTGACCGCCCTTTCAATTATTCGTTCCGTGCAAGACGTGGTCGATCCGGTGCGTATCGGAACGTAGAGCCGCCCATGAACAACAGCGATTTGCTGGCCCGTATGCTGGAGAGAGCCGGCGTGCGCTGGGTGTTCGGCATTCCCAGCGGCCCGGTTTTACCGCTGATTGAATCGTTGCGTCAAACTTCGATCCGCTTCATTCTCACTGCCAGCGAAACTTCGGCTGGATTTATGGCTGCGACGGTCGGCACTTTGACCGGCGTGCCGGGAGTTTGCGTTGCCACGGTGGGACCCGGAGCCACAAACCTCGCAACCGGAGTCGGCTGTGGTTGGCTCGATCGCTGTCCGCTCATTGCTATTACCTGTAACGTCGCGTCAGGTTGGCTCGAACGGCGCGTGCAAATGCGCATCGACCATCAGGCATTATTTAGGCCACTGACCAAAGCCACGTTCTCTTGCCGCGATGGAGATGTGGGCAGGATTCTGGCGACAGCGCTTAGCCTCGCGATCAATGAGCCGCCGGGTCCAGTCCACCTCGATTTGCCGGAGGACATCTCTATGCGCGACGCGGTTATGTTTGACGGGCGTCCACGCGATCCAGCGCCGCTTACGGATTTGTCCTTTCATCTCTCCACCGCAATGGCAGCGGCGCTGCAAAATGCGCATCGACCGTTGGTTGTTACGGGTCTCGGCTTCACCCGCGCTAAGGACGCGCATCAGTTGCTCCGCTTCATTGAGCTGCAGAACCTACCTTTTGTGACCACGCTGCACGCTAAAGGATTTCTTCCGGAGAGCCATCCCAATTGGACCGGCGTTGTCGGGCGGGCGCGGCGCACGGATGTGAAAGCCTTTACCGATAAGGCTGACCTCATCATCGCTGTGGGCTATGATCCCATTGAGATCAACTACGAGGACTGGGTTGAAGAAACTCCCGTGATCCATATCAGCACGGAGGCTGCGGAAGGCGGGGGGCGATTGCGGTTGCTTTGGAACCATCCCTGCGATCTCGATCGGGCGATTGCCGCCTTGAGCGAGCTTCCGCCGTCGACCCACGACTGGTCAACGCACGAATTCGAATCCCATCGAGACAGGTTGGAGCAAGCCCTCCGTCCAAGCATCGCCGGTTTGGCGGCGCAGCAAGTTTTCGACGTGCTCCGACAAAAGTTGCCGCGCAACGGGATATTGTCTTATGACGTAGGCGCACACACGCATCAGATCGCTACGCAGTGGCGCACCGATGAAGCGAGAACGGCTTTGGCGACGAATGGCTGGTCGTCCATGGGCTATGGTATGCCGGCGGCCTATGCGGCGAAACTCGTTTATCCCGAGCGACCCGTCGTCTCGATCGTCGGCGACGGCGGTTTTCAAATGACCGCCGGCGAGCTCGCGCTGGCGCGCCGTCTTAAACTGGCGGTGCCGGTGATTGTGCTCAATGACGGCTGGCTCGGGCTCATGAAACTTAAACAGCAACGCAAGCAGTATCCGCTTTCCGGCGTTTATCTGGGCGATCCTCCGGATCCACCTGCGCACTATTTCGGCGTGCCTTGCCGTGCGGCGAAGAGCGCGGAGGACGTGCGCGCCGCCCTGGATTGGGCGCTCGCTCTCGACGGCCCCAGCGTCGTCGAAGCGTTCATTGATGCCGAATCCTATTGCGCCACCGTGTTCGATTGAGCGATGCGCTCCGCCATGTCCGCCGCCGCAGTGACTCGCGACAACTTCCGATGGAAGATGCTGGCGCTGATCAGCGTGTCTCATATTGTCGGGGGGACGGCCCAGTACGCGATCAACACGCTCGCGCCTTTTTATAAGGATGAACTGGGGCTCTCGCGCGCACAGGTCGGGCTATTTTTTTCCGCCTTTTACCTGGCCATGGCGGGCTTTTCGTTCAGCGCGGGGTGGCTCACCGACCGTCTTGGCGTGCGCAAGACGACATTACAAGGTCATCTCTCACTGGGTGTCTGCATCCTAGCGGCGTCATGGGCGCCTTCATTCTCGTGGGCGTTCGCCTGTTTCTTTCTTGCCGGGCTGGGCTACAGTTTTCTCAACCCAGCCTCGAGCAAAGGGGTGATGGCGTGGTTTCACCGTGACGAGCGGGCCACGGCGATGGGAATCAAGCAAACCGGAGTCCCCGCCGGGGGCGTCGTTACCGCCGTGCTTGCGCCTCAACTGGTTTTGCTGGCCGGGTGGCGTGGGGCTCTTGCCGCCTTGGGCGTGATTAATTTTTTCTTCGGGTTTCTTTTCTCATTGTTCTGGCGCGACCCGCCCGACGAACCCCCGACAGCGCGCGCCCAACCGGCGCCGGCAGCGGAAAGCTCGGGGCCGCTAAAATTTTGGACTTTTGTGCCTCTCAATTGCGGCACGGCCATTTACCTTATCGGGCAGCTGTCGTTGATCACCTATGTGCCACTCTATTTGAAAGACGCCATGGGGTTCTCGCCCTATTGGGCGAGTCAGGCGCTGGCCCTCACGCAAGCAGGAGCCATGATCGGGCGCGTGGGGTGGGGAATCGCGAGCGACCGGCTATTCGACGGCCGGCGCAAGATCGTTTTGATTCTGATCGGATTGTTATCGGCCGCGCTGATCGCCTTCTTGAGTTTCATGACGCAGCAATCATCCTTATATCTGCTGTTGGCGATTCTTTTTCTTGCCGGCATTTGCTTGGTTGGATATCAGGGGGTTTCGTACGCGCTTATCGGCGAGCTTGCCGGAAAAGCGAAGACCGGAACGGCGCTGGGTATGATGATCACGATCAACGCGGCGGCTGCGACCCTGGGCACGCCGCTGTTCGGTTATATCGTCGATCGTACCGGTTCCTATGCGATCGCATGGCAAGCGCTGGCCGGCATCCTCGGCCTCGGCATTGTCGCACTGGCGACTCTGTTGCGCGAGCCCCGGCGCGGCGGCTAGCCTTGACAGGCGATTGCCGATCGACCGCGATTCACGATCATTACTATCTAACGCAGCCTTCGCGGCGCCAAGATAGCCGTCGGTATACAGACATTTTGATTAATCTGCCGAATTCGTGGGCGAAACTTCCTTAGCCGCACGAAGCTCGCGAACCAGAGCCAAATAACTTTCGAGGTGGACCTTGGGTGTCCACTTGCGTAGGTAAGCTTGATAACCGCGATCTCCCAACTCCTCCCGGAGCGCAATATTCCTCACTAATGAGTCCATCGCCGCAACCAACTCCGCATCGCTATTGTAAATCACGCCGCCGCCGCTCTCTTCAATCAGCTCAGGCAATGCCCCCGAATTTCTCACCAGAGCCGGCGTGCGCTGGCTGAACGCCTCGACAACGACTTGGCCAAAGGTTTCATAACAAAGCGAGGGCACGATGACCGCGACCGCTTCCCGGTAGGCTTGCCGCAGCTCATCCTCGGAAAGCCTTCCGAGGAACCGGACGCGGCTGCTGTTTCCCGCGAGATCGCGAAGCTCAGATTCGTAACTGCCGCATCCGGCAATCCATAATTCAGCTTTATCGTAGCTGCAAAAGATTGGAATCAGCGTTTGCAGGCCCTTAAGTTTTTCCAGGCGGCCGACGAAAAGGAAATGAGGGACGGGCTGCGGCGTGTTTACTGATTTTGAAATGAGATCAGAAGGCTCCCGATCCGAAGGAGCAAATAGAGGTAGATGGACGGTGGGAAAATCAAACCCCATTTCTTTGTGTTTCTCGTTGCTGAAGTGACTTGGCGCAATGAACGCGTCGATATGCTTTGCCGCTTCCTTCAACAGTCCGGCATAACGCCACCATTGTGGCGGCCGTTTGTAGGCCAACGTGCATAAAAGGCAATGCGGCTCTATACAAGCCGTTCGATTGAATTTAAACAATACGTGCGTTGGGCAGATCAACCAATATTCGTGCATCGTGTAAAGCTTAATCGCTTGCCCATAGGCCAACGCGCTGGCGCCGAGAAGGGAAATATTGTGATAGTGGATGACGTCAAAACCCTTGCTGAGCACGCGGCGCATCTCTGGGGCTTTAAAGAGCGCCAGCCCCGTTTGGTGGGTCGCCAGCGGCGACAGCAAGCCAAAACGACTTTTCAGCCCGTGGACGGTTACATTCGGGTGGTCGTACTCATCGCGCTCGGGTCTTCGCCCTCCCGCGGCGAAGTAAGCGTCACGGCAATGGATCACTTCGACGTGATGACCATGGCGAGCCAGTTCATTAGATAAGCGTTGGACAAAGATGCCGTCCCCGCCAAAATTATACGGCGGGTAGAAAGTGGTGAGCATGCAAAAGCGTAGAGGTCTATTGGTCACGGCGACGGGTTAGCTGAAGATCGGAGCTTAAGTAATGCACGTGAAAATATCCTAAGGCGGTCACCCGGTCAAATCGCCCGGAACGGATTCAGCCGTGCAACAGTGAGGGCCGCGTTTGCCGCCACGAGTGCCAGGCGCCGCGGTCACCGCAAGAAGTTCGCAGCGATGTTTTTGTCTCTTGCCCAATCGCAAACGAGTTGCACAAGCTTCTCCTGACTCCAGAGTAGAGCGAAGGTATGATTCGCGCCCGGAATGACTTCCAATTCAAACGCTTTCGCTTTACTCCAATCTTTCACTTCGTCGCCGACAACCATTTGAACAAAGTCCAAGCCTTCATCCCCTTCGGCATGAATGAACAGCAGGCGCGCTCCGCGCTCAAGCAACGAGCGCAGGTCGGATTTGAAAGGATGCTCAACCCCAGCGGCGCTCCGGTTCCTGGGAAGCGAGCATAAAGTCTTAAATTGAGAGCCTATAGCACCCACAAGGCTCCTATAATTCACTTCCCCTGTTATTGCTTTAAGCCAATTTCTGAAGCGAAATGAGCTAGAGAATGCGATTCGCCAATAATGACGTAAAAGAGCCCGATTTCTAATGTCGGTGTTTGAGCCGCTGTTGGAACCGCTCAAATATCCTCGGCAGTTGATCGGAACAACCCCCACCACGCGCGCGTCAATACAGGCTGTTTGCAGTGCGATCCCGGCTCCTGAGCAGATACCGATTAGGATAAACCGGTCGCTGCCTCGGGTACGGTTGAGATGATTCATTGCCTGTTGCATTTCATCTAATGTGCTCTTTCGGAACGGAAGGTTGTCTTCTCGCGCCAAGCTGTCCCCGATCCCGGAAAAATCAAATCTCATCGCGACGAATCCCAGCGCAGCCAGCTTCCTAGCCAGTTTCACATGGAGCCGATTGACACCGACGCGATGTACAATCCCGGAGTCTAAAATTATAACGGCGGGAAGTTGAGCTGGCGTTCGGGGCCCCGGCGGATCGGTGATAATCCCCACTAACGAGCGTGCCTGTCCAAAGACGCAAGCATCCTCGCTCATGTGTAAGCTTCAAAAAGCCAACCCATCACGGCATTCAGGATTGCCTGTGGCACTAAAATGTGACTGAAATCTTCCATCCAATCCCAGAATTGAGTATGGGGGAGATGGAGATACTTTACGCTGGCGTTCAGCCGTTTGAGGTGCTCGATCAAATGTCTTTCGCTCGCTTTTTTGTGACTTTCAACCACCAACATATTTCTTGCAGGCTGGCGTTGAATCGACAAAAGATCCAAGTGCGTCAGCTCTCGAATCATTTCGCCGGTGAGCACGAAACCAACCCTCTCGAGACGTGTTTCATCGGAAGCAAGCCGCAGGTGAGCGCGCCGGAGCATCTCCTGGTGCAAGCTTTGCAATTCCTCTAGATAAGATTTTCCGCTGACAACCGGATCCCAGAGAACCATTCCGTCGATAGTATGTTCCCGTTCAGCTCCGGCCATCATAGCGAGGCTCGCTCCTAGACGAAGCCCGACCAGGCAGATTTTTGTCGCGTCACATCGCCTTTGTATTTCGCTGACAGCCGACGTTACATCGTCTAGCCATCGATGGATCCGCCCCTCCTCGCATGCGCCGCTTGAGTCACCGCAACCGTAGAAATCAAAACGCAACACGGGAAAACCGGCCTGCGCAAGAAGTGCGGCCAACTGGCGACAGGCACGGTGAAACTGGATGTACTCGTGCCCCATGGGATAGCAGAGAACCACCGCGCAGTTGCGATTGGTTTTAGCTTCTGGAGCATGATAACAACCCAACAGTTGCATTTCCCCTGCGCCGAAGTAAAAGGGTTCTATCGATTTCATTGAGCATCGTTGCGCTTCTGGAAAAGCGCGTTCTTGATCGAGCGCCAGAATCTTCGTGTGAAACTCACGGGCCCTGCCTCTCCGTGAAGTTGCATTCGTTCTTCGTAAGCGGATGCAAGCTGTCCCAAAGTTTGGGTGACGAATGACTTCGGATGCATCTTGAGGCCGGTTTTCTTCTCTAATAGGGAGGCCGCTTGAACCGCCAATAGCGAGTGGCCGCCCAGGTCAAAAAAATTGTCGTACACGCCTACCCGGTCTACGCCCAATACTTCCTTCCACACTTCGGCGATACGAGCTTCCAAAGGAGTACGCGGGGGCAGAAAAGTTCCAGGTAAGCCGGATGTGGCTTGCTCGGGGGCAGGCAACGCGCGGCAGTCCACCTTTCCGGTCGTGGTCAGAGGAATGGCCTCCAGATTCACAAAAGCGGCCGGAACCATGTAGTCGGGCAGCCGCTGCTTGAGATAGCGGCGCAGTTCACTCGTTGGGGGAGCCGGTTTGTGTCTGTAAACCACGTAGGCCACCAATCGACTCTCATCGGAGTTATCATCTCGTGCCGCGATGACCGTCTCACGCACCGCTGGATGCTGACCCAATACGGCTTCAATCTCTCCCAGGTCGATGCGAAAACCACGGATGCTGACTTGATCCTCTTGGCGCGAGACAAATTCCACGTTGCCGTTCGGCAGAAAGCGACCGAGCTCGCCTGTTCGATACAGGCGATCGCCATCTAACCCGGTAACCGGATTGGTTATAAAGCGTTCTTTCGTGAGCTCGTCGTCCCCAAGATATCCCCTAGCCATGTGCGGGCTGCGAATATAGATTTCGCCCAGCTCCCCCACACCGGCCAATTGTCTGCCGCGGTTCAACACCAACAATTGAACGTCTTTCACCCCGTGGCCAAGGGGAGGAGTTTCCTTGACCTGATTCTGCGTTTGCTTGGTAAAAATAAAATAGCTTCCGCCCCTTTGTGTTTCCGAAGAGTTGTAGAAATTGGCGATCTCGGCGTTGGGCATGAGGCGCCGCACACGATCCACATCCCGCAACCTCAATAGATCGCCGCCAAAGAAAGCTCGGCGTACCGACGGTATGGGTCGAGTTGCTGTTTCCTCCAGCAATTGCGCCATAGCTGGCGTTAAATGCACGACAGTGACCGTCTCGTTTCGTAGCCAGGCGTCGAGTTTACCCAATGCGCCGATATCGTCCGGATCGGGTATGCAGATCGTCCCGCCCAAACACAGGGCTGTGAACACCTCTCGTTGCAGCTTGTTTGTGGCAAGCCCGGAAAGGAAACTGAAACGGTCGTTCTCCGATAGTGCAAACGTTTCCTTCACCCACGGCAGGAAATGGGTCAAGGGGCCATGCCTGCCCATCACGCCTTTGGGTTTGCCCGTTGAGCCGGAGGTAAAAATCACATAGGCCAGATCATCCGGAAAAATCTCTACTGCGGGAGCATCCTGAGGATATTGCGCCAGCACCTGCATCGCGTCGAGAATAGCCGCTCCGGGCAACGTGATTTTACAACGCACAGAAAAACGGCTCAGAACTTGGGCCATCTCCTGGCCCGGCTCTCCTGCGCCGCCGATTAGGATCAGCGCTTTGGGATCCGTGGCGCTCAAACAGTCATTAACTCTGGCCGCCGGATGGCTCGGATCAATTATACAAAAAGCGGCGCCTGCCTTAAGAACGCCCAACAACGCCCACACTAAGGGGGCGCTGCGATGCGCGTAGATCGCGACGATGTGCTCTCGGCTGATCTCATGGGCCAGCAGATAATGTGCGAGTTGGTTGCTTCGCTCGTTCAATTCTTTGTAAGTCCATGCTTCGCGCGGATCTTGTACCGCCCATTGATTGGGTTGACTCTCGGCGAACCGCGCAAAAATTTCATGCACCCCGCCGTACCAACTATTGTCCAAACGCACGGCCGGATCCGGCAGGAATCTTCGAGCGTTAGGAGTTACAAGTGAATAGTGGTCGATTTTGCGATCGGGATTTTCCACAACCTGTTCCAGAAGGAATTTGTATTGCTCAAGCATCTCCTTGATGCGTTCCGACGAAAAAAGATCGCGGTTGTAAGCCGCGATGATTTCAAAACCTTCAGCAGTCTCTGGCGAGTAGAGCGTCAGATCAAATCTCGCCGCATCCCGGGGACGTGCCATCCGCTCTACAGTTAAACCGGTCACGGTATTGGGAGTAGATGGAAGATTGACGACGTTGAATAAGACTTGAAACAACGCGTTCCGGCTCGGTTCTCGGGCGGGGCCAAGTTCTTGGACCAATTTTTCAAACGGATAGTCTTGATGCTGATGCGCCTGCAGACAAACTTCACGCACGCGTGCCAAGACTTCTCGAAAAGTGGGCTCGCCCGTGAGATCGCTTCTCAAAACCATCAGGTTGATAAACAGCCCGATCAGCGGTTCCAACTCTGGTTTGTTCCGACCTGCTACGGTCGAACCGATGACAATGTCGCTTTCTCCCGTGTATCGGTAGACTAATGCCTTGAAAGCCGCCAACAGAGTCATGAAGGGAGTAGTTCTCTCGTGTTTGCACAACTCCCTCAGCTCCCGTGAGAGAATCGGAGAAAGTGGTACTCGTTCGGTTGAGCCACGAAACGATCGATCGGCATTTTTTTGCCTGTCGCGCGGCATCTCAACCCAATGCATGCCGGCCAGCTGGCCTTTCCAGTAGGAGAGATGAGACTCCATTTCGCTCGTCCGGAGATGGCGCAGCCAAAATGCATAATCTGAATACTGGATCGGGAGGTCAACGAGCGCAGGAGGCACATGGCTTACGGACGCTTCGTAGAGAGCAAATAACTCCCTGAAGAAAAGCATTGCCGACCAGGCGTCGGT
>JBGPIK010000084.1:0-19786 GCA_041484845.1 Binatia bacterium | reverse complement strand
TTCCTTCTTTGCCCCGCACCGTCGCAAAAAACTGCCTTTCCAGCTACACTTCGTGCCATTCTTCGTGTCGACAAAACTCCACAAAACTCGCGCCGCTACGAAGGAACCGCGGCTCTCGTCTGGGTTCTCGACCAAACACTAACTACATTGGCATTACTGATCCCGTTCGCCGCCCTGGCGCTCCCACGCCCCTCGGCCGCGCAGCTTGATCCGTGGGAATTCGAAGTCTATCCATACCAGACTCTGGGCCGAGGAGTGGTAGAGCTGGAATCGCTCAATGGCGTCGTCGCCAAAGGTCACGGTAGCGGCGACAACGGCACATCTGCGGGCGCTTTTCCCAGTCAGTCGATGTGGCGCACGGCTTTCGAGCTGACCTATGGATTGACGGACCGCATCGAGACCGCGGCCTATCTCAATCTTGCCAAACCCAGCGGACGTGACCTTCAGTTTGCGGGCTCGAAGTTCCGAGTGCGGGGCAGCTTGTTCGATCCGGGACAGCTGACCGTCGATCTCGGCTGGTATGTAGAACTCGAATACCACCGCGTCCCCAAATTCGACGATCAAAAGCTGGAACTCGAATTCAAGCCGATCATCGAG
The DNA here is from genome assembly GCA_041484845.1 of Binatia bacterium. Taxonomy (GTDB): domain Bacteria; phylum Desulfobacterota; class Binatia; order UBA9968; family UBA9968; genus JBGPIK01. The sequence goes on along the minus strand of JBGPIK010000084.1, from coordinate 19,189 downwards.
AAGGACCTCGGGAGCTTTTCCTTGATGGTCAACCCGATTTTTGAGAAAGTATTAGTCGGTTCAGACAAAAACAAGGGCTTCGAGTTTGGTTACGCGGCCGGCATTTACTATCGTTGGATGCGTACCCTATCGCCGGGCCTTGAGTTTTACGGCGGCGTCGGCAACATCAGACATCCGAATCCCTCCAAGGAACAGCAACATTACATCTTCCCGGTGATCCGGGGCGCGCTGGCACATGGAATCGAGTATAATATCGGCGCCGGATTTGGCCTGACTCCTGGCTCCGACCCCGTGATGGTGAAGTTCAATTTGGAGCTGGAAAAATTCGTTGGCGCAATCTTTGGCCCATCATCCGGCTCTGGTTCATTTTTCTAGCTTTTGGCGTGCGTCCACCGCTTGTCAATGTTGACTCGCGCAAAAGAAGTGATATGTGTGCAGCTTCGCATCACTCACTGAACGGACGCCCATGGCCAAAACTCCAACGGCAAGTCTGATGGAATACGGCAATCTGGTTCCCACGGCACGGCTCACGGACGGCAAGCCCCGAAGCATTTTGTTTGACGCTAGCAAATGCATCGGTTGCCGCCACTGCGTTCAAGCGTGCAAAGATTGGAACGATCACCCGCGCACCAGCCTTTATGAACTCTCCAGCTCAAACTGGATCACGATAGAGCCGCCGGTGCTCGAAGGGCTGGCGCCGCTTTGGGCGCGGAATAGTTGTATGCACTGCGACTTTCCCGCCTGCGCCGCTGTCTGCCCGGTCGAAGCCATCACCAAATACGAGGAAGGCCCGGTCGTCATTGATCCACAAGCCTGCATCGGTTGTGAATATTGCATCTACGCTTGTCCCTGGGGCGTAATCACGAAAAGCGACGTCACGCACAAGGCGACCAAGTGCACCATGTGCAGCGATCGCCTGAGCGAGGACAAGCAGCCGTTCTGCGTTCAGGCCTGCCCGGCGGACGCACTCGATTTCGGATTGACGGAAGAAATGACCCACAGAGCGATCGAGCGGGCAGCAGCCGTGGGGGGCTACGTCTACGGCGACACGGAAGCCGGCGGCGGAAGAGTTCTTTATATATTAAAGGAGAAAAAAGAAAGTTACGGCGTGCTCGCTATCGGTCGCGAAAAATTTCCTAAGCATAAGATACCGCTTGGCTTAATGCTTAGGGATCTCTTTACGCCCCGTTGCGGCATCACGGGCAAGCTGCGAGCTTTATACCTTGCCCTCATTCACCCGAAGCGACTCCTCTATCGGTATTTTTCATAATGGAACCCATTCGCGAGTTCCGGCTGTTTCTCTGCATGAGCTTTCCAAAACCGCTACGCGGTTTCATTCTTACGCTGTTCATGATCGCGCTTGCAAGCGGGGATCTTTGGGCCGAACGAATCAGAACCGCCATCCCGCAGGCGAACCTGAACTATCTCTCCGTCTACGTTGCTGACGCTAAAGGGTTCTTTCGCGAAGAAGGTCTCGACAATGAGACCGTTGTCATCTCGGGACCGCTTTCCATCGCGGCGCTGTTGAGCGGCGATGTCGATTACAGCGGCGCCGGCGGCAGCGGCATGCGCGCAGCGCTGAAGGGCGCTCCCATCAAGGGGATCATGTTCCAAGCCGATAAGGTAACTTTTTACCTAGTCGCCGATCCGAGCATTAAAAAAGCCGCAGACCTCAAAGGCAAGAGGGTCGCGATCGGAACCGCCGGCGATACTCAGGACCGTATCATCACGATGTTTGCCGAACGCGGTGGCCTATCGGCCAGAGACATCATCCGAATTTCCATGGGCGCAGATACAAATACGCGGGTCATGGCGATTAAATCGGGCGCTGCGCAGGCGACCACCGTAGATCCGGGGGGGCTGATTTTCGCGCAGAAAGAAGGACTGCATTCACTCGGCTTTCTGGGCGATCTTTTTCCCATGCCCTTCCAGGGGTTTGTGACGACGGAAAAAAAGATCCGGGAGAACCCGGCTCAGATTAAGCGCTGGCTCAAGGCGGTCATCCGCGGACTCATGTTCGTGCGCGAGAGACCCGAAGAGTCGGTGGATCTTGGTATCAAGAAACTTCAGCTCGGCAATGCTACGCGCGCGATGATCGTGGAAGGAACCAAAAATTATCTGCGCGCCTTGTCTCCGGAGGTGCCAGGGCTTCCTTCGCCCGAAGGTATCAAGAACTTTTTGGAATACGATATTAAAGTCCCCATGCAGATCAAAGAAAATGTTCCAGCGGAGCGATTGCTGAGTTTGCAGTTTGTCGAAGAAGTAAAAAAAAAACTCGAAGCCGCACAGAGGAGATAACCGCGATGACAACCGAAAATGCCTTGCGCGAACAGTTGGCCACCTGCACGCGCATCTTCGCCATGCAAGGGATGATCGGCGTTTTCGGCCATGTCAGCGTCTATCAGTCGGAAACCCGGCGGGTATTCATCACACCTGGCATGGGCTCCGATAAAGGAAGTTTGCGGGCGGAACAGATGATTTGCATAGACCTCGACGGCAAGCCACTCGAAGGCAAGGACGGTCCGCCTGTAGAGTGGCCCATCCATACGGCTCTGCACGGGGAGCGGCAAGACGCGCTTGCCGTGGCCCACCTCCACACACCGTACGCGACGCTGTTCACTATCGCCAAACGAGAATTCAAGCCGGTTACCTTGCAAGGGGCGATTTTCAGCGAGGGTGTTCCGCTCTACCCGGAAGCGCAATTAATCACCACGCCGGCGCGTGCGAGCGGACTGTGGAAGGTCATGGGCGAAAAACGCGCGGTCCTGTTACGCGGTCATGGTATTGTCGTTGTCGGCAAAAATCTTCAGGAAGTTCTTTTCGCTTCGCTGGTGCTCGAAGACGACGCCAAGAAGACCATGCAAGCCGCGACACTCGGGGAGATTGGCACGATCAGCCAGGACGAATGTCGCGCCTTCGGCGCGGAGATTGCGCTGGAGCGCCGCGCGCAAAGAGCATGGAACTATTTTTGTAGTCTCGAATCCCGTTGGGACCGCCAACCCGCCACCGGGAAGAGCGAGCTCTTCCCCTAAACGCCTAAAGTTCAACGGGTTCAAAACGTTCAAGTTGTTTCAAACGTTTGAGCCGATTGAACCATTTGAACTTTTTTAACGGCTTGAACGATTGCGGCGAATATTGGGTTGGAGCAATCTTGAGTCTCTCTGGCGGTGCCCCATCAACGCCGGCAATAGGAGAGCCACCATGAGCGAAGGCGTGCGCTTATATGCAGGGACGCAACACGGGTTGCTCATTTGGCGTTCCACGAGTACCGGTTGGGAAAAAGTTAACCGAACCTTTGAAAACGGCATCATCGATTCGATTTCCGGCTGTAAACTTAGCCCCGAGCAAGTCTTCGTTGGCGTAACCCACGACGGTCTCTATCGAACCGACGACGGCGGCAAACACTGGAGTAAAATATTACCGGGAGATATTCGTTCGGTTGCCATCGATCCGAGCGACGAGAGGGTTATTTATGCCGGCGTCGAACCGGTGGGTCTATTTCGCAGCGAAGACGGCGGCGCGCTCTGGCAAGAGATCACTTCCCTGCAAACGCTACCGCAGGCAGTTCGCGAGCATTGGTGGTTTCCACAGCCGCCGCATCAGGGTCACATTCGCAATATATTCATCCGGTCCGACGATCCGAAGACGATTTATCTCTGCGTCGAGCATGGCGGCATCGTCCGCAGCTTCGATCGTGGACAAACGTGGGAGGATGTCAGCAAGGGCATCGATTACCTGGACATTCACGTCATTGCGAACCTGCCGCGCAGCCGCCAGCGCTACTTCGTGGCCACCGCGCGTGGATTTTTCGCCAGCGATGATCCGGCGCAGGGTTGGATTCGCGCGGAAAACGGTCTGACCCGCGACTACTTCCACGACTTTTTGTTCCTCAACAGCGAACGGGAGAATGACATACCAATCATGCTTCTCGCTGCCGGAGACAAATCGCCCGGCTTCTGGCGCCGCGAAAACCGCGGCGCGCGGGCGGCCCTGTTCAAGAGCATCGATGGCGCGCAATCGTGGACACGCGTCACCCAAGGCCTTGCGGATGATCTTGATTCGATGATCTGGGCTCTGGTCCATCATCCGACAGATTCCCGCGCCCTCTTTGCCGGGTTCGGAAATGTAGCGCGCGGTCACGCGTCCGGTGCCGGAGGGGCCGGCGATCTCATGGTCAGCCGCGACAGCGGCGATAGTTGGGAAAAGCTGGATATCGAGTTGCCGGCGGACAGGGTTCTGTGGGCCGCGGCGGATTAAGCGCGCGCAACGGGTTCGCGTTCAAAACGTTTTGAACGGGTTATTCTATGGTGAGGCACGATGATCACGAACCAAAACTCGGACTATGCGGACTTCTTCCCGGCCGAGCGTAAAACTCGCCTTCCGGGCGGTTACATGGGCAAGGTACTGCGTGTTGATCTCAGCACCGGCAAACTAACCGACCTCAACACCCCGGAAGAATCGCTCTTACGCAAGTACTGGGGCGGTCAGCTACTGGCGGAATACATTCTTTTGCACGAGCTCCCGTTCAATATTGATCCCTACGATGCAAAGAACATTATTGTCGGCATGACAGGCCCCGTCACCGGTACCGGATTTACGCCGGGGGGGACCAAAATGTGCTTTGTCTATCTCAGTCCGGCAACCCGTTATACGCTTGGCCGCGGCGCCACCAGCGGCTATTTTGGGACCTCACTAAAAGCCGCCGGCTACGACGGCCTCATCATTACCGGGGCAGCGCAACGGCGGATTTATCTTTATGTCGGTGAAGATAAGGTCGAATTACGCGACGGCAGCCGCGTCTGGGGCAAAGGCGTCCGCGCAACCGAAGACATGCTGCGCGCCGAAGTCGGTCATGCGGATGCGCGCGTCGGCTGCATCGGACCGGCAGGTGAGAACCTGATCCGTGCTGCGATGTTCGTTAATGATTACAACCATAACGCGGCTCACGGCTTGGGCGCGGTCATGGGCGCTAAGAATTTGAAAGCCATCGTCGCTTGGGGCACCAAGCGTCCGCAAATTTTCGCCAAATTTACGCTCATTGATGCCGGCTTGCGTTGGCGCAAGACGCTGGCTTCGCGCACGACCACGGTAAAAAAGCGGCTTACCAGCGTCGGTCATGGCGAAGACTGGGGCGCGATCACGAAGTTGAACTGGCGCAGCACCGTTATCACCGACGAAAACCGCGGCCTGGATCAAAATCGCGTGGTTCTGCGTCCCTGTTTCCAATGCCCCCGGATGTGTCCCTGGGACGTAGAGATCGGGGAAGGAGCGCACAAAGGAAAGATCGGCCATTTTAATGCCGGTAGCGAGTGGATGGATACTTTTTACAATCTCGGCTTTAAGGGAAACGACGTTCTCTACCTCTCCGAGCGCATCAACGACTTGGGCATCGAGTGCAGTCATTTCGCCTGTGGCGCGGGGTTGGCCTTTGAAGCCTGGGAAAAAGGCGTGCTCGGACCCGATCGCACGGACGGACTCAAACTGGAATGGGGAAATTTGGCAGCAGCCGAAACCTTGCTGCAGCGCTGCGCGCGACGCGAAACATGGCTCGGCAATATACTCGCCGATGGCCCGAAAGAACTTGCCAATGCATTGGGGGGAGAGGCACGGAACTGGGTGGTGCACACCAAAGGCGGTACGCCGGCGCAGCATGAGTGGCGACCGTTGCTGAGCCAAATGCTACGCGAACTCGTGGCCAGCGGCGGCATGAAACCCCAGGGCGCTGGCGGCAACGAGCCGCCGCCGGACTTAACGTATCGCGAAAAGTGGGGCCCGTTGGACCCGCAGAAACCTGACGGTTGGACCCATTCCCATCTCTTGACGGAACAGCTTCGCCAAGCCTGCGGCTTGATGGGCGCCTGCTGGTTTGCGCTCAATGACAAAATGCCGGACGGGCTTCAAAGCTTGGTCGATTCGTTGAACGCCACCACCGGCTGGGAGGTAAGCCTGGATGAGATGTTGGATGCAGGACATCGCTCGATCATTCTGCAAAGCGTTTTCGGCACACAGCGCGGTTGGATCGCTGATCATGATTGGCAAGATGTCGGGCCACGATTCCTGGAGCCGATTCCTGACGGCAAATACAAAGGATTTACCATTGCCAAATGGCTCCCGGATCTCGTCTATGAGTACTACGAGCTATCGGGACGGCACGAAAAGACCGGCCGGCCGTACATGGATACATTGGCCCGACTAGGGCTGGAAGAATTTAAGGAATGGAGCCAGCTGGATTGAAGTCATTTCATGTAACGAGGGAGAACTCAGCCATGTTGAAAAGGTGGACCCTAGGCTTTCTAGTTGTTCTTTTCGTTGTTCTCTTGTCTTGTTCTCTTGGCCAAGCTCAGACCGGACTCAAAAAAGTCCGCTTGGGAAGCTCTTCGACGAACGTCTCCTTTTTGGCACTCTACACCGCTCTCCACCGTGGCTTTTTCAAGGACGAAGGCATTGACCTTGAGATTATCTACATGCCGGCGAATCTGGCTAGCGCCGCAGTACTGAATGGCGACCTCGACTACAACGGCGCCGTCACCGGCACTATCGGCGCCGCCGTTCGCGGCCAGCCGATGAAAGTATTACTTTTCACCGTTTCCAAACCTTTGCTTTTTCTTATGAGCAGGAGAGAGATCAAAGATCCGAAGCAACTAAGAGGAAAAAAGATCGCCGGCAGCTCGCCGGGGGGCTCAGCCACCCTGATCGCGGATCAAGTGCTAAAACACTACGGCCTGGAACCGGGGCGAGACGTTTTCCTCCTTCCCATGGGCGGCTCGGCCGCAAGTCGTTACGCTGTGTTAGAATCCGCTTTAGTCGATGCTTCGTTCATATCGGTGCCGGAGAATATCATCGCGCTCGAAAGAGGATATAACGAGCTGGTCTTTGCGGGCGATATAGTGGAATTTCCCCAGAACGGTTTCGGTACGTCGGAGAAGAGAATCCGCGAAAACCCAGATGAAGTCTACAGAATGGTTAGGGCCACGCTTCGCGCTCTTCAATTCATTTGGGATAAGAACAATCAGGAAGCGGTTACGAACGTGCTTATGAAGCAGTGGAAAGTCAATGATCGGAAAATGGCCGCAGAAATGGCTCGCCAAGTAGGACGCGTCTTGACTAAAGACGCATACGTCAAGCCGGAGTCGGTGCAAGTGCTCGTCGACCTCGCGCGGGAGAGCGCAAAGGTCACCAAGCCTGTAAGCGCGGCCGATGTTGTCGATTACAGCTTTCTCGACAAGGCGCGCCAAGAGTTGGGAATGGCTAAGTAGTTACAGTGGCGTGGGCGTAAACTCGGGCGCGAATCTACACTCGGAACTTTTATTTGAGCGGATCGATAATAACTTTGATGGAGTCCTGGCCGCTTGCCGTGAGCGCGAATCCCCGGCCTACCTCCGCCAATGGCAGGCGATGCGTGATCATCTCGGCGACGCGCACTTGCCGATTGTGAATTAGGCGAATCGATTCGGCAAGATCTTCCCCGCTTCCGGCATAAGAGGTGACGACGCCAATCTCGTCGCGCCAGAAATCAAAGAGCGGTATCGGCACCTCGACGCCGGCAGCTGTCGGGGCAAAGAACAGCAATGTTCCGCCGCGATCGATCGACCTGACGGCCTGCTGAATGGCGGGAATCGCCCCCGTACAGAGGATCACCAAATCAGCCAATCGGCCGTCGTTTAAATCCCGTAAACGCGCCGGCACGTCCTCGGTCCCGTGAATCACCGCATCGGCACCGAACTGACCCGCCGCCTTAAGACGAAAATCGCTGATGTCGGTTGCAAAGATGCGTGCCGCACCGCGGGCTCGCGCCAATTGAATATGCAGCAAGCCGGAGATGCCGCTGCCCATCACGAGGACCGTTTGACCGGCGCTGAGACGGGCAAAGCGTTGCGCCCGCACGACGCAACCTAGAGGCTCGATGAACGAGCCTTCGTCGAACGTAATCTCATCAGGCAGATGCAACGTGCCCAATTCGACGTTGATGCCGGGCACTCGAACGTACTCGGCGAATCCGCCCGGATCGAAATAAGTGGTGCGCAGCGTCTCGCACACCGATTGGTGACCGGCACGGCAATAACGGCAATGGCCGCATGGCACGTGATGCGAAACAAAGACCCGCTCGCCAATACTAAAATTTTTAACCCCTTCACCTACTTCGACCACTTCCCCCGCGATTTCGTGGCCTAAGACCAGCGGCGCCTTTTTGATGCGGTACCATTCCATGAGATCGCTGCCGCAGATGCCGCTGGCTCGAATCCGTACCAGCAACTCGCCCGGACCGATCTTCGGAACCGCCATCTCCTCGAGGCGAACGTCTCGATTGTTGTAATAAACCGCTACGCGCATGGTGCGCGAGTCAAAACGCGATTCTCGAGGATCGGATTTTTTTGCCAGAAGTTCCATGCGTATCACTGCGGCTGTGTTTGCCTTCTAAGTCTGAGTGCCAAGTTAATTCTGAAACCGCAAATCAGGCGTTCGTCACGTCACGATGTCTTCTCCCCTCATCCCGTTCTATCATCCCGCGGCCCGTTTCGGTCGAGGCCCCTTTGCGCTTTCGTAAATCTTAAAGGCATCCTTTACGGAGACTTTGTCATGCACGATGGCCCGGACCGCTTGAATCATTCCCACCGGACAATCGGATTGAAAGATATTTCGCCCCATATCCACTCCAACCGCGCCGCCGGTCACAGCATTATGCGTTAGTTCCAATGCTTCCATCTCGGGTGTTTTTTTGCCGCCGGCAATGATTACGGGGACGGGACAGCTTGCGATGAGCTGCTCGAATTCATCGCAGTAGTAAGTTTTTACAACATGAGCGCCGAGCTCGGCCGCAATGCGGCAAGCGAGCCCTAGGTAACGTACATCGCGAGCCATGTCCTTGCCGACCGCGGTTACGGCCAAAACGGGAATGCCATATTTTTCCCCTTCGTCCACTAATTTGGCCAAACTGACAAGCGTCTCTTTCTCGAATTCGGAACCCACGAAAATGGACAACGCCATCGCGGAAACGTTGAGACGTATGGCGTCATCGATCGAGACGGTGATTGCTTCGTTGGAAAGTTCTTTCAGGATGCTCGTCCCGCCCGATACGCGAAGCACAACGGGCACGTTGCTCGTGGCGTCGACGGAGGTTCTTAGAACTCCGCGGGTAAGCATGAGCGAATCCGCATAGGGCAAAAGCGGTCCTATGGTTTTTCTCGGTTGCTCCAAACCGCTCGTGGGCCCGAGAAAGTAACCATGATCGACGGCCAACATGACCGCCCGGCCATCTTCCGGCTTGATGATTCTCGCTAAACGATTAGTCATTCCCCAATGCGTAGCCATAAGTCATCCTCCGATGAGTCGAGCGAACTTTTTAAAAGACTTACCACAAATCCGTTTGGAAACTAAACGGCAGAATTCTAACCCGGATTATTCACGCGTGACAGCCACTCAAGGGGCGAGCCTTCCAGAGCGAAAGCAATGGGCCTGTGCCTTTTTGCATAGCGCACGGAGCAGGGAGTCTTTCCGAAGCATTCGCTGATTTACGCTTAGCGCTTCGCCCTTTGCTCTTTGCATTTTCGTCTCACCCCTCGATCGATACAGTGTCATCGTTTTTCCTCTGACCGTGAATAATGCGGGGGCTAGCACTTCGGCCGACGAACTCTGTTATGGCTTCAAGCCCGAGGCCTTCCAACGAACCTCTAGCAACGGCCACAGGTAACGCACGCTCAGCCCAAACAAAATCATAATCCCGCCGGCAATCGTGGAGCGAGAAGGGATCTCGCCAATGGTCAAGACGACCCACAACGGATTGAGAACAGGCTCGATTAAAGCAATCAGAGCCGCCTCCTGAAGCGGAACCGTACGTAGTCCCTTGGAGAAGAAAAAATACGGCAGACCGAGCTGCACGGCGCCCATGGCCAAGAGAATGCTGCCTTGTTCCAGCGAAACAGCCAATCGTGGTTTAACGACGGGCAATAACAACAGAGCGCAAACGAAGTTATTCAGCCATGTGAGGTAGACCGGGCTCGTCTCATTTGTCTTCTGCAGGTTCACCATGTAGATCGCAAAAAAAATGCCGCTTAATAGAGCTAGGAGCACACCGGCCATCTCCGGCTCGCCCGCCTTGTCAGATGAGATAATCGCCACTCCCATCATGCTCACCCCGAGCGCCATCCCGTACGGTTTGGTAATCCGTTGGCCTTGAATCAAACGCGCATACAAGAATACGAAGATCGGCGCCGTGTATTGCAGCACGATAGCGTTGGCTGCGGTGGTGAGCTTGTTCGCCGACACGAATGCGGTAATCGCTGCGCTATAGCTGATCACGGAGACGAGAATGGAAAAGTTAAACGACCAGTGGGTCCGTTTCAGAAATGGAACAAAAACCAGCGCGGCAAAAAGGCTACGATAGAAGACAATGGTCAGCGGATGAAGGTCGAGGAGTTTGATAAAGACGCCGGCAAGGCTCCAGAGAAACGCGGCTAAAAGCACAAAACGCCGCCCCCGATCTACGTCCCTCATTTCTTGAGGAGCTGGATCAGGGTTCAACATATTACAATATTACACAGCTAAGGCAGCGCCTGGGTTCTATTCAGGTCGGCCGGAGATACGTTCTCCTGCCGCAGGATGTGCGATGGGACACAAATCACAGTCGCCGCAAACGAATGGGCGATGTCGGAGTGTAAGCTATTAATTTTCAGCAACGACTGAAAGCTTCAGGGCAACCGTTAGATCAGCAGCCAAACGAATCGGCACTTCGTATTCTCCGACGTTCTTAATCGCCTCTTCCAAGTGGATCTTGCGACGGTCCACATTGAGCCCTTTAGCTTTCAACGCTTTTTCAATCTGCATATGGGTGACCGACCCGAAGAGTCTTCCTTCTTCGCCGGCTTTCATTGCAATGACCAGAGAAACACCGGCCAATTGGTCACCAACCACTTGGGCATGTCTGACAATCTTCTGCTTTTGATCCGCGATCACCTTCTTCTGGTGCTCAAAAGTTTTGAGGTTTCTCTTATTGGCTTCCAGGACCAGCCCGCGCGGCAAAAGGTAATTGCGCGCATAGCCGTCGCGAACGCGCACGACCTCGCCGATTTTACCTACATTCGCAATATCTTCTTTCAGAATGACTTCCATAAGGCCTCCGTCAAGACGCCTGGCTGGGGTTGAGATTGTTCTTTTTTAGGCGGCGGAAATCGCCCCATAAATCAAAAAGCCCTAACCCGACCACCAGCAGCGTAAAAATTTGTTCGAATGCGATAAGCACATAAGTCACGGCGCGGAGAAATCGCGGCACATTATTCTTATGAAAAAAGTATGCAATTATCGATAGGCCTTGGGCAAAATAAAACGCCGCAATGACCAGAAGAATATTAGCTCCGAACAGTCGCAGCCCTTCGAGTCCGGGTATAAGGAGCACAAATCCACACACGATTAGACCCCAGACCATCTGCTCCGGCCCATTCCACTCGCGCAGGTTGGCAACCGATAGCCATTGAGCGCGTCGATCCGGAAAACGCCGGCACAGGAGAAGGACATTGGCGAGAACGACCAGACCGATAGCGACAAAGGCCAATCCCGGTAAAAGCTGAAGCATCATTTCAACAATTTCCGGCGTGCGCTGTTGGAGGAGATCCAGACTCTCCTGTGGAAATCCCATCTTTTGATACATGCGCGCGGCCGCGGTAAGATGTTGAAGCAAATTTCCACGGAAGCTCTCGGCAACCGCTGGCCAAGAGCCGAAGTAAAAAAACAAAAGTCCACCTGACACAAGAAATATCGCGGCGGTAATTCCCGTGACCAAGAGCTCGATCAAACGAAAGCGTCCGAGCAGCGCAAATAATAAAGCGGTCATCAGAGCAAAGAGCCCATAAACAAACGCTAACTCTTTGCCGGCGAAAATGAAGAACAAAAACGTTGTCCCCATCGTGCCTGCAACGGTCCATCCAAAGCCGTGCTTACAACCAAACGAAAGCACCGGCTGAGGAAGGATGGGTATGAGAATAATTCCCAGCGGCGGCACAATCACGCCGCTGATGAGGAGGAATACGGAGGACGCGAAGGCCAGAAAAAATCTGCCGATGACTTCTAGCCGCTGCATAAAACGCGATCGGGACAAAAGCCTTAGCTTTTGGCCGTTGTGAAAGGAAGCAGGGCTACACTACGCGCCCTCTTGATGGCCGTTGTGAGCAACCTCTGGTGGCGCGCGCAATTCCCTGTAATTCGGCTGGGTGTCATCTTCCCACGCTCCGTCACGAATTGGGAAAGCATCCTGATATCCTTGTAGTCGATCATCAATGTCTTGTCAGCACAGAACCGACAAACTTTGCGGCGGAACATGGGTCTCCGCCGAGGAGGTCCCTTCTCATCTTCGCCGCGATCCCGATAGGGCCTTGGGCTGAATTCCCTCTGTGCCATAGGCTAAACTACCTCACTCTCCAATAGGACGTATTGTTGTCATGAATCAAGAACATGAATGTTTCTCGGGCTCCGAAGAAAACTACCGGCCGCATCCAAAAAGAGGATGACCTTGCTGTATTCCCGACCGGGTTCCAACCGTGAGTGAAAACAATTGGCTATACCTGGTTATCCGCCTTCGCCGGTCCTTCATGGGGCGGTCGATTTTGTTCGTCTGTATGAACTCTTGGGACGGAGGGGCTAGCGGCTGGGATCTCCTCTTGAGCGCGCACGCTCAGATAGCGCAGGATACCGTCGGTCAGCTTCAAGTTTCGCTCCAACTCTTCAACGGCCCGCCCTGTCGATCGATAGCGCACCAAAATATAGATGCCTTTCCCTTGTTTGTCGATCCGGTACGCAAGATCGCGAAGACCCCACTCATCAACTTGCAAAACCGAGCCGTCCTGTCCCTCAATGACTTTTTTAAACTTTTCGACGAACTCTTTTATCCTCGGTCCCTTCTCCGGGTGAACAACGAAAAGAGTTTCATATAGTGTCACGGTTCGTTTATCCTCCACAACAAATTTTCTTATTTATCATAGGTTTTCGGCAATTACAACCAACAATCAAACGTTCAAAGCACGCCGTTAAACTGGGCCATCGCTTTTTGAATGCCTTCCTGGAGCAAGCACATCAAGGCTTGCATAGCCCGCGCAGCGACATCGTCCAGCTCGGCGCTTTCTTGGGCAGAAAAAGGCTCCAGAACAAAATCTGCCGAGTCCATACTTATTGGAGGACGTCCAATACCCACGCGTACCCGACAGAAGGGGGCCCCCGCTAAACTCTCCATAATCGACGCAACGCCCCGGTGACCGCCCGCGCTTCCTTTGGCCCGGATGCGAATGCGTCCTAACGGCAGATCAAGATCGTCATACACAATCACCACATCGTCGGGGGTCGCATGAAACCAGCGCATCAGCGCCTTAACCGACTCGCCGCTGCGGTTCATGTAGGTTTGGGGCTTGGCAAAAACAATCTTCTCGCCGTGACTTGACCACTCGCCCACCAAAGCACTGCACCGCTTCGTCCTTACCTTAATTTCGTTTTGGCTTGCGATATGATCGATGATCAAAAACCCGACATTATGCCGCGTTCGCTCATACTTTTTTCCAGGATTCCCAAGGCCAACCACCAACTTCACCGGCTACTTCCTGACAATCTAAATAACGCCGTCGGTCAGGCTTCTTCCTCCTTGGTTTCCTCCTGCGGCGCTGCTCCCACCACCGCTCCCTCCACAGGTGCCGCCGTCGGTGTCGGGGCCTCTTCAACCGTCGGCGGTACTACGGTCACTAACGCGAGATTTGACTCATAAATCGCGGTCACCCCTGCGGGCATCTGTAAATCCTCGATGTGGATCGAATCCCCAATGTCAAGACCGCTGACCTCGACGTTGAAAAACTCGGGGATATCCAAAGGAAGACATTCCACCTGAATTTCACGCACAACGGGTTGCAAAATTCCCCCGCGTACCACACCCTCGGCCTTGCCCATGAAGTGGAGCGGAACATGGACCTGAATCCTCGCCGTAAGATCAACCTCATAAAGATCGGTATGGACAACCTCACCGGTAATCGGATGGTATTGCACCTCCTTGACCAGCGCGACTTTGTCCGCCAAATCGCTCGACGTTGATTTCAGGCGCACCAGATGTGAGCCTTCCAGATCCGCCACACGACTGGAAAAATCCTTGGTATTGATCTCCAATGGAATCGCCTGAGTTTTTGGGCCGTAAAGGATGCCGGGAATCTTTCCGCCGCGGCGCAGACGCCGGGCCTTTTGCTTACTCCCTGCCTCGCGGGCATCAACCTGTATTTCAAGAGTTTCCAAGCTAACCTCCGTAATCTCGCTGCACGCTTAGACGAAAAGAGAACTGATGGATTCTTCCTCATGGGTGCGGCGAATGGCCTCCCCGATCAGATGCGCAACGGATAAGACTTTGATCTTGCTGCAGCGTCGCCCTTCTGCCCCGAGAAGAATCGTATTGGTAACAATCAACTCCTCTAACGGCGACTCCTCGATTCGCCGTATTGCCGGTCCCGAGAGCACCGGGTGGGTGCAACAACCGATAATTTTCTTTGCCCCTTCCCGTTTCAGCGCGGCCGCCGCCATCGTCAGCGTGCCCGCAGTATCCACCATATCATCAAGCAAAATGGCAATCTGATCTTTGACTTCACCGATGATATTCATCTCCGCCACGACGTTCGGCCCCACGCGCCGTTTATCAATAATCGCTAGAGATGCATCCAAGCGCGTTGCGATCGCGCGCGCCCGCTCCACGCCGCCAGCATCCGGCGACACAATCGTTACTTCGTTGTGATTCAGTTGCTTTTTAAGATGCTGCAGCAAAACCGGCGTCGCGTATAGGTTGTCGACAGGAATATCAAAAAAGCCTTGGATCTGTCCGGAGTGAAGGTCCAGAGTCAGCATGCGCGAGGCGCCGGCTCTGGTAATTAAGTCGGCCACCAATTTGGCGCTGATCGGAACTCGTGGCACGACTTTACGGTCCTGGCGCGCGTAGCCGTAATACGGGACCACCGCGGTTATGCGCTTTGCCGACGCACGCTTAAAAGCGTCCAGCATGAGCAGCAGTTCCATCAAATTGTTGTTCCCGGGAGCTGACGTCGATTGCAGTACAAAAACATCCGCGCCCCGGACATTCTCTTTTATTTCGACCTTGGTTTCACCGTCGCTAAACGTTTCCACGACGGCATTACCCATTGACACATTGAGATATTTGCTGATCTCCTCGGCAAGCGGAGGATTGGAGTTCCCGGCAAATATCTTGATCTCGGTGCCTTGATGATCCATGATCTCAAACTGTCCCTAGGTCGTTAACAACCCCATCTAATTCGGCGCGCGGTCCACCCCCCACGCTCCAACGTACTGATTGGCGCAAAGTAGAACACTTTGGACCAGGCGATTAGTCCTTAGCGAATTTTTGCGCGCCTTGTAGTTGGGGCCTTTGCAACCGCCCTGTTTCACGATTTTTCAACGCTCGGGGGCCGCGTCAGCTAAATCGTGCTAACCCTGCACTACAGCCCCTTTTGCTTATATGCCGCTTCCCATCGTGTAGCAAGCCTATAAACCGCCGCCTCACGCCCTGAACAAACGAGCGGCGTCGCTCCACTGCAGAACGGCACCGCTCGAGTCTAATATAATGGATGCGTGCCAGTTTACTTTTGCGAAACTGGCTGGGCGGGAAGGATTCGAACCTTCGATACCGGATCCAAAGTCCGGGGCCTTACCGCTTGGCGACCGCCCATCCCGAACTTCTACAAGAGAAGTTCATCCGCCGAACCGAAGATCGGCTCATCCGCCTTCAACAGCTTTTTGATTTCCACCTTCGGCAACCGCCTTGTGGTATTCCGCGATTATCTTCTCCTCGATCATCCTGCGCGTTTCGTTGTTTATCGGATGAGCGACATCCTTATAAGTTCCGTCTTTCCGCTTTTTACTGGGCATTGACACAAAATACCCAGTGGTACCGCGAATGATCTTGAGGTCTCGGATCACAAAACAGTGATCCAGGGTAATAGTCACGTAAGCCCTCAGCTTATCTTCGTCGACAGGAAAGACCCTAACCTCTGTAACCGTCATAGGGACCCCCTTTTAAAGCCAGGTGTTATTTTCTGGCAGTTATTATTACGGGCTATTGAAACTATCTTAACCTAAAATACGCGCTAGAAAAGCTTGGGCTCCCCCTTTTTTTCGCAGCCGGTGAAACGCGTTCCGTGCTTTTCGCTCAATATCAAAAACACCAAAAACTGATGAGCCACTACCCGACATGAGAACTCCGACTGCGCCCGCGCAAGCCAATTCTTCTTTCAGTAACCCAATAACAGGATACCGCCGCAAAGTGATGGACTCTAAATCATTAGTCATCAATGCCGCGATTTTTCTGGAACTCCTCAGCGAGGAAGGTATGCTAGTATTTGCGCTGGGTTTTGTCAACGTTGGTCGGTAATTTCCGTACACCCAGGCGGTCGAGACCACAATACCGGGGTAGAGAATGACCAGCCACAACCTTGGCAATTGTTTTAAAGGGGTCAGACGCTCGCCGATTCCGCGTGCGCGCTTTGGACCGGGAGTGATGAAAAACGGCACATCCGAACCCAGGCCAAGCGCCAAATTCCTTAACTTCTTGTTTGATAGATTAAGTCTAAAAAGGCGATTCAAACCGATTAGAGTCGCTGCGGCATCACTGCTACCGCCACCTAACCCCGCGCCAACGGGGATTCGCTTGCGGAGACGAATACGAATCCGCGCGTCAAGACCATACTCATGCAGAAACGAATAAGCCGCTCGATAGGCAAGGTTTTTTTCGCCTGACGGCACTGAAGGGTCATTACAGGTAAATTCGATGTGTATACCCTTGCTGCGCAACTGCTTGCCGGAAGCGGTGAGCCTCCGGATCTCCACCTCGTCGTAAAGCGATACCGGCGCCATGATCGTGTCGAGCAGATGGTAACCGTCCTTTCTTTTGCCGACCACGCGCAATCGAAGGTTGATTTTGGCGGGCGCTCGTATCTTCACGCGTCATTAGGTAACATAGCGTTCACCGAATTACTAAGCTCTTTTTTTATGCCGTATGACATTGCCAAATTCCTTGAGGTTGCGTGGGAAGCAGCGAACGCGGCCGGAATGCTCATTCGTGAGAATTGGCAGCAACCTAAGGAGATCGCGTATAAAGGCACTATCGATCTGGTCACATCTGTAGATCGCGATTCCGAGCGGTGTATCATCGATATACTGCAACGAAACTTTCCAGACCATTCGATTCTGGCGGAGGAAGAAACCGAACTCGTAGGCAAACAAAACCATTACCGCTGGATCATTGATCCGCTAGACGGAACGACAAACTTTGCTCACGGCTATCCGCAGTTTTGCGTATCGATTGCTCTAGAACACGAAGGTCAGATCATATTGGGGATTGTGTATGATCCTTTGCGACCGGAGTGTTTTCGAGCCGCCAAAGGCCGAGGGGCTACGCTCAACGGCACTGCCATTCGGACTTCGGACGTAAAGGAACTGGACAAGTCACTTCTCGCCACGGGTTTCCCCTACGACCACCGCGACAAGGCCGATTATTACCTCAGTTTTTTCAGAGAATTTATGACGCGATGTCAGGGCATCCGGCGCGCCGGCGCGGCCGCTCTGGATCTTTGCTATGTTGCTTGCGGACGAATAGACGGTTTCTGGGAACTCAAGCTGCGCCCGTGGGACACCGCCGCCGGGAGCTTGATCGTGGAAGAAGCCGGCGGACAACTCACCGACTTTTCCGGCAAACCGTTTTCGATCCAGGGAAACGAGACTTTGGCCTCGAACGGCCGGATCCATAATGAAATGATCGCCGTTACCACCGGAACGACGAGCGCGGTCGACTCGTTGACTCCGCCATAGGCGGATGGTAAAAAAACTCGGCGCGCCCGTAGTGAAAAGGATATCACGAGGGTCTCCGGAACCCTAGGTCCGAGTTCGATTCTCGGCGGGCGCACCACACCGATATTAAAAGCTTTTCCTTCCAATTCCTCACTCAAGTTTATTCGCCGGTGTGACCACGTATGTGACCAAATCGCAGAGGAAAATGTCCTTCTGATTTGGCGGGTCTTGCCTTCTCGATGCTGGGTAAAGGCAATCAAACCAAAATCAAACCGTTTGGGGTGGTGGAGATGCGGTTGTGGCAACGGTGGAGAAGTATCTCGAAGCGTCGGATTGGGCGGCATGGATTCCTACGCTTTTTGAGCCAAAACATTTTCTAACGTTAACGTCGAGAGACTACGTTTATCACGAAGTGTTTTGGCATCGGTACGGGTTCTTACTGAGGAAAGTGAATAAGGCATTGTTCGGAAATCACTGGGAACGCAAAGGCGAAGGTCTTTCATGGGTGATGGGGATAGAACCTCAACGCGGGGCGTTCTTCACATTCATGCCGTGTGGGATCAAGAAAGAGTCCCGTATGATCTGATTCACTCTGTTTGGAATCGGATCAGCGGTTACGCCTGGGTGGAACCGGTGACAGCGGCCTGCGGAGTCGCGGACTATGTGTCCAAGTACAGCGTCAAGGGCGGCATGGTCTCTACATACCTACCACGATACAAACGGGCGTTGCTCGGGCGGGAGCCTGGGTAACACACGCACAAGCTCGGTGGATGCCGGAAAAGTTTCGGGTCCGCAGTGGTTAGGGTTTGGGGCCTCTTTTAATTTCACTAGACGCTAGGGGTGTATGTAGAGAGGAGGTGAAAAAAAGTGAATAGAGCAGAATGTCGCCGTCAACAGCGCGAAGAAAGAAAGAGAGGGAAACTCATCGGAGTGACTTTCCGTGGTCCATCTCCTTCTATTTTGCCGATGATCCACCAGTTCATTCGTGAGCATGAAGGTCACATGTTCTTTGTGGATGATGATTTGAAAAACAGTCTCACGTTACGTTGCGTCGACTGTGAAGATGAGGCTGATTGTGCCGAGGGGTAAGACATGGGTTGAGTCGCTAGCGTTCGTTTAAAGCGAAATCTGGAGGTCATTTTTATGAGTAAGTCGGAAAATCGGGTTGTCCGCTTGGTCTGGCGTGCGCTGAGTCGGCACGTTGACGCAAAGCACAAACTAGAAGTTCGGCGGATGCGGGGTGGTGAGGGTCTGGAAAGTTACTGTTGCTGGTATGGTGGGACTGTTCTGGCTGGTTCGCCGGGATTGGTCCGGTAGGTCGTTGTGAAGCTGAAAGACTCTGGTGCGAAGGTTGTCAATGTGGCCCGGTCGATCAGTGAGGCTG
>JBGPIK010000083.1:0-19846 GCA_041484845.1 Binatia bacterium | reverse complement strand
TTGAATGTTCTCATGCCTGCCAATATAGTCTCATCGAAATTGTTGTCCAGAAAAATTTCACATGCTGAAAACTTTTTATACCCGTCTCTCAAAACTTTCTCCGACAGACTCCTAGCCAGATTGAGCCGTTTTCCTCTGTTTTTCGGCTCATGTGTTTTCGCCTTACGCATCTCTCGACGGACTTATCGAGGCCGTCCTGGGGATGCGACGCGGATAATCGCGCAGCAATTATGGCCAAGGATGCCTTTTATGATCGTACCCGAGTTTGAATATTTCTCGCCGCAAAGCGTGCAGGAGGCGTGTGCCCTGCTGATGCAGCATGGCGACAAAGCCAAAGTGCTAGCCGGCGGCAGCGACGTGCTCGTCAAGATGAAGGACGGCCTGATTGCGCCCGCTTATCTTGTCTCGCTAAAAAAACTGGATAGTCTGAAAGAGATTCGATACGAGAAAGGCAAGGGTGTCGTTATCGGCGCCCGAGCAACGCACAACGAGTTGATGAGCAATAATCTTCTACAAGAAAAGTACCGCTCCGTCTGCGAGGCCGCTCACACCATGGCCGCCGATCAAATTAGAAATATCGGCACTGTCGGCGGTAATCTGGTCAACGCGGTTCCCTCCGCTGATCTGCCGCCCATCCTCATTGCCCTGGATGCTCAGGCGCGCATCGTAGGACCGAGTCGGGAGAGAACCATTACACTAGAGGACTTTTTTCTCGGACCAGGGAAGACCGTGCTTGAGAACGGGGAGATCCTGGCGGAAATCATCATACCCGATCAGCCGACGACCGGCAGCAATTACATCAAGTTCGGCCTGCGTCGAGCGGGGGCGCTGGCCGTGGTCGGCGTTGCCAGCAGCGTGACCGTCAGCGACGGCACCTGCCAGGACGTTCGCATCGTTCTCGGCGCCGTGGCGCCGACACCCATGCGAGCGCGTCAGGCGGAAAACGTTTTGCGTAGCAAAAAGATCAGCCCGGAACTGATCAACGAAGCAGGGAAGATCGCTGCGGAGGAATCAAAACCGATCAACGATATCCGCGGCAGCATCGAGTATCGGCGCAACCTTGTCGACGTGCTGACAAGGCGCTCGCTCAAGGCTGCCATTGAAAAAGGGCACGTTTAGGCGGCTCGTGCTTATTCGGTTGTTTCAGCACACTACCAGATGTTGGGTTAGCCTTCACGGGGACGCAACTACGTCTTGTGGCCTGCTGAAACAACCGGACAAGCAAAAGGCGGCTAGGAGGTTATTTGTGACTACGGCTATTAAGAAAGGCAAACTTCACGTAGTACGATTAAACGTAAACGGGGAGGAACATGCGGCGCTGGTCAAGGCGAATACGACGCTGTTGGATCTGCTGCGCGAAGAGTTCGACTACACCGGGACCAAAAAAGGCTGCGAACTAGGAGATTGCGGTGCCTGCACGGTCCTTATGGACGACAAGCCCGTTACTTCCTGCCTTGTCCTGGCGGTCGAAGCCGACGGCCACTCCGTCACGACCATCGAAGGCGTGGAACAAGAGGGCAAGCTCGATCGGATCCAAGAAGAGTTCATTAAGCATGTCGCCGTCCAATGCGGCTACTGCTCGCCGGGCATGATTCTTTCGGCCAAGGCCCTGCTGGCGCGTAATCCCCATCCCAGCGAGCGGGAAGTTCGCGAGGCTATTGCGGAAAACCTGTGCCGCTGCACAGGGTATGGCAGGATCGTCAAAGCGATTCTTGCTGCCGCAGAGACAAACATTTAACGAGGACGGTGACGTATGAGCGACACAGCGACGAAACAATTCTCAGTCATCGGCAAGAGCGTTCCGAAAATTGACGGCCGTGAGAAAGTAACCGGGAAGGCCAGATACACTGGCGACTTAAAAGTGCCTGGGATGCTCATCGGCAAGATTTTACGGAGCCCCCACGCCCATGCTCGAATCCTCAGCATCGATACCTCCAAAGCGGAAAAACTCCCGGGGGTCGAGGCCGTCATTACGGCGAAAGACGTACCAGCGACATTTTATGGTATCTCCCCGGCCCGCTATGATGAGACCATACTCGCCATAGATAAAGTGATCCAGGTCGGTGACAAAGTTGCCGCGGTGGCCGAAGAGACCGCCGTTAAAACGCTCGGTTTGATCAACGTCGAATACGAGGTGTTGCCGGCGGTTCTCGACCCGCTCAAGGCTATGGATGAAGGTCAGCCCCAGGTACACCCGCAGTACGAGCGCAATATCAGCGTAGAGATCTACCAAAATTTCGGTGATGTTGAAAAGGCCTTCCAAGAAAGCCACCTCGTCCGAACCGATTGCTTTCAGGGCAATCGGGCCACCCACGTTTCTATGGAGCCTCACGCGGCCATCAGCAAGTGGGAGGACGGCAAGCTCACGATCTGGTCCAGCACCCAATCGCCCCATTACTTTCAGTACCACATCGCCCGCGTGTTCGACCTGAAGATGGGGGACGTGCGCGTGATCAAGTCCTTCGTCGTCGGTGGCTTTGGCGGCAAACTGGAACCGTCGGCGGCCGAGTACGTCAGCGCCGCGCTGACGATGAAAACCGGCAGGCCGGTGAAGGTAGTCTTTGACCGCAAGGAAGTATTCTTTCACAACCGGGGGCGGCACGCCCAGCATATCGAGCTCACTACCGGCGTTACCAAAGAAGGCAAGATTCTCGGCGTGCATGCCAAATTCATCATCGACGGAGGATCGTACACAGGTCTCGGCATTGCATCAGCCTATTATGCGGGAGCGATGCTGCCGCTTATCTACGATTTTGACCATTTTAAGTTCGACGGCTTCCGCGTGCACACGAACCTGCCTTCGTGCGCCGCGCAGCGGGGTCACGGCGCTCCACAGCCGCGTTTCGCCTTCGAGAGCCAACTGGACATGATCGCGAAAGATCTGCACATGGATCCCATCGAAATACGCAAGGTGAACGCGCGGCGGCCAAATAGCACGACGCTTAACGATCTAAAAGTCAATTCCTGTGAATTCACCGCTTGTCTGGAAAAGGCCGCGGAGATCTCGGACTGGGCAGGAAAAAAAGGCGGGATCCCACCGGGACAGGGCATCGGCATAGGATGTGGCGGCTTCGTCACCGGCGCCGGTTATCCCATCTACCGCACCTGGTTGCCACAGGCTTCAGCCGTCATCAAAGTTAGCGAGCCGGGCGATACGGCGACGCTCTATATCGGAGCGGTGGATATCGGCCAGGGGTCCGACACGATCCTTGCGCAGATGGCGGCCGAAGCCATGGGAATCAACTACGAGGATGTGCGCATCGTATCGGCCGACACCGAAACCACACCCCACGATTTCGGCGCGTACGACAGCCGCCAGACGCTCATGTCCGGCCATGCCGTCAAGCAGGCCGG
Organism: Binatia bacterium; assembly: GCA_041484845.1. GTDB lineage: Bacteria > Desulfobacterota > Binatia > UBA9968 > UBA9968 > JBGPIK01. Next base: position 16,492 of record JBGPIK010000083.1, on the reverse strand, counting down.
CGATGGAGATTCGGCGTCAGATCACTGAACTGGCGGCCGAAATGCTCGAAGCCAACGTAGAGGATGTGGACATTGATAGGCGCGTCGTCTTCGTTAAGGGTAGTCCGGAAAAAATGCTGACTTTCGAGAACGTCGCGAACGAGTTCTTTATCCGTAAGGGACCATTGATGGGAAAGGGCAGTTACACCCCGCCGAAGCTGGGGGGCAAGTTCAAGGGATCGGCTGTCGGTACATCCCCAGCGTACAGCTTTGCCGCCCAAATCAGCCATGTGGAGGTCGACGAGGAAACCGGCCAGGTGATGGTCACTAAAGTGTGGGATGTGCACGACTGCGGTACGGTGATCAATCCGAGCCTTTTGCACGCGCAGGTCGAGGGCGCTTTATTCATGGGTATGGGCGAGGCGATGTACGAGGAAGTCGTCTTCGACGACAAGGGCAAACCTCTCAACGCCAACTTGGGCGAATACCGCGTACCGACAGCCTTGGACGTGCCCGAAGTGATCTCAGAACTGGTGGACAGTTATGAGCCGGCTGGTCCATGGGGGGGCAAAGAGGTAGGCGAAGGCGCCACGCTTCCTACTATGGGCTCCTATGCCAACGCTATTTACGACGCCATCGGCGTCCGCCTCTATGATTTGCCCCTCACGCCGGAAAAGGTTTGGAGAGCTATTCAAGAAAGGAAAAAGTTATCGTAGAGATAAGCTCAGGAAAAAACTAAAAGTAGAACATAACGCAGCCGCCTGTTCCCGCTTGTGAGTTAACAGCGCCACCTACGGCTCGGGTAAGAGTTTATTCTCTGCCCTTGAGAAGGTCCCGATTGATGGTATGATCTCTCCTAACCGTCCTTTGCTCTTACCCTGTCCTCATCTAATTGGTAGGTTCGATCACAAAGGAGCTTGATTTTACGGTTTTTTCTCACGATCCATTTGCTTGAGTCAGTTGATATGGCGGACGAAAAGATAACTCCTTTAGAAGAAACCAAATGGTGGGTCGATCGCGGCCCGGTCAAGGAGCGGGAAAAGCCGGCCGAACCCGTCAAGGGGATTATCGAGCGATGGGCTTATGATCTTTTGAACGGCTACAATCAGGATCAGGCGGCAAGAAATCTTGTCGACATTAACTCCCGGATCCTCAAGGAAATCTCCGTGGCACCCGGACAATGGGGCTATTTTTCCCTCGAGGTGGGTGCCTACCCGCCGGATAAGTTGAATAAGATCAAAAGCGGACTCTCGCTGCCGGCTGGCACGCGCGGCATGATCATCGATGCCGGCTATTCCGTACGAGTCGTGATCAGCGGCGAGCCAATCGGCGCCCGTTATGTGGACATTAATTTCACTGAAGCGCCTTCGCTCGACTACTGGGTAGACGGACAGCTCGTGGAGGAAAAAGTTTTTTCCAATGTGGGCGAGGCGTTAAAAAGAATCAGACCCGCTCTTCCCAGGTATTTAAAGCCGCACTCCCTTGCCTAGTGGCAGCCGCAGCCTTGTGACGTGCACGAAGCGCAGCCCCCGGGTGACGCGCCCTCTTCGCCATGCGATCCGGGCGAGCTAAAAACCGACAGCTGCTTTTCTACTGCGCGGCTGTCGCATTTAGGACAGCTGGCTTTCGCTCGCGTCGAAAGCACAATCTGTTCAAAACGATGATGACAACGCCGGCACTTGTATTCAAAAATCGGCATCTTCTCTCCCTCAGCTGATAAGGCCTCGCCGATGCCAGGCCATTCGAAATTGACCTGCGTCCCACCTGCGCAGGCTAGGCGCTGTTCGCCTTGGTCTTTTTCGATTTTGGCGCCTCACGGGGAGAACTCTCTCGCGAAATGGGTTCCAACGAGGTTACTTCTAAGCCGTAACCGCGGAGCCCTACCAGATGTTTCCGATTGTTCGTCAGCAGGCGCATTTTACGCACGCCTAAGTCCCGCAAGATTTGCGCGCCAATGCCGTACTCTTTGAAATCGGCTCGGTAGACAAACGAGAGATTCATGTCTTTCTGTTGTTTGCCTTCCACGGTGGGGTACTGAACCATAGCAGGACGTATGCCCTTGTGTTCAGGCTGTAGATAAAGAATCACTCCCTTGCCTTCTTTGGCGATAATTTCCATAGAGTGTTGGATCACCGCGCCGGTATTCAGAAACTCGAAACCGAATACGTCGCCGGGGATATACTTCGTGTGCACTCGCACCAGGGTTTCGTCCTTCGGCGAGATCTCACCTTTGATCAGCGCCAAGTGTTCACTTTGATCGACATGAGTGTTGTAGACGACCGCTTGGAACAAACCGCCGGCGCGCGTCGGCAGCGGCGCGGTCGCAGCGCGATAAACGAGCGAATCATAATTCAGCCGATGCTGGATCAGATCCGCGATGGTAACGGCCTTGAGTTTGTGTTTGCGAGCGAACTTCATCAGATCCGGCTGGCGCGCCATAGTGCCGTCATTCTTCATGATCTCGCAAATGACGCCGGCGGGTTTCAGCCCAGCGAGACGCGCGAGGTCCACTGAACCCTCAGTTTGCCCTGCCCTAACCAACACGCCTCCGTTACGGGCCCGCAAAGGGAAAATATGGCCGGGGGTGACGAGATCTTGCGGCTTGGCATCGTCAGCGATGGCATCAAGAATCGTTTTTGCTCGGTCGGCCGCAGAAATGCCCGTGCTGATTCCCGCGGCCCCGTCGACCGAAACGGTGAAGGCCGTTCCGAACGGCGAAGTATTTTCAGTAACCATCATAGAGATGCCGAGATGCTTCACCCTTTGTTCGGTTAGCGGAAGGCAAATCAGACCGCGCCCGTGGGTCGCCATAAAGTTAATAGCTGCCGGAGTGACCTTCTCCGCGGCCATACAAAGGTCGCCTTCGTTCTCGCGGTCCTTGTCGTCCATGAGGATCACCATGCGCCCATGGCGAATCTCCTCGATGGCTTCTTCAATGGATGCTAATGGCATGGGCTATCAATGTACCATCTTGACTTGCGGGGTCAACTGCAGCGCCCATGGGGTATCTAGGTTAGCCGTAACTTGCCGGCCATAGGGCTCACCAGGTAATCCATCCGCCCTAGGCGGATTATTATGACCCCTACTTGCCGGCCTTGCGATTATTGTCGAAGTAATCGAACTTGTTGAAAAAGTCGACGCCTGTTAACGTGTCCTTGCTGATGCGATAGCGAGAATCTGGCAGCCATCGAGAGGGGACACAAGTTCAATTTTACCGGGACAGCAAAATACCAGCGTGAGAAGGTTTCAGAAACCTCCCCTCTCGGCGATTCGTCGGCGCCAATCGCTCTGTTGACTTTCGCCGACCCGGTGCTAGCCTTGGGTCACCTAACCTGTGAAGATGACCCGCCTCAACAAGACGCTTGCCGCCTTAGGCATGGTTCTGTTTTTTACCTTCGGCGCATTCGCTGTAAGTCTGGCGTACGATTGCGCACCTATCGGTTCGCTTGATGCGCTTGAGGTGCACCATCTGTCTACGACCGGTCCGGCGCAGTTGTACTCGCGCGTTCTTACGATGGCGTTACAATTCGAAAGCGACGACGTACCGGAGGCAACCCGCCCTTGTTCGCAAGGCTATCCGTTCAGGCACATCGGCAGCATAGAATCTTTAGCGCCGTTCAATTCAGCTCAAGCCCACGCCACGAAAGTATCTCTGCAGATACTCCAGTCAGTTCTCTTGCTCTGATTCTTTCGTTTTTCGTCGTTCACCACCAGCTAGGACAATTGGCCGAGAGGAGCTTGCTCGGCGATAAATCCAGAGTAATCGGGCGAATTTGTATTGTCCTTGGGCCGCCGCCGGTGCCCATAAGGGCGCAGACCGAAATGTAGTTGGTGCATTAGCGTGAAGCGTTGGAACAACACTGGTGCATCCCATGTCCAATTCTTAGGGAGGTTCTTATGATCGGCAAACCACGATTTACAGCCCAAATGTCAAATAACAACACTCATTCACAGCGTTGGGTAAGAGGTCTAAGTCAGTCGCAAACCGCCTTTGAGGAAAAGGCCCTTGCCGTGTTCCAGCCTGATATTCTAATTTCCGCGCAATATTTGGCAACCTACCGCAGGAAGTTTCATCTGAATCCTGAACAGGTGCTCATGCTGGCAGTGTTGGAAGATGCGATCATCTGTTTTCAAGATCATGTGGCAGCGACCTGTAAACGAAAACAATTGCTCCATCTGGAAGCCGAGCAGTGGATTCTCGACGAAGACAGGTCCTACCTGTACTCCTTCGAAAACATCTGCGATTCGCTGGGTTTCGAGCCGACGTATTTGAGACCGGGGCTGGCGCGTTGGAAGGAAACCGCATTGGCGAAGGGTTCGCGTTTGGAAAAGAGTGTAAACCGCTGGCAGAGCAAACGCGTCCATAGTGATGTCAATAATGACGAACTCGTGAGGAGTTCCGCAATTCAGCGCTAAGCGATTTTGTTCGTTCGCCACAAGCCGGAGGCAAAAAATGATAACCGTTCGAAACAGGCGGGTAAGCCTTTACTTATCCGTGGTGGCCAGCTTGGTAGCTTTTGTGACCGGGACGGCCGTCAGCATTCTCGTTGAGAGCTCCAGTGGAATCGCGCATTTCGCCCGGGCCGATGCAGCGGCATACGCTGCGAGCCCGGCTGCTGCCGGACAGGCACTGCCCGATTTCGTGAGCTTGGCAAAGAAAGTCGGTCCCTCGGTCGTTAACGTTTCCACGGTGCAGGTGCGCAAGACCGCCGAGGAGATGCCCGGTTCCGAGGATGACCCCTTTAGCCAATTTTGGCAGAGATTTTTTGGCGGCCAAATTCCGCGTGGCCCACAACGGCAAAGCGGCCTCGGCTCTGGGTTCATCATCGATCGCGACGGCACAATCCTAACGAATTATCATGTTGTCGATGGGGCCGACAAAATCACCGTGACGCTCTCGGACGGCCAGAGTTTCACAGCGAAAGTCCTGGGGAAGGATCAAAAAACCGACATCGCGATCATCAAAATCGATGCGCGGCAGGATCTTCCAACGGTCAGCTTGGGTGATTCGGACCGATTGGATGTGGGTGAATGGGTGATGGCCATCGGAAATCCGTTCGGTCTCGACCATACCGTAACCTCAGGGATCGTCAGCGCCAAAGGACGACGTATCGGAAACGGGCCCTATGAGGACTTCATTCAAACGGATGCGTCCATCAATCCGGGAAATTCCGGTGGTCCACTCGTTAACATGCGCGGTGAAGTGGTGGGGATCAATACCGCGATTTTTAGCCAATCGGGAGGCAACATCGGAATCGGCTTTGCGATTCCAACCAATTTAGTGAAAGACCTACTGCCCCAGCTCAGGGCCAAAGGAAAAATCGTTCGGGGTTTTCTTGGAGCTACCATTCAAAAAGTGACGCCGGAAATCGCGGAAACCATGGGCCTTAAGCAGGCGCAAGGCGCGCTTGTGGCCGACCTGACAAAGGACGGGCCCGCAGCACGGGCGGGCGTCAAGACCGGCGACGTCATTCTCGCGTTGGACGGCAAGGAAATCAGAGATTCCGCTGACCTGCCGCTACAAGTCGCTCGATTGGCGCCGGGGAAAACCGTTCAGGCCAAAGTCGTGCGCGACGGCAAAGAACTCACGTTGCCGATTGCGGTAGGAGAAATTAAGGAAAAAGAGGTCGTCGCATCGGGGGAGACCGGAGAGTTGGGCCTCGCCGTCCAAAAATTGACTCCGGACATCGCCGAGGAACTCGGCTTAGAGCGAACCGAAGGTGTGGTGATTACCGCGGTCACGCCCGGCAGCGCAGCCGATGATGCCGGGCTTCAAAGGGGAGACGTGATCGCCGAAGTTAATCGCCATTCCGTGCGCACGGTAGCTGATTTCAAGCGTGAAACCGCCAAGACCGGAAAGGGCCGGTCAGTATTGTTTCTGGTTCGTCGCGGCCAGGGCAGCCTGTTTCTCGCGCTCAAGCCATAGCGCAAACGCAGCTGAAAAGTGTGGCTCAGCTTTCCGATCCGCCTTTTTCGGCTTTTCGGGAGCTGAGCGCCCTCCAAAAAATAATGACGACGGCTGCAAAGACTAGCAGTATCAGCGCGAGGTAATCCACTTTGCCGATCATGCCTTCAAGTTGCGTCAGCGCATCGCCCAAACTCTTGCCAAGAAAATAACCGGCACCGACGGATAACGGCACATAAATTAGTCCTCCAAGGATATTAACGCTGAAGAAACGAAGGTAGGGTAGGCCTGTGCTACCCGCCACAGGTCCCGCCATGAATCGCAGCCCGGGAATAAATCGCGCCACAAAGACACCGTAAGACCCATAGCGGTCGACAAATTGCCTGGCTTTGTCGAACCGCGTCTCAGTGATAAATATCTTGTGACCAAAACGTCGTATGGCGGCTTGTCCATAGTGTCGCCCAAACCAATAACCGAGATTATCGCCGATCACCGCGGCCGCAACTCCGACGACGAGGACGTGAAAAAGGCGAAATTTGCCGGACCACACCAGGTAGCCGGCAAAAACTAAAATACCCTCTTCGGGGACCGGGAATCCAATATTTCCAAGGATGACCAATCCGAAAACCGCCCAGTATCCCCAGTGCGCAATCAAGGGAGCTGCATCCAACATCAACTTCTCCCCGCCAGTCCGTCATTCATCTCGGCAGTACAGTTTCATTGGCTCGGCAAAAGATCAAGCTTGTGAGCATAAAGGCGCGGGTTCCTTCAATCACTAAATCCTGATAAATTTATAAATTCCAGTTTAATTCGAGGGGGAAGGAAGCCAAATGAAGATCGGCTTGATCGGTCATCGCGGCGCGGGAAAGACAACGATATTCAATATGCTCACGGGACTGCAGGCGCAGGTCGGTGGTTTCGGTAGGGAGGAGGTTCACCTGGGCGTGATCAAAGTGCCAGATGAGCGGATCGATCGTCTGTCGCAAATTTTCAAACCGAAGAAGACGACCTACGCCGAAATTCGCTTTACCGATTTTCCACCGCAGGCCGAGGATAACCTGAAGTCTAACAATGCCTTGGTCACGCAAATGCGCGAAGTCGATGCCATCGCGCTCGTCCTCCGCGACTTTGAAACCGGCAGCGATCCCCTGAGAGAACTCAACGACTTGCTTACGGAAATGATTCTTGCAGATCTTACGGTTGTCGAGAATCGCCGGAGCCGTTTGAAAAAGGAAAAGGCGCGGCCGCAAGAGGAGGAATTGCTGGAACACTGCGCCCAAGCTTTGGAAAACGAAGAGAGCCTGAGAAACCTGTCTTTTAGCGCGGATGAGGAAAATTTACTTTCAGGGTTTGGTTTTCTTAGCCGCAAGCCGCTTCTTGTGTTGTTCAATCAAGCGGAGGATAAAGCGGGGCAGCCCCTTGCAGCATCTTACCAGGAGGAGTTGCAGCGCCGCGGTCTGGAAGGATTGGCTTTGGCCGGCAAGGTCGAAATGGAGATTGCGCAACTGGAAGAGAACGATCGCGCTGCATTCTTAAAAGAGATCGGCATTGCCGAGCCGGCGCGCGACCGCTTCATCCGCTCTTCTTACCATCTCTTGGATCTCATCAGCTTCTTTACCTCCGGCGAAGACGAAGTCCGCGCATGGACGATCACCCAAGGAACGAACGCGCGAAAATCGGCAGGCAAGATCCATAGCGACATTGAACGGGGTTTCATCCGTGCCGAAGTGATCGCCTATGCCGACTTTATCGCTTACGGGAGCGAAGCCAAATGCAAAGAAGCGGGTAAGTTTCGGCTCGAAGGCAAAGACTATATTGTCAAAGACGCAGACATCATTCATTTTCGCTTCGCGGTGTAAGCGCGGAGCTAAAAGTCCGGTGGCGCGCTCTTACCAGGATTCCAAGCGAGAATGGCTTCAGGGTCAATTGAGCGAGGGCTCAAAATGGACTATGATCCGCCGCGGTCATAGGAATAGGTATGGCTTTGGGCACAAAATGGACGAATCAAAAGGGATTACCGCTTCTAAACAGATTGCGTTCGTGATTGCCTAATTAAGAGCCGCCACGGCGCGCTGTTAGTGGATGTCTACGGCGGATCACCGGGGTTAAGAAGGGAGTTTAGATGAAACTTAAGTCGCTGTCTTCTAGGTTATTTCGGGGGCATATCGCAAAAATCTTTTTTTCGCTGCTGCTGATTATTGCCGCTTGTACTATCGCCTGGGCCAATCCGTACTTACCGAAAGCCGGCGAGCGACCCATCAAACTCAGAATCGCCAGCTGCGCGGTGTCGGGAGGTTTCGTGCACCTTTACACCGCCTTGGACTACGGTTTGTTCGACAAATACGGCATCAAAATAGAACAGATCTATATCCGGGGAAGCGGTCCGTCTCTGGCGGCGCTGGCAGCCGATGAGATCCAGTTTCTCTATTGCGCGGCGGACGCTACGATGCCTGGGCTGGCCACGGGAATCGAAGCCAAGCTGGTGGCCGCCCCGTTAGTCAAACTCCCATACGTGCTGGTCACACGCAAAGAGGTTCGCCGACTTGAGGATCTCAAAGGTAAAGCGCTCGGTGTCACGCGCCCAGGCGACTTGAGCGCCCGCCTCTCCCGCACGATGCTCAAGAAATTCAATCTTACGGACGAGGTCATAATCCGGCCCATCGGCGGTAGCCAGAACGAGCGTTTCCAGGCTATGGCCGCCAATGTCGTGCAAGGGATCGTTGTGCCGCCGCCACTTGATGTTCGGGCTAAGAACGAGGGATACAATGTTATCTACCGGCTCATCGATTTGGATCTGCCGTTCATCTACAGTTCAGTGCACGCCAACTCGCGCACCTTACGCGAAAGGCCCGAGGTCGTCCAAAGAGTGGTCGCTGCTTTTGCGGAAGCGATTCATTTTGTTGACAAAAATCCGGAAAAAGCCATGGCCTCCATCGGCAAGGCGATGCGGACCAAAGACGAAGAGGCTTTGCGCGCCTCCTATAACGTTTATGCCAAAGAGATCGTCGATCGACGCATGATTGTCCCGCGCGTGGCGGTTGCCGAGGCCGTGGAGCTTGTACGAGCCGGGGGCACGCAGGTGCGACGCAAGCCCGAAGAAATTTATGACAATTCGTTCGTCAATAACTTAGAAAAAAGCGGTTTTCTCAAAGAGCTCTGGGGCAGCGAGCTGCAAAAGTAAGGTGGTTCGTTCGCAGTTGCTTGGGTTAAAAGCGTAAGCGAAAAGCAGCTCGGGTCAATCACAAAAGGAATTCATCATGTTTCTCTCGTTGAAGGCAAAAGAATCCCGCTTTAAAGCGGCGCGAAAACAAATGGCCGAGCAGGGTCTCGATGTCCTCATCGCGCGCGGCTCGAGCGCCGTTCGCGGCGACGGCGCGGCGTTTCGATACTTAACCGACTTTCCCAACATCAATATTCCGCTGGTGGTGATTTTTTTCCGCAAGCCGGACAAGCCACCGGCGCTGCTCGTGGAATCACGCTTTCAGGCCATGAGAGCGGCGAAAAACTCATGGGCCGGCGATATACGCCTGACCACGAATTTTTTTCACACGCTGACGGAAGTTTTGCGCGAGAACAACTTGGACCGCGGCACCGTTGGGATTGACGGGCTGCACAACTTTCCATTTCTCTGGGGCCAACGCCTTGAGGAAATGTTTCCCGGCGTTACTTTGACGGAGTTTGGTCCGGTTTTGAAAAAACTCCGTGCCTACCGCACCCCGGAGGAAATCAAGCTGGTTAAAAAATCGGCGGCGCTGGTGGACCGCGCCTTCAGTGAAGGTGTCAAGGGCATCAAGCCGGGCAAGACCGAGTGGGAAGTGATGGCGCGTATGGATTTTCTCTTGAAGAGCAACGGCGTCGAAAAAACCTTCAACATTATTTCCCAAGGGCCCAAGGTGGACGCCTATGTTCCCTCCGCGCGGAAGATCAAAAATAAAGGGATGATTTTCACGGAGCTCACCGCCAACTACGGCGGCTTTTGGACGCAGCTTGCCCGCGCCGTTTCGCTTGGAAAACCGGACCCGAAACTGGTGAAGTTACACCATGGCGCCGTCAAAGCTATCAAAGAGGCTTTGCCTCACTTGAAACCGGGTAACAAAGTCTCACAGCCGATGAGCGTCATGGAGCAATCAGTCAAAAACTCAGGACTCGGCTGCACGCCGGTATACGGCCACATCGTGGGCATCGATATGGTCGAGGACCGCCCGTCACCGCAGAACGAAACCGAGATCGTGCCCGGCATGGTTTTCATCGTGCACCCCTGGCCGATTCTCGACGGCAGCTCGTTGCTTTGGGGCGAGACTTATCTGATTACCGAGAAGGGCAATCGGCGTCTCAACAAAGTCGGCGACGAATTAATCGTTCTGTGAGCTATAGCCAGCGGCTATCACGGACAAGATCTGGGTAATCGCTGATGAGCTGAGCGCTTTTTCATTGGAGCCAACAAATGATCCTCATCACCGGCGGATTGGGCTTTCTCGGTTGTAATCTGGCAAAGCTACTTTGTGACGCCGGAGAAAAAGTTTTACTCACCAGCAACCGTAATACGGAAGTCCCTCCGCTGATCAAGCCCTATCTGGCAGAAAACCTCAAGGTGGCGCCTCTAGACATCACATCTCGCGAAGCGATTTCGCGCCTCATTGATGATCATCGAATCAACGCTATCGTCCATGCCGCGGTGCGATCGGAGAAAGGCAACACGACGCTTTATCAAGCGCTAGACGTCAATGTGACGGGCACGATCAACGTGCTCGAAGCGGCCCAGCGCGCAGGGATCAAGCGAGTGCTCTTCATCAGCTCCGAGGCCGTCTATCAGGGAATGGCGCAGACGATGCCGTTTAAGGAGGAAGAAAGACTCTATATCACTTCGGATCGATTCGTTCCGGGAACCAAGAAGGCCGGTGAGATTCTCTGTCTCATGTATTCCCAAGAGCACAAAATGGAGACGGTCTCGGTTCGCCTGACGCGCGTCTACGGGCCTTTATACAAGGGGATACGAAACCTGCCCGGACATATGCTGGAAAAAGCCGCCAAAGGGTTGCCGATCGAGCTCGGCAATTACGATCCAACTGAAGCACATGACTTCATCTATTCCAAGGATGCGGCGCAAGGGCTTTTGCTGTTGCTCAAAGCTCCAAGTTTGCGCCACCGCATTTACAATCTTGGGTACGGCAAGCTTACCAGCATCGGTGAATTCGCCGATGCGATCAGAAGAGCGCTACCGGATTTAGCGGTTCATCTCGGCGACGGCCCAGGCCCGCTGACGTCAACCAAGACCTCTATGGATATCAACGCCTGCGTCGATATTTCTCGGCTGCGCGAGGAGACGGGTTTTTCTCCCGAATATGATCCCTACCGCGGCGTGGAACACTACATCGAGTGGGCGAGCCAGGGAATCTATAAGTGAGAAATGAGGGGTTATCTCTAATGATGTTTCTCTGAATCTTAATTAGCCATTCTGATAAGGTTCAGTTATCCAAGTTGCACCAACTTCTCTTCGTTCGACCGTTGTAAGTGGACGCCATACCGCGCTTTAGAAGTAACTGACCGATATCCTCGCCGTCAGTCATTACAATGGAAGCTACTACTCGGCCACCGTATTTATCCGCACTTATGTCTTTTAAACCTACGCTCGACCCCGTAGGAAGCACGCTCTCAAGAAACTTCTTTGCTTCTTTCCCAAGTTCCTTTTCTTTGGGGCACTTTGACATCGAAATTTCTGGCGTATCGATGCCTCCAATTCTGACGGCTACTTCTTGATAGAGCCCGAGCCAAATCTGGACCTTTACCTTTATAGTATCGCCGTCAGTTACCGAGATAACGGTAGCGGGGTATGGACCAGGTAAATTTGATTTAGCAAAAGATGTTGCTACCACGAAACAGGGGATCATGAAGATGAGGAAGAGAATAAATTTTCTCATTTAATCGTTACTCTCGCTATTGCTCATCCATCAAGGATCTAGGCCTCCGCAGGCCCCATGGGAGATGCTCAAGAGCAAAATCAAGGCCTTAAAATCACTCATCAAAATAGCGAGCTTTCATCACCACTTTGCCGTTTCGCGCTCGTTCTTCATCATCAAGTACTGTGCAAAATCCAGCAGAACCGACAAAAACGGAACTTCTCCCTTTTTGAACGCTGGCTTAGCTTGTTTTACAGAGGGTCATTTGCTACTCCTCGCTTCGTAAACATGCACAAAGAAAGGCGACCGCGATGAAAACGCTTATTCAGGGCGGCTATGTTGTTAGTTTTAATGGCAAGGAACACGAGATTATCAAAGACGGCGTGGTCGTGTTTCAAAACGATCGGATCGAGTTCGTGGGGAAAGAGTATGCGCAGCCGGTGGATAGAAAAATCGACGCCCGAGGCTGTCTCGTCTCGCCCGGATTCATCGACACGCACTTTCATTCCGGCATCAATGCGAGCGACTATATTCTGAATGATTCGACCAAAAGCGATTTTTTTGCCGCCAACTATTTGGCGCACGGCGGGCCAACGCGCGAAGGCGCGCATGCCGCCCATTTAAAAGACATCGATGTGGGCCAGCGCTTTTCGTTGATTCATCTGCTTAAAAGCGGCGTAACCACGACCATGGAAATCGGCGGTCCGGGCGCTGAACCGGAGCGCTATGTCGATATGCTGGATCAAGTCGGGATGCGCTGTTACACCGGTCCAAGCTACAAAAACGTGAGTTTTTTCCATGACCGTGAAGGTCGATTGGAATACGATTGGAACGATCAACGCGGCAGCGAAGGATTAAAAAAAGCCGTCGAGTTCGTCAAAAAATATGATAGCGCGTGCAACGGGCGCATCAACACGATGTTATTTCCCGGCCACGTGGACTCCTGCACTCCGCAGCTTCTCAAAGAGACCAAGAAAATGGCAAGGGAGGCCGGCGTGCGGATTCAGATTCACGCCACGATCAATCTGTTCGAATTTCATACCGTGATGCGCCGTGAACGCTGTACGCCCATCGAGTTGCTGCACAAGATCGGCTTTCTCGATCCGGAAGTTTCCCTCTCTCACTGTATTTTCATAAGTGGCCATTCCTGGCTCGCTTATCCTTATGGCGATGATCTTAAAATTATTGCGGATTCCGGCGCGTCGGTAGCTTACAGCCCGCTCAAGTACCTTAAGCTTGGCATCGTGATGGAATCCTTCGATCGCTATTTGAAGGCGGGCATCAACATGGGGATCGGCACCGATACGTTTCCCAAGGACATTATTTCGGACCTGCGCTATGCGGCGCTGGCGTCACGTGTCGCCGAGAAAAGTTTCATGGCCGGGCACCCGCGCGACGTGTTTAATGCCGTTACCTTAGGCGGTGCGACGATGTTGGGACGAGATGATCTGGGAAGACTCGCGAAAGGAGCGAAGGCGGACGTGACGATCGTTAATTTGCGGAATATCGCCTTCGGCGCCGTTCGCGATCCTATTCGATCGCTCATGGAAACTGCCGTCAGTCGTGACGTGCGCACGGTCATTGTGGATGGTGAGACGCTGGTCGACGACGGCAAGTATCTTCGTTTGAATGAAGAAGAACTGCTGGAAAAAGTTCAAGCCAAGGGCGAACAGGTCTGGGACAGCCTGCCCCAATGGCACTGGACGGGAAAGAACATCGATGAGATCGTGCCACCGTCATTCAAAATGAAGTAAGCACGCGTTGTGGGAGCCGGTCATCGAGGTGCTGCCTTAGAATAGCTTCAGCGTTATCGCTTGGCATTAGTCATTTCCTTTCGCTTATATTTCATCAATGGGTAAACGGCCCCCTAAGCCCATTGTCCCGGTTGGACATTTTTAGCTTCAGGTATATGATGGCGCGAATTTAAGCGGGAAAAAGAAGGGAGAATTTTTTGTGTCGGAAACAAGCGATCTTAAAACGAAGTTGGCGATGTCGTCGCGGATGCTGTTTAATTCGGGACTCGTGGACTACAGCGGCCATATCAGCGTGAGAATTCCCAAATCCGACCATCTGCTCATCCTGCCCCACCCAATCAGCCGCGCGACGGTTGCGCCGGATGACATGGTTGTGACCGATTTTGACGGGAAGCTGATTGAGGGCAAGTATAAAGCGCCTTCGGAAGTTTTCATGCACGCTCGCGCTTACAAAGCGCGTGGTGATATCCAGAGCGTGGCTCACCTTCACAACCACATGGTGGCGGTGCTGAGCATGGTGGACAAACCCTTTTATCCAGCATCCTCGAACCCGGGAGCATTCTTCGGCCCAGGTCCTTTGCCTCTGTACATGGATCCCGCGCTTATTCACACGATTGAACAGGGCGACGCAGTCGCGCGCGCGCTTGGGACTAGAGAAGCGGTCATGCTGCGTGGACATGGTTCCATGGTCGTCGGCCAGTCGATTGAATGGGTCTTCGCGGCTTGTGTCGATCTGGAGGAATCTGCTTCAAGGTTTTACAAGGCTTCCTTGCTCGGCCCAGTGCGGGTCTACAATGAGGATGAGACGCAGCGCGTCATGAAAGCCCGGCGCAAAGATTCGGTGGTGCAGAAGGTCTGGGATCACAATGCTGCCAAAACTAAGTTAGCAGGATTAATGGGCGGCATTTGAGCCCGCAGAATAGATCCGCCGACAGTGCGCACATTTCAAATTCCGCGATGTTAGAATCGCTGATGGGCTGAATGAATTGGCCAAGTGGCCCATGCTCATCGGCTCATTACATGACATCTGCACGCTTTTTTGCTCATTTTGTGCGTGCGGGAATAAATTTTTATTGCCAGCGACCCCTGTCTGTGGTATACAATGCGCTTCAATCAGCCAGGAGTGATTTCCACACATGTACGATGATTTTCTCGCAAGGATTCTCGAGCCCGATATCTTCTTACCCTCGCAGTTTTATGGTAACGGCGGTTTGTCGCGCCAACTGGAAGGCGAAAAACGATTGATGATCGCGATTCTCAAGGATGCGGTCGAGTGCCTCGACAAGTATCGGGGCGCCAGAAGCACCTCGGGACGAAGCCATTATGAAAACGCTCTAGAGTGGGTCCAGTATCCCGGCACAGAGTGGCTTTTCTCTTTCACCAACATCTGTGATCTTTTGGGATTCGATCCCGATTATTTGCGTGAGGTGTTGTTGCAGCGCGAAGGCAAATCCGCCAAGCCCGCTCGTGGCAAGGTTCTTTCTTTCCCCGCCATGAGCGAGCGTAAGTAATCTCATGTTTTGCGCGCTTTGAGAATTTTTAGCTCTTCCTTGATGACTTGAGCCCGCGGCGAGTTCTCTCCCGAAATTTTAATCGCCTTTTCGTAATTGGGGATGGCTTTCTCGTCCTCGTCCTCGAGAACTAGCGATTTGCCAAGATAGTAATAGGCGTCGCCCAGCCGGTTCAGCTTTCCATAGATGAGTCCGAGTTGGTGCAGTGGCTTGTCCCATAAAGGAGCGAGATTGCTGGCGTTAAGGTAAGCTCCCGCGGCACCTTGTAGATCTGACTCCTGCTCGTACAGCTCCCCGAGATACACATAGGTCAGAGCCTCATCGGACCGTCTTGCCAAAGCGCGGTCAAAAGCGGTGTGGGCCAAGGAATAGTTTTTGATTTGGGTATAGAGTCGCCCCAGATCCCAGTCGATACCCGGACTTTGGGGGTTGAGCGCTATCGCCCGTTCAAGGTTCTCACGTGCCTCTTGCCACATTCCTTTGGAGAAATAGGCGATGCCCAAGAGTTGATAGGGTTCGCTATTTTTCGACGCTTGGCTGATCAGTCTTTTTTGCTCGGCGATGACCGCGTCTGCTTCATTCCTCTCGATACGGATAAGGGTTTGGATTTTCTTGATCGGGTCCGGTCCTTCCACTGCCGTCTCGCTCGGCTTTATGGAACGAATCATTAGCTCGACATTGGCTATCCGATCCTGGGTCAAAGGGTGATCCAACAGGTAGCGCGGCACATCGATGGGACTCAAGGTTTGCTCTTTCAGCATGGTTTTTTCGAAGCTCAGCATCGCGTGCGGATCGTAACCTGCCTCCGCCATATATTTAAGCCCCAGGGTGTCAGCTTCCATTTCGAGTTGGCGTGTGTAGCCGATTTGCCTGGTGGCTGCTATGCCTTGGCTCAACACTAGGGCAGCTTGCGAGCCGGCGCCGCTACGCGCCGCCGCCACCGCCCCGAGTATTCCCAGGATGCTTACCGGATCGAGGCCGGACATGCGCACCATGTGATGGTTCTTTGCGTGAATAATCTCGTGGGACATGACCGAGGCCAGCTCGGCCGTGCTCCTCATTCGATCCAGAAGGCCGGTATACAAGTAGATGGAACCTCCCGGCACCGAGAACGCATTGAGTTCTGATTCCTCGACGACAAAGTAACGGTAATCAAACTGCGGCGTCCCCATGACCGAGAGTAATCTCCGGCCCAAGTTGTCCACATATCTTTGCACTTCCAGATTCGATACGAACTTGAGCTGTTTTTTCGCCTCGCGGCGAAACTCCCGGCTGATTTTCACTTCTTCATCTTCACCCGGTGGCGTGATGCCGGGGATACTCGGCATCCGAAAGGTGGCGCAGCTGTTGATTAGAAATAAAACGACCAAAGTCCATGGACCGAGGACCTTACGTGAGAAGCGGAAGCAGGCGCTGACAATCATTCACGGATTATAGAAAGTGTTA